>JAEYGD010000050.1 GCA_023402505.1 Actinomycetes bacterium
GCCGGCTCCTGGCCGAGGATCGGCGTGGGGCGCTCGGCGCACAGGTACTGCGCCATGTCGTCGTGCGGGGTGACCGACTGCCGGGTCTTGTCCAGATCCCAGACCGCCTGGGCGGTGGCCTTGCCGGACGGCCACGTTGCCACGATCCGCCAGGTGCCGTCGTCGCGGCGCCACGCGTCCCACGAGATCTTCTCGGTGTCGATGCCGTGCTGGGCCAGCCGGCCGTTGACCACGTCGGCGAGCGGGGTGGGCTTCTCCGCGCCCTTCAGCCGGGTGCGGCGGGCGTGCTGGGCGAGCATGGCCCGCTCCTGGAGGACCGGGCCGGCGTAGCGCAGCACCCGGTCGACCGGGACGCCGGCGATGCGGGCCACGTCCTCAGCGGACTCGCCGGACCGGATCCGGGACTGGATGTCCCGCGGGGACAGTGAGGGCGCGGGGTCGGCGGCGGGCGCCGGCGCGACCGCCAGCGGCGCGGCACCGGGCTCGGTGTGCAGCACGGTGGCGATGCGCTCGTCGATCGGCAGGGCGAGGAGTCGCCCCACCTCGTCGGCGAGCACCAGCGCCTGGCCGTCCTCGGAGAGGGCGACGAAGCGTACTGGGCGCATAGCGTTGCCTCCGTCCCGCTTCGCTGGCCGCACGCCACAGGTCCGGCCACCCGGGCGTCTCGCACCACCGTACGCTCTCCTGCCCAGAGGTTGGAGATGCGACACCCGGCGATTCGCGATTGAGCTGCGGCGATGATCACCGTGGGTGTCGACCGAGTCTCCGGTCGACACCCACCGTGACGATGCTCAGAGTCGCTCGACCACGTAGTCGATGGACGCGGTGAGCGCCTCGACGTCCGCCGGCTCGATCGCCGGGAAGAGCGCGACCCGCAACTGGTTACGGCCCAGCTTCCGGTACGGCTCGGTGTCCACGATGCCGTTGGCGCGCAGCGCCTTCGCGACGGCCGTGGCGTCCACCCCTTCGACGAAGTCGATCGTGGCGACCACGTTGGACCGCAGCGCCGGGTCGGCGACGAACGGCGTGGCCACCGCCGAGCGCTCCGCCCAGCCGTACACGATGCCGGCGCTCTCGGCCGTGCGCTTGGCCGCCCAGGTCAGGCCGCCCTGCGCGTTCATCCAGTCGGTCTGCTCGGCGGCCAGGAAGATCGTGGCCAGGGCCGGCGTGTTGTAGGTCTGCTCCAGCCGCGAGTTGTCGATCGCGGTGACCAGGTCGAGGAAGGCCGGAACGTAGCGGCCGGACGCCTTGATCTCGGCGGCCCGGTCCAGCGCGGCCGGCGACATCAGGGCCAGCCAGAGGCCGCCGTCGGAGCCGAAGCACTTCTGCGGGGCGAAGTAGTAGACGTCGGTCTCGCCGACGTTGACCTCCAACCCGCCGGCGCCCGAGGTCGCGTCGACCAGGAGCAGCGAACCCTCGTCCGCGCCCGGCACCCGGCTGATCGGCACCGCGACACCGGTGGACGTCTCGTTGTGCGGGGTGGCGTAGACGTCGACACCGGCCTCGGCGACCAGGCTCGGGGCGGTGCCGGCCTCCGACTTGCGGATCGTGGGCTCGCCGAGGAACGGCGCGTCCTTGACCGCCTTGGCGAACTTCGCGCCGAACTCGCCGAAGCTCGCGAACTGGGCCCGGTCCCGGATGAGGCCGAACGTGGCGACCTCCCAGAAGGCGGTGGTGCCGCCGTTGCCGAGGACGACCTCGTACCCCTCGGGCAGGGCGAAGAACTCGGCGATGCCCCGGCGCAGGCGGGCGACCTGGTCGCGGACCGTCTTCTGCCGGTGCGAGGTGCCCAGGTAGCTGGTCGCCACGTCGGCGAGCGCGGAGACCGCCGCCGGACGGACCTTGGACGGCCCGCAGCCGAAGCGCCCGTCGGAGGGCTTGATGTCGTCGGGAATCCGGATGGTCGGTGCGTCAGCCACGGTCTTGGAGATCCTTCCGCAAGGGCGAGGGCGGGCCCGGTCTACACCGGGCGCGGATCGACGGCGGGGCGTGCGCGGCGCGCACGGCTCGGCCGAGACCCGAACCCGGTCCGGCGACACTGCCGATCCTCATCCTCCCACCCGTTACCGGCCGGTCGACCCTCGGTCCCACCAGCGGTGCTGAGGCGTACGCCACATGAGCGCGGGCGCCGGCCGGCCGGCCCCGACTGGAGGTGAGCGCGGCGCCTTGGCGACGGTGGGTGACATCGAGCGGGATGTGCTCAGGGTGACGTCGGGCGCGGTCCACAGTTCCGCGTTCGCCGCCTTTGCTCTGCACCCAAAGACGCACCAGGTGGCATGACCTGGGCCCGGTCGGGCCTCGGCCCGCCGGTGCCCCCCATGGTGGCCTCACGGTGGGTAGCTGGTGCGTATCGGGGTGCAGAGTAAAGGCGGCGGACGGGCTCCTGTGGGTGGCGAGCCCAACCACCCACGGTGACGCCGCAAAGGGCGCGGACCGGGCGACGACGGGACGGCATCGGCAGACGGAAAAACCCCCGTCCCGGAGGCGGGACGGGGGTTCGCCGGAGTGGGTCAGACGCCGTGCGGGACCTGGTCCCAGCCCTCGACCTCGTGCGGCTTGCGCGGGCCCGGGCCGACGTAGCGGGCGGACGGGCGGACGAGCCGCTGGAGCCGCTTCTGCTCCAGGATGTGGGCGCTCCAGCCACCCATCCGGGCGCAGGTGAACATCGAGGTGAACATGTGCGCGGGCACCTCGGCGAAGTCCAGCACGACCGCCGACCAGAACTCGACGTTGGTGGCGAGCACCCGGTCCGGCTTGCGGCTGTGCAGCTCCTCCAGAGCGGCCTTCTCCAGCGCCTCGGCGACCTCGAAGCGCGGGGCGCCCAGTTCCTTGGCGGTGCGGCGCAGCACCCGGGCGCGCGGGTCCTCGGCGCGGTACACCCGGTGGCCGAAGCCCATCAGCCGCTCGCCGCGGTCCAGCACGCCCTTGACGTACCCTTCGGCGTCGCCGCTGCGCTCGACGGCCTCGAGCATGTTCAGCACCCGGGAGGGCGCGCCGCCGTGCAGCGGCCCGGAGAGCGCGCCGATGCCGGAGGAGATGCAGGCCGCGGCGTCCGCGCCGGTCGAGGCGACGATGCGGGCGGTGAAGGTGGAGGCGTTCAGGCCGTGCTCGGCGGCCGAGATGAAGTACGCGTCCACGGCCTTGACGTGCCGCGGGTCCGGCTCACCCCGCCAGCGCTTCATGAAGCGCTCGACGATGGTGGACGCCTTGTCGATCTCCTTCTGCGGCACCGCGGGCAGCCCGAGGCCGCGCGCCGACTGGGCGACGAAGGAGAGCGCGGTGACCGACACCCGGGCCAGGTCCTCGCGGGCCTGCTCGTTGGAGATGTCGAGAAGCTGGTTGAGCCCCCAGTACGGGGCGAGCATCGCCACCGCGGACTGCACGTCGACGCGGATGTCACCGGAGTGCACCGGGACCGGGAACGGCTCGGCCGGCGGCAGGCCCGGGCCGAAGCGCCCGTCCACCAGCAGGGCCCACACGTTGCCGAACGACACCTGGCCGATCAGATCCTCGATGTCGACGCCGCGATAGCGCAGCGAACCGCCCTCACGGTCGGGTTCGGCGATCTCGGTCTCGAAGGCTACGACGCCTTCGAGCCCGGGTTTGAAGTCGGCCATGTCGCTCTCCTGGATCTGGCTCGGTGCGCCCGCACGGGCCGCATCCGGCCCGGCGTCTCAGGCGACCCTCAGGGATGTGTTCGTGACATCTTGCCTGCTGATTAAGGATGTTTGCGACCCGTGACAACTGTGCCCCGCGCCTCATCCCCCGCCGGACCGGTCGCGGGGCGGTCGGTGACACTTGTCGGTGGGGGCTGGCCTGCGCCGTAACGTGGCGGGCGACCGGGCCGGGAGGGGAGAGGACGTGACGGGCGACACAGTGCCGCCGGCGGACATGCGTAACGAGTACGCGGCGGACCTGGGCCTGACCGAGGCTGACCTGGCCGGCGACTGGCACACCCAGTTCGACCGCTGGTTCGCCGACGCGGTGGCGGCCGGGCTGCCCGAGCCGAACGCGATGGTGTTCGGCACGGCCGACGCCGACGGGCGGCCGAGCGGCCGCACCGTCCTGCTGAAGGGGTACGACCAGGACGGCTTCGTCCTGTTCACCAACTACGGCTCCCGCAAGGGCACCGAGGTGACCGCCAACCCGTACGCCAGCCTGGTCTTCCCCTGGTTCGCCATGCACCGGCAGGTGGTGGTGGCCGGCCGGGTGCAGCGGCTGGACCGGGCGGAGACCGAGGCGTACTTCGCCAGCCGGCCGCGCGGCTCCCAGCTGGGAGCGTGGGCCAGCGACCAGTCACGGGTGGTCCC
The DNA here is from genome assembly GCA_023402505.1 of Actinomycetes bacterium. Lineage (GTDB taxonomy): Bacteria > Actinomycetota > Actinomycetes > Mycobacteriales > Micromonosporaceae > Micromonospora. Next base: position 4,311 of record JAEYGD010000050.1, read on the forward strand.
GGACCGGGCGGCGCTGGAGGCCGCGTACCGGGCCGCCGCGGAGCGCTTCGCCGACGTGGAGCCGATCCCCGCCCCGCGGCACTGGGGCGGGCTGCGGATCCGGCCGGACAGCGTGGAGTTCTGGCAGGGCCGGGCGAGCCGGCTGCACGACCGGCTGCGGTTCCGGCGTACCCGTGAGGGTTGGGCAGTCGAGCGGCTGGCGCCGTGACCGAGGTCACGGAGACCCGGCGGCAGGGTGCGCGACGCTGGGCCATCGACCTGCGCCCGCTCCGGGTGCCGGCGTTCCGCCGGATGTGGCTCGGCAACACCCTGGCGATGTTCGGGTTCCAGTTCACCGCGGTCGCCGTCCCGGTGGAGATGTACGCCCTGACCGAGGACTCGCTCTGGGTCGGCCTGCTCGGCGTCGCCGGCTTCGTACCCCTGCTGGTCTTCGGGCTCTGGGGCGGCGCGGTGGCCGACGCCCGCGACCGGCGGCGGGTGCTGCTCGGCGGCTCGGCGCTGTTGTGGGTGTCGATGCTGGGCCTGCTGGCGCACGCCCTGCTCGGCATCGGCAGCCCGGTGCTGCTGCTTGCGCTGGTCACGGTGCACTCGATCGCGTTCGCGATCAGCTCGCCGGCCCGCACCGCGATCCTGCCCCGGCTGCTGCCGCCGGAACTGGTCCCGTCCGGCGCCACGCTGAACTACACGACGTTCACGGCGGCTTCGGTGGTCGGCCCGCTGGCCGCCGGCCTGATCTTCGCGGCCTTCGGCACGGAGAACGGACTGCCGGTCGCGTACGCGGTGGACGCCCTCCTCTTCACCGGGCTGGTGGTGGCCACGCTGCGCCTGCCGGCGATGCCGCCGGAGCCACCCGCACAGGGCGAGGTACGCCGTGGTGGGCTGGCTGGCATCGTCGACGGCTTCCGGTACCTCGCCACCACGCCGGTGCTGCTGCTCTCGTTCGCCATCGACCTGATCGCGATGATCCTGGCGATGCCCCGGGCGCTCTTCCCGGAGGTGGCCGAGGGCCGGTTCGGTGGCGGAGCGGCGGTCGGCTGGCTCTACGCCGCCATCGCCATCGGCGCGATGCTGGGCGGGCTCACCTCCGGCTGGATCGGACGGCTGCGCCGCCAGGGCCTGGCCCTGGTCGTGGCGGTGGTCGGCTGGGGCCTGGCCATCGCCGCCGCCGGGTTGGCCCGGCAGCTGTGGCTGATGGTGGCGCTGCTCGCGGTGGCCGGCGCGGCCGACCTGGTGAGCGCGGTGCTGCGCCAGTCGATGCTGCTGGTGTACGCGCCGGACCGGATGCGTGGCCGGCTCCAGGGCGTCAACACCGTGGTGGTGGCGGGCGGCCCCCGCCTCGGCGACCTGCGGGCCGGCGCGATGGCGGCCGGCTTCGGCGGCGCCGGCGTGGCCTGGGTCGGCGGCGGGCTGGCGTCCGTGGTGCTCGCGCTGCTGCTGGCGGTGTCGTTCCCGGCCCTGGTGCGCTACCGGGCGGCGAGCGCACCGAGCGGCAAGGCGAGTTGACCGGTTAAGGTCCCCGACATGGACACCCCCGGGCAGCGTCCCCCCTCGGGCGCGCAGTGGACCATCGCCGCCGACGGCCACGAGGCCGTGCTCGTCGAGGTCGGTGGCGGGATCCGGACCTACCGGCACGACGGCGTCGACCACCTTGACGGGTACGCCGCCGACGAATTGTGCCCGGGCTGTGCCGGCCAGGTGCTGGCGCCCTGGCCGAACCGGATCCGGGACGGCAGCTACCGCTTCGGCGACCGGGACCTCCAGTTGTCGATCAGTGAGCCGGAGCGGGGCGTGGCCATCCACGGCCTGGTCAACTGGGTGCCCTGGGAGCTGCTGGAGCGGTCGGCCGACGCGGTGACCCTCGGGTACGAGCTGGCCCCCACGCCCGGCTATCCCTGGCCGCTGCGGCTGCGGAGCCGGTGGAGCGTCGGGCCGGACGGGCTGCGCGCCGAGCACGAGGTCACCAACATCGGCGGGGAGCCGGCGCCGTTCGGGTTCGCCACCCACCCGTACCTGCGGGTGCCCGGGGTCGCGGTGGACGACGTGGTGCTGCGGCTGCCGACCCGCAGCCGGCTGCAGGTGGACGGCCGGCTGCTGCCGATCGCCGTGTCCCCGGTCGCCGGCACCGAGTACGACTGGGGGACGCCGCGCCGGATCGGCCGGGCGGTGCTCGACCACACCTTCGGCGACGTGGTCCGGGACGACGACGGCGGCTCGGCCGTCGACCTCGCCGGGCCGGACGGTGCGCCGCGGGTGCGGATCTGGGCGGACCGGCAGTTCGGCTGGTGGCAGGTGTTCACCGGGGACACGCTGACCGGGGAGCGGCACCGGCGCTCGGTGGCGGTGGAACCGATGACCTGCCCGCCGGACGCGTTCCGGTCCGGGCGGGATCTGATCACGTTGAAGCCCGGCGACACCTGGCGGGGTGTCTGGGGCGTCCGGCCGATGGCCTGAGGAGGCGAGCGTGGAGTTCGCGGAGGTGGTCCGGCGCCGCCGGATGGTCCGCAACTACGACCCGGACCGGCCGGTCCCGCCGGAGGTGGTGGACCGGTTGCTGGACCAGGGGATCCGGGCGCCGTCGGCCGGCTTCTCCCAGGGCTGGGGTTTCCTGGTGCTGGAGACCCCCGAGGACCGGGACCGGTTCTGGACGGCGGCCACCCCGGACACGGGTGGCCGGGACCGGTGGCTGGCCGGGATGCGGCGGGCGCCGCTGATCATCGTCCCGCACGCGAACCGGTCGGCGTACCTGGACCGGTACGCGGAGCCGGACAAGGGCTGGGCGGACCGGTCGACCGAGCGGTGGCCGGTGCCGTACTGGTACATCGACACCGGCTTCGCCGCGCTGCTGATGCTGCTCACCGCCGTTGACGAGGGCCTGGGTGCGTGCTTCTTCGGCATCCCGCCCCAACAACTGGACGACTACCGGGCGGCGTTCGGGGTTCCGGCCGAGTACGACCCGATCGGCGCGATCACCGTCGGTTACCGGGCGCCGGACCATCGGTCACCGTCCCTGCGTCGCGGGCGGCGTCCGGTCGACGAGGTGGTCCGCCGTGGCCGGTGGAGCTGACCGGAGCGCGCGGGTTCGTCCGGTTGAGAAGCGGACTGCGGGTAGCGAAACTGACATCGGGGAACAGAACGCGACGTGACAGGGGCCGCTAGGCTGGCACGGTCGTCGGTGCCGCTGGTCGCGGCGCCATACCGCGACCCGGCCCGGCGGGCCGGCCGGTCAGGGGGAGGGAGCGTGCCGTCGTGATCTTCAGAGCGGTCCGGGACGGGCGTCCCTACCCCGAGCACAACCTGACGCTCAAGCAGTGGGCCGAGATCCCTCCGCGTCCGCTGCGCCTGGACCAGTTGATCACCACGAAGCGCGAGCTGGCGCTCGACAAGCTGCTCGCCGAGGACTCGACCTTCTACGGCGACCTCTTCCCGCACGTGGTGCAGTGGAACGGCGGGCTCTACCTGGAGGACGGCCTGCACCGGGCGCTGCGCGCGGCGCTGCAGCAGCGCAACCAGATCCACGCCCGGGTGCTCGTGCTCTCCGAGGCGGTGGAGTGAGCCTTCGTTAAGGTGGCCTCCATGAGCCCTCTCGACCTGCTGGACATCGACTCGTCGCTCAGCGACGAGGAGCGGCAGATCCGCGCCGTCGTGCGTCGACTCGTCGACGACACGGTCCGCCCGCACGTCGCCGGCTGGTACGAGGACGGCCAGGTCCCCGCCCGGGAACTCGCCCGGAAGTTCGGCAAGCTGGGCCTGCTCGGCATGCACCTGACCGGGTACGGCTGCGCCGGCTCGTCGGCCGTCGCGTACGGGCTGGCCTGCCTGGAACTGGAGGCCGGCGACTCCGGCGTCCGCTCGCTGGTGTCCGTGCAGGGGTCGCTGGCCATGTACGCCATCTGGCGCTACGGCAGCGAGGAGCAGAAGCAGCGCTGGCTGCCCGCCATGGCGACCGGGGAGGCGATCGGCTGCTTCGGGCTGACCGAGCCGGACCACGGCTCCGACCCGGCGTCGATGACCACCCGGGCCCGCCGCGACGGCGACGACTGGGTGCTGCACGGCACCAAGATGTGGATCACCAACGCGCCGGTCGCGGACGTCGCGGTGATCTGGGCGCGCACCGACGAGGGGGTACGCGGCTTCACCGTACCGATGGACACGCCAGGTGTGGCGGCGCGGGAGATCCGTCGCAAGATGTCGCTCCGCGCGTCGGTGACCGGCGAGATCTCCCTCGACGACGTACGCCTCCCGGCCGACGCGCGACTGCCCGGCGCGACCGGTCTGAAGGCGCCGCTCAGCTGCCTCACCGAGGCCCGGCACGGCATCGTCTGGGGCGCGCTGGGTGCCGCCCGCGAGTGCCTGGAGACCGCCCTGTCGTACGCGACCGGCCGCACCCAGTTCGGCAGGCCGCTCGCCGCGTTCCAGCTCACCCAGGCGAAGCTGGCCGACATGGCCGTCGAGTGGAACAAGGGGTACCTGCTGGCGCTGCACCTGGGCCGGCTCGCCGACGCCGGGCAGCTGCGCCCCGACCAGGTGAGCGTCGGCAAACTCAACAACGTGCGGGAGTCCCTCGCGATCGCCCGGCAGTGCCGCACGATTCTCGGCGCCAACGGCGTGTCCGGCGAGTACCCGGTGATGCGGCACGCCAACAACCTGGAGAGCGTCCTCACCTACGAGGGCACCTCGGAGATCCACCAGCTGGTCGTCGGCCAGCGGCTGACCGGCCTTTCCGCGTTCGCCTGACCTGGGCGTTCACCCGATCGGGTTTCTTGGCGAGCAGGTGTCGCACGGGGGCCGTACCGTCATCTCAGACGCAGTGTCTGACGAGGACGGAGAGGGCCATGGCCCGCGACGGTGACAGCAGAGAGCCCACCCACGAGTTCCCGGGTTATCCGACCACCGACACGCTCAAGGATCGGTCCGACCTGCCACCGGAGCCGGGGGCGCCGGCCTCCGGCGGGCCGCTGCGCGGGCTGCTCCTGGCTCTCGGCGCGGCCGCGCTGGTGGTGGTGGCGCTGCTCGGCGTCCAGGCGACCGGTATCCTGCCCGACTTCCGCAACCCGTTCGCCAAGGAGCAGACCGACCGCAGCCAGCCGCCGCTGCTCAAGTCGATCCAGGACCTGAGCCGCTACGTCGCCGCCGAGGGCAACTTCCAGGTCGTGGTCGACCTGCAGAACGACCGGCGTAACGTGCCGGACTGGCTGCTCAACCAGCGCACGCTCTTCGTCGGTGCCGGCAGCGTCGAGGCGTACGTCGACTTCACCAAGATCTCCGAGGGCGCGATCGTGCGGTCCGCCGACGGGAAGTCCGTCGAGATCAAGCTGCCCGCGCCCCAGCTCGGCAACACCAACCTGGACCTGGAGAAGAGCTACGTCTTCGCCGAGCAGCGCGGTCTGCTCAACCGGATCGGTGAGCTGGTCGACGGCGACCCGAACCGGCAGCAGGAGGTCTACCGGCTCGCCGAGGAGCGGATCACCACCGCCGCCCGGGACAGCGGCCTGACCCAGCGCGCCGAGGAGAACACCCGCAAGATGCTGGAAGGGCTGCTCCGCTCCCTTGGCTACGAGCGAGTGACAGTGACCTACACCGCCCCCTGACCCACCCGCGCACCCCCCACCCCCACCCACCCACCCCCACCACCCGGGCCTCCCGCACCCCCCACCCCGCCCCGCCGGCCTGCACTTTCAGCGAAAGAGTGGCCTCGATCGCCCGAGAAGCCACGCTTTCTCTGAAAGTGCCGGCTCAGGCGGGTGGGGGTGGGTGGAGGACGGGGTGGGGG
>JAEYGD010000076.1 GCA_023402505.1 Actinomycetes bacterium
CTCCCGTACCCGGCCGGGCCGGGCCGGGCGACCCCGGACCACGACGGCCCCCCGCCAGCGCCCGGCCGGCGACGCGCCAGCCCCGCGGCCCGGGGAGATCTGGTGGGCCGACGTCCCCTACACCGACGGCACCGGCTCCAAGGTCCGCCCCTGCCTGGTGCTGCGTGCCGACGCGCGGGGCGCCGACGTCCTGAAGATCACCAGCCAGGACAAGAGCGGCCGCGACGACCACGTGCCCATCCCGACCCGGGACTGGGACCCGGACGCCGGCCACGACAGCTTCGTGAACATCGCCGAGCCGACCCGCATCCCGCTCACCGCCTTCGCCGACCGCGCCGGCACCTGCGATCCCGACCTCTGGCGCCACCTCCGCAAGCTGCCCCACTGACCCACCACGCCCGCCACCGGCCGGGGGCGCCGGGCGGGGTCAGCGACTGGGCACCGGCAGCAGGGTACTCAGGGCGGCCAGTTGGTCGGCGTACTCGACGCGGGTGGCCCAGCCGGCGGGCCAGGCGGGCATGCCGACGGCCGCGCCGACGAAGGCGCCCGCCAGCGCGGCGATCGAGTCGGAGTCGCCGGCGGTGGTCGCGCCCCGGGCCAGGGCGGTGACCGGGTCGTCGGCGTGCCGGACCGCGCAGTACAGGGCGGTGGCGAGCGCTTCCTCGGCGATCCAGCCCTCGCCGGTGAGCCGGCAGGGGTCGCCGCCGTCGTCCGGCGCGGCCAGGGCCACCCGGAGACGGTCGAGGACCGCGAGGCACTCGTCCCAGCCGGACGCGATGAAGGCCACCGGGTCGGCGGCCCCGGCCACCCGCCACAGGTCGCCGAGCCAGTCCTCCCGGTAGCGCCCGCGCTGCTCCCGGGCCCGCTCCGCGAGCGAACCGGGCACCTCGGCCAGCGCGACGCCGTCACTGAGCAACCGCACCGCGTACGCGGTCAGCTCACTGGCCGCGAGGCCGGTCGGATGGCCGTGGGTCAGCCCTGCCTGGAGCTGGGCCAGGCCGGCGAGCGTGTCGAGGTCGACGTCGAGCAGCCCGACCGGGGTGACCCGCATGTTCGCCCCACAGCCCTTCGAACCGGCCACGGTCGCCTCCTGCCACCGCACCCCCCGGGCCAGCTCGCCGCAGGCCCGCAGGCAGGTCATGCCCGGAGCCCGGTTGTTGTCCGGACTGACCGACCAGTCGACGAAGCGGCGCCGCAGCAGCGGCTCGACCGCCTCCGGGGTCGACGCCGGTGCGTCGTGCAGCGCCCAGCCGACCGCCAGGGCCATCTGGGTGTCGTCGGTGACCAGGGCCGGGTCGCCGGTCAGCTCGCGCGGACCGGCCGGACCGTAGCGCCGGACGATCTCGGCGACGGTGAGGAACTCGGTCGGCTTGCCGAGCGCGTCACCGTAGGCGAGACCGAAGAGCGAGCCGGCGGCCCGCCGCAGCGAGGGATCGATCATCCCGCGATCATGCCGCCCGGCGGCAACCCCCGCACCGGCACTCCCTCCCGCGGCGCTCAGTCGACGCCGAAGACCAGGCAGAACGGGTGGCCGGCCAGGTCGGCGTAGACCCGGAGGTACGACGGAAAACCTCACTCCTCCGCGAGCCGCCGCCCGGCGTCGCGGCAGGCGGCGAGCACCGCGCGGACGTACTGCGGGGTGGCGTTCGCGAGCCCGCAGGCCGGGGTGACCACCACCTGCTCGGCGAGCCGGCGGCGGGGGAACCCGAGGCGGTCCCAGAGCTGGCGTACCCGGTCGGCGACCCGGGCGGAGGTCGGCGCGCCACCGGCCGACGGCGCGCGCGTGGGCACGGCGCCGGCCAGCAGGCCCAACCCCGCGTCGATCGCCTCGCCCAGCGGGTCCAGGTCGGTGACCAACCCGAGGTCCAGTGCCACGCCGACCGCGCCGGCCTGCCGGATCACGTCGAGCGGGACGTCCGGCGCGCAGCAGTGCACGACGACCGGCACCCCGGCTGCCTCGACGACGCCGCGCAGCAGGGCGCCGGCCACACCGGACTCCACCGCCCGGTACGTGCCGAAGCCACTCTCGGTGGCCACCCGCCCCGCGAGCACCGCCGGCAACGACGGCTCGTCCAGTTGCAGCAGCAGCGACGCCCGCGGCAGGCGGCGCGCGACGGCCGCGACGTGTGCGCGTACCCCCTCGGCGAGCGACCCGGCCAGGTCCCGCACCGCACCCGGGTCGCGGACCAGCCGCCCGCCGATCGGCAGCTCCAGCGACGCGGCGAGGGTGAACGGCCCGCCGACCTGGACCTTGACCGGCCCGGCGTACGTCTCGGCCTGCTCGGCGAGCTGGTCCAGGTCGCGTTCCATCAGGTCGCGGGCCCGGCGCAGGTCCCGGCCGGGGCGCAAGGCGATGCGCCAGCGGGCCGCGTACAACTCGACGGGCAGCTCCACGAGCAGGCCGGCGGTACGGCCGACCAGTTCGGCGCCCGGACCGCGGTCGGGCAGCTCCGGCAGGTGCGGGAGGGCGGGCAGTTCACCGAGGACGATCCGCTGGGCCTCCGCGATGTCGGTGCCGGGCAGCGACCCGATGCCGGTCGCCGCGCCGGTGGGCCACGGCCACGCCTGATCTGTCACGGCGGAAGACTATCGGGTGCCCGGCTCCCTGCCGCCCGGACCGGCGCACTGGTCGCCGCGACCCGCCCGGTCAGCCGGCGATGGTCGCGGAGCCGAGCACGATGTCGCCGGCCGGGTCGGGGCGGTACGCCACGATCGCCTGCCCGGCGGCCACTCCCCGGACCGGGCGGCGCAGCTCGGCGTGCAGGCCGTCGGCGGTCACCACGACGGTCGCGGGCACCACGTCGCCGTGGGCGCGCAGCTGCACCTGGCACTCGACCGGGCCGTCCGGACGGTCGCCGCCGGTCCACACCGGGCGTTCCGCCCGGACCCGGGAGACCTCCAGGGCCTCCGCCGGGCCGACGGTCACGGTGTTGGTCGTCGGGGTGATCGACAGGACGTAGCGGGGCCGGCCGTCCGGCGCCGGCCGGTCCAGGTGCAGGCCGCGACGCTGGCCGACGGTGTACGCGTACGCGCCCGCGTGGCTGCCCACGACCGCGCCCGTGGTGGCGTCGACCACGTCACCGGGTGTCTCGCCGAGCCGCTGGGCGAGGAAGCCACGGGTGTCGCCGTCGGCGATGAAGCAGATGTCGTGCGAGTCCGGCTTGTCGGCCACGGCCAGCCCGCGGCGCGCCGCCTCGTCGCGGACCTGCGCCTTCGTCGAGTCGCCGAGCGGGAAAACCGACCGGTCCAGCTGCTCGCGGGTCAGCACGGCGAGCACGTACGACTGGTCCTTGGCGAGATCGACGCTGCGCCGCAGCAGCCCGTCGGGGCCGAGCCGGGCGTGGTGGCCGGTGACCACGGCGTCGAACCCGAGGGCGACGGCCCGGTCGAGCACCGCGGCGAACTTGATCTTCTCGTTGCAGCGCAGGCACGGATTGGGCGTACGCCCGGCCGCGTACTCGGCGACGAAGTCGTCCACCACGTCGGCGTGGAACCGCTCGGCCATGTCCCACACGTAGAAGGGGATGCCGATGACGTCGGCGGCCCGGCGGGCGTCCCGCGAGTCCTCCAGGGTGCAGCAGCCCCGGGCGCCGGTGCGGTACGTCTGCGGGTTGCGGGACAGCGCGAGGTGCACCCCGGTGACGTCGTGCCCCGCCTCGACGGCACGCGCCGCCGCGACGGCGGAGTCCACGCCGCCCGACATAGCCGCCAACACCCGCACTGTTTCCAACCCTTCCCCAAGCGCTCGTACCCCTCGAAGCGTAACCACCCGCGGACCCGGACCCACCCGCCGCTCGCGATCTTGCACTTACTGCCCCGACAAAAGCCCCATACAGCCCGATCCGAGGGCCGAAACTGCAAGATCGCGGGGGGTGGGGG
>JAEYGD010000085.1 GCA_023402505.1 Actinomycetes bacterium
GGGCCGACCTCCGTCACGGCGGGCGCGATCTGGTCGACCAGGTGCGCGAGCGCGCCGGCCGGCCGCCGGCCGGCGCGCAGCGCGTCCACCGCCGCCGCGACCGCGCCGCACCGCTCGTGGCCCAGCACCATCACCAGGGGTACGCCGAGCTGCCCCACCACGTACTCGATGGAGCCGAGGACCGCCCGGTCCAGGACGTGCCCGCCGGTGCGGATCACGCAGATCGAGCCGAACGTCTGGTCGAAGATCGCCTCCAGCGGCACCCGGGAGTCGATGCAGCCGAGCAGGACCGCGTACGGCTGCTGGTCGCCGGAGGCCGTCGCGGCGGCGGCGGTGACGTCGTGGCCGTGGATCGGCTGGCCGCTGACGAAGCGCCGGTTGCCGGCGAGCAGCTCGGCCAGCGCCGCGCGGGGCGTACCTCCGGCGGCGCGCCCGCCCGGGTCGCCCGGCGGAGGTGCCATGCCCGCCAGCCTGACCGGTTCCCGCCGGCCACGGGTCCGGTTGCCAATCTTCTCAGCGACACGGTTGCCGTGGTGTCATGGCGGGTAACCGGTGTTACCGCCGGGTATCGCCGGTGTGACGGTTCCGCGCGGCCCGGGGGAGGTGGCGATGCCGGAGGTCCACGAGGTCCGCCTGCCCGACGACGTCCGCCTGCACGTCGAGGTGGAGGGGCCGGCCGACGCCGAGGTGACCGCCGTGCTGCTGCACGGGTGGACGCTGGACGGGCGCGCCTGGCACCGGCAGCTCCGCGACCTGCGCGACCGCTTCGCGGGCGCGGTCCGCGTGGTCACCTACGACGCTCGCGGCCACGGGCGCTCCAGCTGCATGGCGTTGCCCACCGCCACCCTGGCCCAGCTCGGCGACGACCTCGCCGCGGTGCTCGACGCGGTAGCCCCGGCCGGGCGGGCCGTGCTGGCGGGACACTCCATGGGCGGCATGACGATCATGGAGTACGCGCACCGCCACCCCGCGCACTTCGCCGCCCGGGTGGCCGGGCTGGTCTTCGTCTCGACCACCGCCGAGGGGCACACGCACACCGTCTACGGCCTGTCGCCCCGGATCGCCCGGCTGATCCGGCTGGCCGAGACCACCGGCGCCGGGGTCCTGGCCCGGTGCGGGTCCTGGCGGCCACCCCGGGCGCTGCTGCGCGCCCTGCGACCCAGCATCCGCTGGATGCTCTTCGGTGACCGCTGCGACCCCGGCGACATCCGCCTGGTCACCTCCGCCGTGGCCCGGGCGTCGCTGCGCTCGATCGGTGGTTTCCGGGCCTCGATCGGAGCACAGCACCGCCTGGCGACGCTGGCCGAGCTGGCCCACCTGCCGGCCGCCGCGCTGGTCGGCGACCGGGACCGGCTCACCCCGCCGCCGTGCGCGGAGTCGATCGCGGCGGCACTGCCGGCGACCGAGCTCACCGTCTGCCCGGGCGCGGGGCACATGCTGATGATGGAGCGCCCCGACGAGGTGAACACCGCCCTGGCGGGGGTGCTGGGCCGGGTCCTCGACCGGCCCGCCACCTCGGCGGAGGTCGCCGGCTAGCGGCGTACGCACCTCGAGCGTGCCGGGTGACGCCGGGGCGTACCCTCGTGCGGTTGGCCGGCGTACGGCCGCGCGTACCGCGCCACCCTCGCCGCCGACGTCAGGAGGAGCGAGCGTTGACCGACCAGACCGCGCTGGAGCACGAGATCGCCGTCGAGCAGCGGCACCTCGACCGGGTGTACGCGCGCCTGGCCGAGTTGCGCCGGTCGGCGGTGCGCGCGGAGAAGGAGGGCTACCGGCTGGCCCGGGTCGGCAACTTCGGCGCCCTGGTGGAGCGGGACGCGATGGTGTTCCACGCGGCGCAGCGCCGGCACCTGTTCGACGCCGAGCACGAGGGGTTGGTCTTCGGCCGGCTCGACCTGCGCGACGGGCAGGTGCTGCACGTCGGGCGGCTCGGCATCCGCGACGAGGACGCCACCACGCTGGTGGTGGACTGGCGGGCGCCGGCCGCCGCCGCGTTCTACCAGGCCACTCCGGCCCAGCCGCTGGGCGTCGTGCGGCGGCGCATGATCTCCTCCAGCGGGGAGCGGGTCACCCGGATCGAGGACGACCTGCTCGACCCGGCCGCCGCGCCGGCCGACCTGACGGTGGTGGGTGACGGGGCCCTGCTGGCCACCCTGTCGAGGGCGACCGGGCGTGGCATGCGGGACATCGTGGCGACCATCCAGCGGGAGCAGGACGAGGCGATCCGCTCACCGGGCTCCGGTGTCACGATCGTCTCGGGCGGCCCGGGTACCGGCAAGACGGCGGTCGCCCTGCACCGGGCCGCGTACCTGCTCTATTCCGACCGCGGCCGGTACGCCGGCGGCGGCATCCTGGTGGTCGGGCCGTCGGCCGTCTTCGTCGACTACATCGCGTCGGTGCTGCCGTCGCTGGGCGAGGACAGCGCCACGCTGGCCTCGCTGGGCGGCCTCTTCCCGGGGTCGCGGGCGACCCGCACCGACCCGCCCGAGGTGGCCGCGGTGAAGGGTTCGCTGCGGATGCGGCGGGTGCTGGAGCGGGCCGCCCGGGACGCGGTGCCGGGCGCCCCCGGCGAGTTGCGCCTGCTGTACCGGGGCGAGCTGCTGCGCGTCGAGCGCCGGGAGCTGGACGCGATCCGGGACCGGGCGCTGCCGCGCGGGGCGCGGCGCAACGAGGTGCGTCGGGCCGGCTTCGACGGCGTCTTCGCCGCGCTCTGGGCGCAGGCCCGGCGGTTGGGCATCCCCCGGCTGCCGGAGCAGCGCGCGTTCGAGGACGAGATCGCCGACCGGCCGGAGTTCCGCGAGTTCCTGAAGGCGTGGTGGCCGCGGCTGCACCCGCGCCACGTGCTCGGTTGGCTGGCGCGGCCGGAGCGGCTGCGCCGGTACGCCGCGGGTGTGCTCTCCGGCCGGGAGATCCGGGTGCTCGGCGACGCGTACCGGACGCTGGACCCCGACGGGCTGACCGTCGCCGACATCGCCCTGCTCGACGAGCTGGACACCCTGCTGGGCAAGCCGATGAGGCCGGCGCGGCCGAAGCGGGATCCGTTCCAGCTGGCCGGCGGGGTACGCGAGCTGAGCACGTTCGCCGACCGGCAGCGCGCGGCCCGGGACGCGGCCCGGCAACGCCCGGAGGACTACCGCGAGTACGCGCACGTGGTGGTCGACGAGTCGCAGGACGTCTCGCCGATGCAGTGGCGCATGATCGGCCGGCGGGGCCGGCTGGCCTCCTGGACGGTGGTGGGCGACCCGGCGCAGACGGCGTGGACCGGCGACCCCGACGAGCTGGCCCGGGCCCGCGACCAGGCGCTCGGCCGGCGCCGCCGGCACCACTTCACGCTCACCACCAACTACCGCAACTCGGCGGAGATCTTCGCGGTGGCGGCGGCCGAGATCCGGCGGCTCGACCCGGAGCTTTCGTTGCCGATCGCCGTCCGCTCGACCGGCGTCGACCCGGTGCGGCTGGTGGTGCCGCCGGCGGAGCTGGAGACCGCCGTGGTGGAGGCGGCCACCGCGCTGCTCGCCGAGGTGGAGGGGACGGTCGGCGTGATCACGCCGGTGCCCCGCCGGGCGGAGGTCGCCGGGTGGCTGGGCGGGCTCGGCGCGCCCCGCCTGCAGGTGGTCACCAGCCTGGAGGCCAAGGGCATGGAGTACGACGGTGTCGTGCTCGTGGCGCCGGGCGAGATCCGGGCCGACCCGGGTTCGGGCGTGCGGACGCTCTACGTGGCGCTGTCCCGTGCCACCCAGCGGCTCACCACCGTCGACCCGGTGGGCTGAGCGCCGGTCCGACAGTTGCATACATAGCGATGTGAGCATAGGTTAGGCACGGAGCGGGACGGGCGACGGAAGGTGTCCGCGTGGGCGCAGGTCATGACCACCACCACGGGTCGGTCGCGAACGCCGCACAGCGGCACCGGGGGCGCCTCTGGGCGGCCTTCGGCCTGCTCAGCGTCCTGATGGTGGTGGAGGCGGTGGCCGCCTTCCGCACCGGTTCACTGGCCCTGCTCAGCGACGCCGGGCACATGTTCACCGACGTGCTCGGCATCGGCATGGCGCTCGCCGCGCTCACCGCCACCCGTCGGCGCAGCGGTGACCCGCAGCGCACCTTCGGGCTCTACCGGCTGGAGGTCCTGGCGGCCCTCGCCAACGCCCTGCTGCTCTCCGGCGTGGCGGTCTACGTGCTGGTGGAGGCCGTACGCCGGTTCGGCGACCCGGTGCAGGTGAGTACCGGCCCGATGCTGGCGGTGGCCGTCCTCGGCCTGCTCGCCAACCTGGTCGCCTTCGCCCTGCTGCGGCCCGGCGCGAAGGAGAGCATCAACCTGCAGGGCGCCTACCTCGAGGTGCTGGGCGACCTGCTGGGCAGCCTCGGGGTGATCGCGGCGGCCCTGGTCATCGCCGGCACCGGCTGGTGGTGGGTGGATCCACTGGTCGCGGTCGCCATCGGCCTGTTCATCCTGCCCCGCACCTGGCGGCTCGGGCGGGCGGCACTGCGCATCCTGGTCCAGGCCGCGCCGGAGCACCTCCAGGTCACCGCCGTGCACGACCGGCTGGTCGCCGTGCCCGGGGTCGCCGAGGTACACGACCTGCACGTGTGGACACTCACCTCCGGGATGGAGGTGGCCTCCGCCCACCTGGCGGTCGCGCCCGGCGCCGACGTCGCCACGGTCCTCGCCGCCGCCCGCCGCACCCTGCGCGACGAGTTCCGCATCGACCACGCGACGTTGCAGATCGAGCCGGGCGCGGCGGCTGGGGCCTGCGGGACGGTTGAGTGGTAATCCGCACACGTGTGATTTCTGACGGGTATTGTCCTTTCTTGTCGGATTATGCGGTGACCACACGTGCACCGTGCGTCACACTCGCTGCAAGAGCCCCACCAGCACCGGTAGGCTCTGATCCGGCCTCCGCCAGGCGGCACCCACCGGTGCCGGCGGCGGCCGTCGCCTAATCGCCCGCCAGGGCGAGCCGGGGAACCAGGTACCTGGGGTGTATCCGCGCCAGCGGTAGGGATCTTCCGTCCCGAACCCGTCAGCTAACCCGGTCGGCGGCTGACGGAAGGACACGTGTATATGCCAGCAGTGGCACCCGTACGACGACCGGCCGCCCGGGTGGCGGCCCTGATCATCGCGACGCTCGCGCTCGGTCTCGGCGTCGCACCGGTCGCCCCCGCGACGGCCGCTCCCCCGGCCCGCCAGGCCGCCGCACCCGGCGACGACCCGGAGGGCGGCACCCCCGCCCTGCGGGCGCAGCTCGAGGCGGCAAGCAAGGGCTACCTGGACGCCAAGCGGGCCCTGGAGACCTCGCTGAAGCGGCAGCAGCAGCTCACCGACCAGCTCAAGACCACCGAGTCGCAACTCGCCGAACACACCAGCCGGGTCGGGCAGATCGCCGGTCTCGCGTACCGCACCGGCCGGCTCGGAGCCGCGTCAGCGCTGCTCAACAGCGCGTCCCCGGAGGGCTTCATGGACCGGGCCGCCGCCCTCGACGCGGTCGCCGCCAACGAGGACCAGGCCCTGCGCGAGTTGCTCGACACCCGCGACGAGGTCAACAAGGCCAAGCTCGCGGTGGAGGCCGAGATCGGCGAGCAGCGCAAGCAGCAGGCGGTGATGGCCAAGCGCAAGCAACAGGCCGAGCGGGCACTAACCGTGGCCAACGAACGGGCCGGCTCCGCCCCCGCCAGCCGCGGTTCCAGCCGCGCGGCACCGGCGCCGCGCAACTCCGACGGCTCCTGGCCCTCCGAGTCGTGCAGCGTCAACGACCCGACCCCGGCCAACGGCTGCATCACCCCGCGTACGCTGCACGCGCTCAACCAGGCCAAGGCCGCCGGCTTCACCCGGTACGTCTCGTGCTTCCGCTCCGGCGGCTCCGGGGAGCACCCGAAGGGCCGGGCCTGCGACTTCGCGGCGCAGAAGAACGGCTTCGGCGGGGACGCGACCGGCGGCGACCGGACGTACGGCAACAACCTGGCCGCGTTCTTCGTCAACAACGCCGACCGGCTCGCCGTGCTCTACGTGATCTGGTACCGGCAGATCTGGCTGCCCAGCAGCGGGTGGAAGTCGTACAGCGGCGCGGGCGGCGACCCGTCCAGCGACCACACCAACCACGTGCACCTGTCGGTGTACTGACCCGTCCGGGCCGGGACCGTCGGGTGACCGG
>JAEYGD010000432.1 GCA_023402505.1 Actinomycetes bacterium
GTGCTGGCGGTGCCGGCGGCCGGCGCGGCCCTGGTCGCCGTGGTCCGGAACGACCGGGCGGCCCGCGTGGCCGGCACCGCGGTCGCCGCGCTGACCCTGCTCGCCACGCTGCCGCTGGCCGCCGGGCGGGACGCCGGCTGGGTGGCCTACGGCCCGACACCCCCGGCGGTACGCCCCTGGCATCGGGTCGACCTGCCCTGGGTCCCCGGCCTGGACCTGCGCTTCCATCTCGGCGTCGACGGGATCTCCTGGCCCCTGGTCGTGCTGACCGCGCTGCTCACGGTCCTCTGCTGCGGCTACACGCTGTGGAAGGTCCCCGACGGTGGCAGCGGCCGGGCCCTGGTGGCGTTGCTGCTGGTGGTCGAGGTGGGCATCCTGGGCACCTTCCTCGCCCTGGACCTGGTGCTGTTCTTCGTCTTCTTCGAGGTCGTCCTCCTGCCGATGTACGCGGTCATCGCCGGTTGGGGCGGGCCGGACCGGCGGCGGGCGGCCCGCAAGTTCGCCCTCTACACGCTGTTCGGCTCGGTGCTGCTGCTGGTCGGCGTGTTCGTGGTGGTCGCGGCGGCCGGCACCGCCGACGTCGTGGCCCTCACCGGTGGCGCCGGGCTGTCCCGGGGCACCCAGCTCGCCGCGTTCGCCCTGCTGGCGATCGCGTTCGCGGTGAAGAGCCCGCTCTGGCCGCTGCACTCCTGGCTGCCGGACGCGCACACCCAGGCGCCCACCGTGGGTAGCGTCATCCTCGCCGGGGTGCTGCTCAAGATGGGCACGTACGGGCTGATCCGGATCGCGGTCGGCGTCGCCCCCGAGGGGGCCCGCTGGGCGGCGCCGGTGCTCGGCGTGCTGGCGGTCGCGGCGATCCTGGTCGGTTCCCTGGTCTGCCTGGCGCAGACCGAGCTGAAGCGGCTGATCGCGTACTCCAGCGTGAGTCACATGGGCTTCGTGCTGCTCGGGGTCGCCACGCTCACCGCCACCGGCCTGCAGGCCGCCCTGATCGGCAACGTCGCGCACGGGATCATCACCGGCCTGCTGTTCTTCCTCGCCGGGGCCGTCAAGGACCGGGCGCACACCGGTGACCTGGCCGACCTGTCCGGGCTGCGGGAGACCGCACCGCGGCTGGCCGGGCTGCTCGGCTTCGCCGCCGTCGCCTCGCTCGGCCTGCCCGGCCTGGCCGGCTTCTGGGGGGAGGCGTTCGCGGTGGTCGCCGCGGTACGCGTCGGCGGCCCGCTGTGGCTGACGCTCGCCGTGCTCGCGGCGATCGGCGGGGCGCTCACCGCCGCGTACTTCCTGCGGCTGCTGCGCCGGGTGACCCACGGGCCGCCCAGCCGGGCGGTGGCGCCGCTGGCCCCCGGTCTGGCGCGGGCCGAACTGGCCGCCTGGACGCCCCTGGTCCTGCTCGCGCTCGCCGTCGGGCTCGCGCCGACCCTGGTGCTGGGTGTCGCCGAGGCGCCGGTGCAGGCACTGGTGGAGGTGCTGCGATGAGGTCCGGCGCGCTGGTGGAGGTGGCGGCGTGAGCGTCGTGCAGAGCGTCGACAACGTGGCGCTGCTCCCGGCGTACCTGGCGGCCGGCACCGCCGTCCTGGTGCTCCTCGCGGATCTCCTGGTCGCCCGCGCGCGGGTCACCGTGGTGGTCGCCGCTCTCGGGGCGGTCGCCACCGTGGTGGGGGCGGTCCTCGTCGGGGCCGGGGGCGAGCGCCGCACGTTCTGCGTCGGCGTCGACTGCTCGTACGTCTTCGGCGGCCGGGCCGCCCTGGTCGCGGCGGTCGTCGCCCTGCTCACGCTGGGTGTGCTGGGGTTGTCCGGGCCGCTGCTGCGGGCCGGCACGACGCCGCCGGGGGAGTACTGCTTCCTGCTCGCCGCCTCGATGACCGGCGGTGTGGTGCTCGGTGCCGCCGGCGATCTCATCACCCTGATCGTGGCCCTGGAGACGCTGACCCTCCCGCTGTACGTCCTGGTCGGCCTGCGCCGGGGCAGCCTGGCCAGCGTCGAGGCGGCGATCACCTTCTTCGTGGTCAGCGTGGTCGCCACCACGGTGACGCTGCTCGGGGCGGCCCTGCTCTACGCGGCCACCGGTGCGCTGCACCTCGGCCGGCTCGGTGTGCTGTTCACCGACCGCCCGGAGCTGCTCGACCTGCCGCTGGCCACCGCCGCGGTCGTGCTGGTCGTGCTGGGGTTGGCCTTCAAGGTGGCCGCCGTGCCGTTCCACGCGTGGGCGCCGGCCACCTACGACGGTGCGCCGCTGCCGGTGGCCGCGTACCTGTCGACCGCCTCGAAGCTCGGCGGGGTGGTGGCCCTGCTGGCCGTGGTGCAGCACGCCCTGCCGGCCGGGGTGACCGGCCCGGTGCTCGCCCTGCTCGCGGTGCTCACCATGACCGTCGGCAACCTGGTGGCGCTGCGTCAGCGGCGGACCGTCCGGCTGCTCGCCTGGTCCTCGGTGGCCCAGGCCGGCTACATCCTCGCGCCGCTCGGCGCGCTGGCGCTGGCCGCCGGGCGCACCGGCGACGCCCGCGCGGCCGCGTACGCGGCGGCTGTCGCGTACGCGGTCTTCTTCGTGGTCCTGGAGCTGGGGGCCTTCGCGGCCGTCGTCGCGCTGCGGCCGGCCGGCGCCGACGGCGGCACGCTCGACGACCTGCGCGGCGCGGCGCAGCGACGGCCGGTGGCGGCGGTGGCGCTCGCGCTGGCCCTGGTCGGCCTCGCCGGCCTGCCGCCCGGCCTCGCCGGACTCTTCGCCAAGGTCACCGTGGTCCGGTCGCTGCTGGACGGCGGTGCCGCCTGGCTGGCGCTCGTGGTGGCGGTCAACGCGGTGATCGGTCTGGCCTACTACCTGCGCGTCGCCGCCCTGCTGTGGGCGGCCGCACCCGCTCCGGCCGCCGTCCCGGCTCCGGTCGCCGTGCCGGCCGGGCCCGTGGCGGCGCCTCCCGGGCCGGTCGGTCCGGCGCCGGCGGTCCGGTCCTGGCCGGTCGTGGCGGTCCTGGCGGTCGCCACCGTGGTGGCCCTGGTGATCGGCGTGGCACCGCAGTTCGTTCTGGACCTCGCCGCGCGCTGAGCGCCCTCCCCAAACCACGCTGACCTGGGTGTTTGCTGGTCACGCTTCCAGGCATTTCACAGCCATACGACGGATGGTTGGCGGGTACCGGTGTTGTTGAACCGGTCAGCGGATCCTCGCGTTCCGCGCACCGAAGGAGTGATCGTGCACCACAACCGTCTGAAGACAACCCTGCTGCTCGGCCTGCTCACCTCGCTGATCCTGGCGGTGGGCTACTGGTTCGGCGGCAGTGGCGGCCTGGTCATCGCCGTCGTCGTCTCGCTGGTGATGAACGGCGTCAGCTACTTCTACTCGGACAAGCTCGCACTGCGCTCGATGCGGGCGCAACCGGTCAGCGAGGCGCAGTTCCCCGAGCTGTACCAGATGGTGCGGGAACTGGCCGCCGAGGCCCGGCAGCCGATGCCGCGCCTCTACGTGAGCCCGACCCCGCAGCCCAACGCCTTCGCGACCGGTCGTAACCCGCAGAACGCGGCCGTCTGCGTCACCCAGGGGATCGTGGAGATCCTCGACTACCGCGAACTGCGCGGGGTGATCGGGCACGAGCTGTCACACGTCTACAACCGGGACATCCTCATCTCCAGCGTGGCGGCCGGCCTGGCCGGCATCATCACCGCACTGGCCAACCTGGCGTTCTTCATCCCGCTCGGCGGGAACGACGAGGACGGCCCTAACCCGGCGGTGCTGCTGCTGACGATCATCCTGGGCCCGATCGCGGCCACCGTGATCCAGCTCGCGATCAGCCGCAGCCGCGAGTTCCAGGCCGACGCCTCCGGCGCCGAACTCACCCGGGACCCGCTGGCGCTGGCCAGCGCGCTCCGGAAGATCCACCTGGGTACGCAGGCCCGCCCGCTCCCGGCGCAGGGGCAGCTGACCAGCACCGCCCACCTGATGATCGACAACCCGTTCAAGGGTGGCGGGGTGGCCGCGTTGTTCGCCACCCACCCCCGGATGGAGGAGCGGGTCGCCCGGCTGGAGCAGATGGCCGGCAACACCGGCCCGATCCAGTACCGCCGCTGACCCCTGGCGGACCGCACCCCGCGCCGCACGGCGCGGGGTGCGGGCGCGTCCGGAGTAGGCGATAACACGTTTTCCACCGACTCCCGGGGCGTTAGGGTCGGAAGGGCTCCCACTCATTACATCCCCTGGAGGTCGGCCGTGGCCGCACTGCGCCAGTACCTGGGCGTCTGGCGGATCCCCGGCGCGCCGATGCTGCTGCTCACCGGGATCCTCGGGCGGCTCGGGATCGGCATGACCCCGCTGGCGCTGCTGCTCGTCATCGAGCAGGTAACCGGCCGCTACTCGCTCGCCGCCGTCGCCGGCGGCATCTACGCCCTGTCCGGCGCGGCCCTCAGCCCGGTCGCCGGCCGGGTCGCCGACCGGATCGGGCCGAGCCCGGTGCTGCTCGTCACCGCCGTCGCCCACCCGCTCGCCCTGCTCGGGCTGCTCTGGTCGGCCCGCACCGAGACGGTCAATCTGGGCTACGTCTTCGTCGCCGCCGGCGTGGCCGGCGCCACGTACCCGCCGCTGACCGCCGCCATCCGGGGTGCCTGGAACGACCTCACCGCGCCCGCCACCGGCCGGTGGCACCTGCGCAACACCGCCCTCGCCGCCGAGACCACCCTCTTCGAGCTGGTGTTCGTGCTCGGCCCGCTGCTCGTCGCCGGGTTCGTGCTGCTCGCCGACGCGGGCGCCGCCCTGGTCGGCTCGGCCGTGGTCACCTTCGCGGGCACGATCGCCGTCGCGCTGGGCCGCGTCATGCGCGGCTGGCGCCCCCACGGGCGGGAGCACCGGACCCGGGGGCTCGGCCCGCTGCGGGTCGGCGGTTTCCCGGCCCTGCTGCTCTGCGTCGCCACCCTCGGCATCGCCTTCGGCGCGGCGGGCGTCATCGTGCCGGCCTTCGCCACCGCCTACACCGCCGACGACCCGGACAGCCTCGCCGGCGTGCTGCTGGCGGTCTGGGGCGTCGGCAGCGCCCTCGGCGGCCTGTGGTTCGGCACCCGCCGGCCGGCGAGCAACATGAGCCGCCAGTTCGCGCTGCTGCTCGCCGCCGTCGCGGCCAGCTTCGCCGTGTTCGCCGTGATGCGTACCCCGACGGCGTTGGGCACCGCCCTGGTGATCGGTGGCGCCACCATCGCGCCCGCGCTCACCCTGGAGAACACCCTGGTCGGGCGGATCTCGCCGTTCAGCATGCTGAACGAGGCGTACACCTGGGTGGTGACCATGTCGGTCGGCGCGAGCGCGGCCGGCGGCGCGGTCGCCGGGCTCATCATCGACCACGCCGGCGGCGTGCCCTGGGCGTTCCTCTTCGCCGGGTCGGCGGTCGCCGTCGGGGCCGTGGTCGCCGGCCTCCCCGGCGGGCCGATCGCCCGGGCCGAGGCCCAAGCGGTACGCACCGAGCAGCCGGTCGCGGTCTGAGCCGCCCGCCGCCGGGTACCCCCACGGAATGTTCGTCTTCTTCTCGAACCGCGTCGGCTGTCTGGGCTCCCTGCTGATCAGCGCGATCGTCACGGTCGTCCTGCTGCTCGTCTTCGTCTGGTGAGCGCGCGATAGCATCTGCGCCCGGTGACGCGGCGGAGGCGGGTGCGCGATGGAGTTCACGGCGTTCGAGGCGGCACACGCGGCGGTCGTGGCCGGCTGGCCCTCGTCGGCGGAGGAGTCGCTGCGCTGGTGCTCCCGCGCCGAGGTCACGCCCGACGTGGTCGCCGGCTGGGCCGCCGCACCCGACGTGGTCGCGTACGTGGCCGTCGACAACGGCGAGCCCGTCGCGTACGGGGAGCTGTGGCTCGACGACGAGGAGGCGGAGGCCGAGCTGGCCCGGCTGATCGTCGCGCCCGCGTACCGGGGGCGCGGACTCGGCCGCGAACTGGTGACCCGGCTGACCGCGGCAGCGCTCGACCACCACCCGGCGGTGTTCATGCGGGTCCACCCGGACAACGCCCCGGCGCTGCGCTGCTACGCCGCAGCCGGGTACGTACCGGTGCCCGCCGAGCAGGCCGCGCGGTGGAACGAGGGCCAGCCGGTGCCGTACGTCTGGTTGAGCCACCCGGCCGGCGCCTGACCAGCCCGGCGCGTCTTTTTTGCGGGACCGCCGCGTCCTTCCGGGTCGCGGTTACCGGCCTGTCGTGTCCTCCCCGGCCGTCGTCGGCTGTCTGCCGCGTCTTTCCGGGCCGCGTTGTTTGTCTGCCGTGTCCTGCCGGGCCGCCTTTACCGGCCTGCCCGCCGGGAACGGGTGCCGGCCGCGACCACCAGGACCACCAGGGCGGCGGCCAGCGCGGGCGCCCACAGCGGCGCCAGCCGCAGCACCGCCGCGCCGAGCACCGCGCCGGCCAGCAGGCCCGACAACCGGGCGACACCGCCCGCGCCGGCCGCGAACCGGTGCGGGTCGAGCACCAGGTTCCGCACCATCTTGGTCAGCGAGCCGGTCAGGTACGTCGTCGAGGCGCCCCGGATCCCGGAGCCGATCGTCACCACACTCTGTATCCCGCTGGCGATGGCGGCACCGGCCAGCAGGGCCAGCGTCACCGCGTCCCCCGGGCGGCCGTCCGTCGCCCACCAACCCGTCGCGACGCCCGCCAGCAGCAGCGACTCGGCCGTCAACACCCGACCGGTCCGAGCCCGCCAGCCCACCTCGACCCGCCGCAGCGGCAGCGTGCCGGCGGCCACCCCCAGCGCGTAACCGCCGACCGCGACCGCCCCGCCCAGCACCATCCGGGCGTCGACGGCGACGAGCGAATGGCCGAACTGCACCAGGTTGCCGGTGATGACGCTGGCGAAGAAGCCGTCCAGCCGGGTCAGGCAGAAGACGTCGAGGCAGCCGGCCGCCGCGGCCAGCACGACCAGCCGACGCCCCACGGCCCGCTGCGACAGGGCGTCGTCATCCGTCTCCGTGCTCCCGATCCGGTGCCTCCTCGCCCGATGAGGAGGCAGGTCTTCCCGTCCCCGCGCCGTTCATGTCAGCCGCTGGGCTGGCGGCCTGCGTGGGTTGCCGCCGGCTGTCGCGTCTCCCGATGTCGGAGTCGGGCAATAGCCTGAGCCGATGCCCGACTCCTGCACCAACGCCATCACGACCGGTCGACCCGGCCAGTGGCACCCGCCCCTGCTCGACAGCGCACTGCTCGTGGCGTACCTGCGGCGCCTGGGCCTCGACCCGGTCGCCGAGCGGGCGCAGCAGCCGTCACCGGCGCAGCTGCGGCGCCTGCACGCCGCGCACGTCGCACGGGTGCCGTACGAGACGGTGTGGATCGCGCTCGACGCGTCGCGCGGCATCCACCCGGTCGAGTCGGCGCGGGAGGTCGCCCGGGGCCGGGGCGGATACTGCTACCACCTCAACGGCGCCTTCTCGGCGCTGCTTGCGTCCCTCGGCTACCACGTGACCTGGCACCGGGGCGGGGTGCAGGGCCGAGGGTCGGCGGTGCCGCCGGGCGATGACGGCAACCACCTCGCGTTGACCACGGTCCTCGACGGACGCACGTGGTGGCTGGACGTCGGCCTGGGCGACGGGCCGCTCGAACCGGCGCCGCTCGCGGCTGCGACCTTCGGCCGGGACGGGGGCTTCCGCCTGCGACCGTCGGCCGTCGTACCCGGTGGCTGGCGGCTCGACCACGAACCGGGCGGCACCTTCCACGGCATGGACTTCTCCCTCGCCCCGGCCGCTCCCGGCGACCTCGTGGACCGCCACGTCGAGCTGTCCACCTCGCCGGATTCCGGGTTCGTCCGCGTGGTCACCGTCCAGCACCGCACCCCGACCGGCGTCCGGGCGCTGCGCGGTCGCGTACTGACCGAGAAGCCCGTCGCCGGGCCCGCCACGACGCGGGAGGTCCTGCACTACGACGAGTGGCGTGCGCTGCTGGCCGACAGCTTCGGCCTCGCTCTCGACGACGTCCCGGCCGATCATCTGCGGGCGGTGTGGCAACGCATCCAGACGGCACACGAGGAGTGGGAACGCGCCGCCCGGCCGCGGTCGTGACCGTTGCGGCGGCCGGCGCGAGCATGAGGGCATGACCGGCGTACGGTGAGCGGCGCCGGGCGTGACCATTGGCGCGGCCGGCGCGGCGGGCAGCGCCCGGCGTGGGCGCGGCCGGCGCGGCGACGGTTGGCGTTCCGACTCAGCGGTAGTTCGTGAACTGGAGGGCCACCCCGAAGTCCTCGCCCTTCAGCATGGCGATCACGGTCTGCAGGTCGTCCTTCTTCTTGCCGGTGACGCGCAGCTGGTCGCCCTGGATCTGGGCCTGTACGCCCTTCGGGCCCTCGTCGCGGATCTTCTTGCTGATCGCCTTCGCCTTGTCCGAGTCGATGCCCTGGATGACCTTGCAGTCGATCTTGAAGATCTTGCCCGACGGCCGCGGGTCACCCGCGTCCAGCGACTTCAGCGAGATGTTCCGCTTGACCAGCTTCTCCCGGAAGACCTCCAGCGCGGCCCGGACCCGCTCCTCGGTCTCCGCTTGCAGACTGATCGCCTCCTCGCCGGACCACGAGACCTCGGCGCCCGTGCCCCGGAAGTCGAACCGCGTCGCGAGCTCCTTCTCGGTCTGCCGGAGGGCGTTGTCGACCTCCTGGCGGTCGACCTTGCTCACGATGTCGAACGACGGGTTGGCTGCCATGCTGAAACTCCTGTTGTCCGGGCGGTCTGTCCTGTTCCGTGCACCGCTGACCGGCGGTACGACCCTCTGACGGTACCCGCTTGCATCCGAGCCGGGGGCAGCCGCTATCCTTGCTTCCGCTGCCGCGTCACGACGCGGCGGGTGCCCTGGCGGGTTGCCCGAGCGGCCAATGGGAGCGGACTGTAAATCCGTCGCGAAAGCTACAGAGGTTCGAATCCTCTACCCGCCACCAGGTGCACCGACGGCCCCTGACCAGCAGGAATGCTGATCGGGGGCCGTTGTCGTTGGTCCAGCCGAGTCCGGCTGACTCCAGTTGTTGACGACTGGTGTGGGCAGATGGTGTGCGGGTCGATCTTGCCTCTGAGTCCCCTCTGAAGCTGCGTCCGCTGGTGGCGTTGTGGCGCTGGCCTGACCAACGTGTAAGGGACGTGCGGGCAGGTCGTGAGCCGGTCGCGCGAACGCGCCTGTCGTCCGGCGGGCCTCCTTGACGGCGCTGCTAACGTGCATGACTGTAAATCTGTCCTGGAACCCGACTGGGGCTTGACCTTGCCATCCGCCGTCAGGGCTGTGGCTCGGAGATCGACAGGATGGCTGGCCGCCGCTTGTGGCACCTGAAGTGACGGGTGCCTGACAGGTGGTCGACAGGAGGGGATTCGTCCGATACTGTCCGGCAGTGCCCGTCGAGCCCGGCCTCGCGGCTGACCTTGTCGGCCGTCCGTCGGCTTTGCCGGGCGATTCACGTGTGGCACCATCATGACACCGGCAACTTCCTCGGAATCCCCCGGATAGGAGTTCACCGATGTCTGGTTGGACGCGTCGCTGGCGTGGTGTCGTCCTCGCGCTTGCGGCTGCGGCCGCATTCGCGGGTGGGCAGATGGTGTTTGGCTCGGACCTTCAACTCTACGACTTCAGCTGGGGCGCGCCGGCCGGCGACTTCTCGTGGGGGGTGCTGGCCGACTTCTCGTGGGGCGCGCCAAGCCCCGACACCAGCAACGTGACGGTTCGATAATTCCCTGCTCCACCAACCAGGGAGCGGAATGCCAGGCGGTCCGGCTTCGCCGCGTAGACCAACGGAACAGGCGTGGCTGATCACAGCTCCGCTGGCCTTGGTGGCGGTCGTTTGCTGCACCTTCCTCGCGCTGGCGGCCGAGCGGCCGCCTGGCAATCTCGTCATCACCGTCGGCCTCTTCGTCGTCATGGTCGCGGCCAGCACCCAGGTGCTTCAGGTGGTGATCCGCCGGCAGGCCCTCGAGGTGATCGTCACCGAGATCCCACTGGTTCTGGCCTTCTTCTACCTGCCGCCGTTGACGGTCGTGGTGCTCCTGGTCCTGGCCGCCCTGGTCGGGCAGATCCGTCGTCGGCTCAGTGCCGCGAAGGTCTGGTTCAACCTGGCCCGCACCGCTGCGGCGGCCTCCCTCGGCGGCGTCGTCTTCGTCGGGCTGTCCGGAGTCGATGGAACAGGTCCGCGGACCTGGGCGGTCCTGTTCGCCGTCGTCACGGTCAACTCGCTGGTGTCGTTGGCGGCGATCAGCGGGGTCGTGAGCCTGCTGCATGGCTGGCAGGCCGGTTGGGAGTTGATCCGCAAGTCCCCGATACCGCTGCTGGTCAACTCGATCAACCTGGTGATCGGTCTGATCCTGTTGCTGGCGCTGGAGTCGACCTGGTGGTCGGTGCTGCTGATCGCCGTGCTGGCGGTGGCGGTGGTCGTGGTCTACCGGTCGTACGCGCAGGTGCTTCGGCAGCACCGCACGTTGGGCAGGCTGTACGAGCTGACCCGTGCGATGACCGAGGGCGGCCAGGAGGGTGCGCTCGCCGACGCGCTGCTCGGTCGTATCCGCGTACTCATGCAGGCCGAGTTCGCGACGCTCTGGCTCCCCGCCCAGGGGCGCTTTCCTGAGGTGCTACTCAGTGCCCGGGTGGATGACCGGGGTTTGCTCGACGTCGCACCGACCCCCGTCGACTTCCGCGAGCAGGTACGCGGCTCGGGCGCGACGGTCGCGGTCGGGCGGGAGTTCCCCGACACCCCCGACCTTCGTCGTGGCGTCGCTGAGCACGGGGTCAAGGACGTCATCGCCGTACCGCTGCGGTCCGGTCAGGCGGTCATCGGGACCTTGGAGGTCGTCAACCGGTTGAGCGACGTCGGCCACTTCACGCCGGCCGACATCCCCGTCTTCGAGACGGTCGCCGCGCATGTCGCGGTCGCCCTGGAAAATTCGCGCCTGGTCGACCGCCTGCGTCACGACGCGTACCACGACTCCCTCACCAAGCTGCCCAACCGCCGCCGGGTCACCGCCGCCCTGGAGGAGGCGGTGAAGATCCGGGCGCCGGGCGAGGTGGTGGCGCTGCTGCTGTTCGACGTGGACCGGCTGCGCGAGGTCAACGAGTCGCTCGGGCACGCCGCCGGCGACAAGGTCCTGGTCGAGGTCGCCGAGCGGCTGCGCTCCCGCGCTCCGTCGTCGGCCCTGGTCGGCCGGGTCGGTGGCGACGAGTTCCTCGTCACGCTGCGCCTGGAGAGCGCGGAGGCGGCGCTGGAGATGGCGGCACGGATGCGGGAGCAGATCCGTGCCGAGATGGTCTTCGACGACGGCCTGACCGTGGACGTGGACACGGCGGTCGGCGTGGCGACGCACCCGGAGCACGGCAGCGAGGCCGCGGCACTGTTGCAGCGCGTCGACCTGGCCGCGACGGCGGCCAAGGGCGTGCCGGGCAGCGTCCAGCTGTTCAACCCGGCGCTGGAGTCCCGGTCGCTGCGCCGGCTCGGCCTCGCCGGCGACCTGCGGCGGGCCTTGGACGACGGGGAACTGGAGGTCTACTTCCAGCCCAAGGTCACCCTGCGGGACCGGCGCCTGGTCGGCGTCGAGTGCCTGGCCCGCTGGGACGACCCCGCGCACGGCGCAGTCGCCCCGGCCGACTTCGTCGCGGTCGCCGAGCACACCGGTCAGCTGAGCCGGCTCACGGAGTTCGTGCTGCGGGAGGGCCTGCGGCGCACCCGGGACTGGGCGCACGGCGGCCACCCGCTGTCCGTCGCGGTCAACCTTTCTCCGCGTACGCTCACCGACCAGCACTTCCCGGCCCGCGTGCGGGAGCTGCTAGAGGAGTACGGCGTACCGCCGCAGCGGCTCACGCTGGAGATCAAGGAGGCCGGGGTGCTGGACGGCACCGACCGGCCGATCCCGACCCTGCGCCGGCTGCGCGATCTGGGCGTCCGCCTCTCGGTGGACGATTTCGGCACCGGCCACTCCTCGCTGGCGCACCTGCGGCGGCTGCCCGTGCACGAGGTGAAGGTGGACCGCTCGTTCGTGCAGGGCATGGCGACCGACCCGGGTGACCTGGCGATCGTGAACGCCGTGGTCACGCTCTCCCAGCAGTTCGGGCTCGCCGTGGTGGCCGAGGGCGTGGAGAGCGAGTTGACCTTGGAGCTCCTGCAGGACATCGGCTGCGAGATCGGGCAGGGCTTCCTGTTCAGCCGCCCGCTGCCGTACGAGCGGCTGGAGGCGTGGTTCGGCGCCCAGGTGGACCCGGAGGCGGTGCCCGCGGGGGAGTTGCCGCGCCTCCGGGTGGTGCCCTGAGCTGGGGTGACGTGTCGCGGGGGGATCCGATTTCACCTGCGGGATCTCGCCGTGTACTCTTACCTCTGCGCGGCCACCGGGTTGATCGCGCAGGCCCCCTTAGCTCAGTCGGCAGAGCGTCTCCATGGTAAGGAGAAGGTCTACGGTTCGATTCCGTAAGGGGGCTCAGAGGGTCCGGCTGGACCCGCCACGGCGGTGTAGCTCAGATGGCAGAGCAAGCGGCTCATAATCGCTGTGTCGCCGGTTCAAGTCCGGCCACCGCTACTCTCGTCCACCGGGGCTGCTTCCGGCGGACGGTGGGATGGGCGCCACAGGCGCCCACTTTGCATGTCCGCGTGGTCAGCGCGTAGGCTGACACGCCGTAGTTGTCACCCTTAGCGAGGAAGGCACTCCGCCGTGGCGAAGGCGACCGATGTCCGGCCGAAGATCACTTTGGCGTGTGTGGAGTGCAAGGAGCGCAACTACATCACGCGTAAGAACCGCCGTAACGACCCGGACCGCATCGAGCTGAAGAAGTTCTGCCCGCGCGACGGCCGGCACACGCTCCACCGCGAGACCCGCTGACCTGCGGCCGGCGCTGCCGGCCGTCTCCGGCAACATCCGATCGCCGATCCGCCGACCGCTCACGGCTTCCGAGCCGTCACCGGTCGGGTGGGTCGGCGTTCGTGCTGTGCGTGTAGGTTCGCGGGCATGTCCCTGGACCCGTCCTTCGTCGGCCGCACCTACCCGCCGACCGCCCCCTACCAGGTGGGCCGAGAGAAGATCCGCGAGTTCGCCTCGGCGATCGGCGCCACCGATCCGGCCCATCACGACCCGGAGGCCGCCCGGGCGCTCGGCCACCCGGACGTGGTCGCCCCGCCGACCTTCCCCGTGCTGGTCACCATGGCCGCCAGCCGCCAGATCATCGAGGACCCGGCCCTCGGCGTGGACTACAGCCGGGTCGTCCACGGCGACCAGCGCTTCGCGTACACGCGTCCGGTCGTGGCGGGCGACGAGCTGGTGTGCGCCAACATCATCGAGGACGTCAGCAACCGCGGTGGGCACGGCTTCCTGACCACCCGGACCGAGGTGACCACGGCCGCCGGCGAGCCGGTGGTCACCGTGTGGTCGAAGATCGTCGTACGCGGGGAGGGCTGAGATGGAGCTGCCGGCCAAGACGTACCGGGTGACGCGGGCGGACCTTGTCCGCTACGCGGGCGCCTCGGGCGACTTCAACCCCATCCACTGGAGCGACCGGACCGCCACCAAGGTCGGGCTGCCCGGCGTGATCGCCCACGGCATGTTCACGATGGCGCTGGTCGGCCGCGCCGTCACCGAGTGGGCCGGCGCCCCGGACGCGGTCGTCGACTACGGCGTCCGGTTCACCCGGCCGGTGGTGGTTCCGGACGACGACCAGGGCACCGAGATCGAGGTGACGGCGGTGGTCCGCGAGGTCACCGAGGACGGGCTGACCAGGCTCGACATCACCGCCACCTGTTCGGGGGAGAAGGTGCTGTCGCAGGCGAAGGCGACCATCCGCGCCAGTCGCTGAACGATCTCGCGACGCGCGAGGGGTGGACCGGTTGGGAAAGTCGTCGCACTACCCGTACACTGGTCCGCCGTGGGGCACGTGACCCCTATCCGACCGTGCGTGGCCGGGTGGGGCGACCGTCGCCGCACAGGGGTGTAGCTCAATTGGCAGAGCAGCGGTCTCCAAAACCGCAGGCTGCAGGTTCAAGTCCTGTCACCCCTGCGCCTCAGGCCTGACCGTTCCCGTGGGTCGCGCCGCCGCCCGGCGGCGCCCGGCCCGTGGTGGTGGCATCGGCGGGGTGGCTCCGAGGCATTCGGGCCCTCCGTTCGATCCGCCGGCCGCGGCCCGTCGCGGGACGGTCGGGCCGGCCGGCGTGACCAGACGCCGCGCACGCCACGACGGCGTGCGAACCGACATCCGCGACGGAGGGCGAAGTGGCCGACAACAAGCGGCGCGGCGAGGACGCCGACGACGAGCGTCTGAACGACGAGTTCGACGACGCCGCGGGCGACGACGACGCCGACGCGGAGGACGAGCCGGTCTCCCGGGGTGGCACCGCGACCCGGTCGCGGGCCAAGGCGGAGTCGGCCGACAGCCGGCCGAAGACCCGCGCGGAGACCGACCGGGTCGGGCTGTTCGGGCGCATCGCCCGATTCATCCGCGAGGTCGTCGCCGAGCTGCGTAAGGTCATCTGGCCGACCCGCAAGGAGCTGCTGACCTACACCGCCGTGGTGATCACGTTCGTCGCAGTGATGCTGGCGATCGTGGCCGGCCTGGACTTCGCCTTCGCGAAGGGCGTGCTGTGGGTCTTCGGCAACCCCAGCTGACCGGCTGATCGTGCCGATAGTGACGGAAGTGAGCGAGCGTGCCTGAGTACGACGAGACCGCCGGACCCGCGGACGAGCAGTCCACGGTCGCGACGGCGGCTGGTGACGAGTCGGTCGAGGCCGCCAGCGAGCCGGAGTTCCCCGCCAGCGGGGCCGCCGAGGACGAGGAGTTCGACCCGGTCGCCGAGCTGCGCCAGAAGCTGCGCTACGCGCCGGGCGACTGGTACGTGGTGCACTCGTACGCCGGCTACGAGAACAAGGTCAAGACCAACCTCGAGACCCGGATCACGTCCCTCGACATGGAGGACTACATCTACCAGGTCGAGGTCCCGACCCGGGAAGAGGTCGAGGTCAAGAACGGCAAGCGGTCCCAGGTCCAGGCCAAGGTCTTCCCCGGCTACATCCTGGTCCGCATGGAGCTGACCGCCGAGTCGTACTCGTGCGTGCGCAACACGCCGGGGGTGACCGGCTTCGTCGGTGCCACCGACCGGGCCGACCGCCCGGCGCCGCTGAGCCTCGACGAGGTGCTCAAGTGGCTGGCGCCGGCCGTCGAGACCGAGCAGAAGAAGGCCAAGCCCGAGGTGAAGGTCCTCGACTTCGAGGTCGGCGACTCGGTCACCGTCACCGACGGCGCCTTCGCCTCCCTGCCGGCGACGATCAGCGAGATCAACGCCGACCAGCAGAAGCTCAAGGTGCTGGTGTCGATCTTCGGTCGGGAGACCCCGGTGGAGCTCAACTTCAACCAGGTCGCCAAGATCTGACCTCCGGTGCGCCGGCGGCGGGTCACGGCCCACCGCCGGCGTACGCGTCTGCGACCTCGGCCCTACCTCGGCGGACCGGGCGGTGGGGCGCTGCGCTACCCTAGAACGTCGCCGTCGTCGCGGCGCGCTGACCGTGCGTGCCCGCAACCGGCGCGAATCCCCGTTCCAAGTCCCAGGAAGAGACATGCCTCCGAAGAAGAAGCTCGTCAAGACGTTCACGCTTCAGCTGCCGGCGGGCCAGGCCACCCCGGCGCCGCCGGTGGGCCCCGCGCTCGGTCAGCACGGCGTGAACATCATGGAGTTCTGCAAGTCCTACAACGCGCAGACCGAGGCGCAGCGGGGCGACATCGTCCCCGCCGAGATCAGCGTGTACGAGGACCGGACCTTCACCTTCGTGCTGAAGACCCCGCCCGCCGCCCGGCTGCTGATCAAGGCCGCCGGTGTGCAGAAGGGCTCGGGCGTCCCGCACAAGGAGAAGGTCGGCCAGGTCACCCGCGCCCAGGTGCGGGAGATCGCCGAGAAGAAGATGGCCGACCTCAACGCCAACGACCTCGACCAGGCCGAGAAGATCATCGCCGGCACCGCCCGGTCGATGGGCCTGAACGTCGTCGACTGACCTTCGGCTCACCAGCCGATCCCGTTCGTGGGAGGGTACGCGAGCGCCGCGGCCCGCCAGAGACCACAGGAGTAACCGCACATGCAGCGCAGCAAGAACTACCGTAAGGCCGCCGACGTCATCGACCGGTCGAAGCTCTACACCCCGGCCGAGGCCGTGAAGCTGGCCAAGGAGACCACCGCCGTCAAGTTCGACGCCACGGTCGAGGTCGCGATGCGCCTCGGCGTCGACCCCCGCAAGGCGGACCAGATGGTCCGCGGCACGGTCAACCTGCCGCACGGCACCGGTAAGACCGCCCGCGTGATCGTC
>JAEYGD010000124.1 GCA_023402505.1 Actinomycetes bacterium
GGTCCGATGCCCCGCAACCTGCGTCTCGTCGCCACCGGCGGGCCGGGCGGGGTCGGCACCGGGGCGGGGCCGTCGGAGCGGGTCGGCGGCGGCGACCTGTCCGGGGCGGTGGTCGACCCGGACACCGCCGCACTGGTCGCCGGCGTGCGTCGTGGCCTGCTGGTGAGCGACCTCTGGTACACGCGGGTGCTCGACCCGAAGAGCCTGGTCGTCACGGGCCTGACCCGCAACGGGGTGTGGCTCGTCGAGGACGGCGTCATCACCCGTGCGGTCCGCGACTTCCGCTTCACCGAGGCGTACCCTCGCGCGCTCGGCCCGGGTGCCGTGCTGGGCGCGGGGCGGCGTCCGGCGCGCCAGCCGGACCGGGTCGACGGTGTCTGGTGGGAGGCGCCCGCGCTGCGGTTGGCCTCGTGGAACTTCACCGGCGGCGCGTCGGGCTGACCTCCGTCGATCACCGGGTGAAGTTCCTAACATCCGGACATCGATCTTCATCCGAGGGCTTTCCTGTGGCCCGGACACACGGGACACTGCCTTGCGCGGACGGCTCGCGAAGATCGGCGTAACGTGTGTCACTTAGCTGCGCCGTATCGCCGGTGCGGTCGTTGGTGTGCGCATGACGTAGGCAAGCGGGTGCGGCTTCGCCGGTCCGGTTGCCTTCCGGAACTTGATCCGCCGCCCGTGAGGGGCCCGTCAGGGAGAGAAGAATGACATCTACGGCAACGAGGCCGGGAGGACCGGGTGCGCGGCCGCGCGCCGCCATCTCGGCGAGGACGTTGCGTACGGACCGCTGGTGGGTGCAGCCCGCGATCATCGCCGCGATCCTGCTCTTCTTCATCGTCTACTCGACGATCCGCATCTTCATGGCGAAGTGGTACTACGTCGAGGACTACCACTACCTGACGCCGCTGTACTCGCCGTGCGTGTCGACCGAGTGCGTGCCGGGCTCCTCGCACTTCGGCACCCCGTTCGGCGACTTCCCGTTCTTCCTCCCGCTCGGCATCATCGCCTTCCCGATCGTCGCCGGGTTCCGGGTGACCTGCTACTACTACCGCAAGGCCGGTTACCGCTCGCTGTGGGCGTCGCCGCCGGCCTGCGCGGTCGCCGAGCCGCACAAGAAGTACACCGGCGAGACCCGGTTCCCGCTGTTCGTCATGAACTGGCACCGGTACTTCTTCTACTTCGCCTTCCTGATCCTGCTGGTCAACATCTACGACGCGATCCTGGCGTTCCGCGGCCCTGACGGCGCCTTCGGCGTCGGTCTCGGCACGCTGATCATCCTGGTCAACATCGTCGCCCTGGCCGGCTACACGCTCTCCTGCCACGCCTGCCGGCACGTCATGGGCGGGCGGCTCAAGCACTTCTCC
The DNA here is from genome assembly GCA_023402505.1 of Actinomycetes bacterium. Taxonomy (GTDB): domain Bacteria; phylum Actinomycetota; class Actinomycetes; order Mycobacteriales; family Micromonosporaceae; genus Micromonospora. The sequence goes on from JAEYGD010000124.1 coordinate 1,365, forward strand.
CGGCACCCGCTGCGGTACAAGTTCTGGACCTTCGTGTCCAAGCTGAACGTCCGCCACGGCACGTTCGCCATGGTGTCGCTGTTCACGGTGCTCTTCACCGACTTCTACATCATGGCCGTCTCGGCCAACTGGATCACCGACCTGCGCTTCATCAACTGAAGGCCCCTGACATGACCACTACCACACGAATCGAACGACACCACTACGACGTCGTCGTCATCGGCGCCGGCGGTGCCGGGCTGCGGGCGGCTATCGAGGCCCGGTTGGCCGGCAAGAAGACCGCGATCATCTCGAAGTCGCTCTTCGGCAAGGCGCACACGGTGATGGCCGAGGGCGGCGCCGCCGCCGCGATGGGCAACGTGAACAGCCGGGACAGCTGGCAGGTGCACTTCCGCGACACGATGCGCGGCGGCAAGTTCCTCAACAACTTCCGGATGGCCGAGCTGCACGCGAAGGAGTCGCCGCAGCGGATCTGGGAGCTGGAGACGTACGGCGCGCTGTTCGACCGCACCAAGGACGGGAAGATCTCGCAGCGCAACTTCGGTGGCCACGAGTACCCGCGCCTGGCCCACGTCGGCGACCGCACCGGCCTGGAGCTGATCCGCACCCTCCAGCAGAAGATCGTGTCCCTCCAGCAGGAGGACAAGCGCGAGCACGGCTCGTACGACGCCCGGATCCGGGTCTTCGCCGAGACCACCGTCACCGAGCTGCTGCTCGACGGCGACCGGGTCGCCGGCGCCTTCGGCTACTACCGGGAGTCCGGCGAGTTCGTCCTCTTCGAGGCGCCGGCCGTGGTGCTGGCGACCGGCGGTGTCGGCCGGTCGTACAAGGTCACCTCGAACTCGTGGGAGTACACCGGGGACGGCCACGCGCTGGCCCTGCGCGCCGGCGCGAATCTGATCAACATGGAGTTCCTCCAGTTCCACCCGACCGGCATGGTCTGGCCGCCCTCGGTGAAGGGCATCCTGGTCACCGAGTCGGTCCGCGGTGACGGCGGCGTCCTGAAGAACTCCGAGGGCAAGCGGTTCATGTTCGACTACGTGCCGGACGTGTTCCGCAAGCAGTACGCCGACAACGAGCCCGAGGCGGACCGCTGGTACGACGACCCGGACAACAACCGGCGCCCGCCGGAGCTGCTGCCGCGCGACGAGGTCGCGCGGGCGATCAACAGTGAGGTCAAGGCCGGCCGGGGTACGCCGGCCGGCGGTGTCTACCTGGACATCGCCTCCCGGCTGCCGGCCGAGGAGATCCGCCGCCGCCTGCCGTCGATGTACCACCAGTTCAAGGAACTGGCCGATGTCGACATCACCAAGGAGCCGATGGAGGTCGGCCCGACCTGCCACTACGTGATGGGTGGCGTGGAGGTCGACCCGGACTCGGGCGCGGCGATCGGGCACGTACGCGGACTGTTCGCGGCCGGCGAGGTCTCCGGCGGGATGCACGGCTCGAACCGGCTCGGCGGCAACTCGCTGTCCGACCTGCTGGTCTTCGGCAAGCGGGCGGGCGGCCACGCCGCCTCGTACGCCGACGGCCTGGCCGCGCGCCCGCGGGTGCCGGTGGCGGCGGTGGAGGCCGCGGTGGAGACGGCGCTCGCGCCGCTGCAGCGGGACACCGGCGAGAACCCGTACACCCTCCAGCAGGACCTCCAGGCGGTGATGGGCGACCTGGTCGGCATCATCCGCCGGGAGGGCGAGCTGGTCGAGGCGCTGAGCCGGCTCGTCGAGCTGCGCGAGCGGGTGGCCAAGGTGAGCGCGGCCGGCGGTCGCCGCTACAACCCGGGCTGGCACCTGGCGCTGGACCTGCGCAACATGCTGGTCGTCTCGGAGTGCACCGCGAAGGCGGCGCTGGAGCGGCGGGAGTCGCGGGGCGGCCACACCCGGGAGGACCACCCGGCGATGGACCCGGCGTGGCGCCGGGTCAACCTGGTCTGTTCGCTGGAGGGCGACACCGTACACCTGGACCGCAAGCCGCTGCCGAAGATGCGCCCGGAGCTGGTGGCGCTCTTCGACCGCACGGAGCTGGCGAAGTACCTGACCGACGAGGAGCTGGCGGAGTTCGACGCCCTCGCTGAGGAGGAGCGCTGAGGTATGGGCACTGACGAGACCCGAGCGGCCGGCAAGCCGGCCGCGAAGAGGCAATTCCGCATCTGGCGGGGCGACGAGGCCGGTGGCGACCTGCAGGACTACACGGTCGAGGTGAACGAGGGCGAGGTGGTCCTCGACGTCATCCACCGGCTCCAGGCCACCGACGCGCCGGATCTCGCGTGCCGTTGGAACTGCAAGGCCGGCAAGTGCGGCTCGTGCTCCGTGGAGATCAACGGCAAGCCGAAGCTGGCCTGCATGACCCGGATGTCGACGTTCACCGAGGACGAGACGATCTCGGTGACGCCGCTGCGGACGTTCCCGATCATCCGGGACCTGGTCACCGACGTCTCGTTCAACTACGAGAAGGCCCGGGAGACGCCGGCCTTCGCCCCGCCGCCGGGGGTCGCGCCCGGCGACTACCGGATGCAGCAGGTCGACGTCGAGCGCTCGCAGGAGTTCCGCAAGTGCATCGAGTGCTTCCTGTGCCAGACGGTCTGCCACGTCGTCCGGGACCACGAGGAGAACAAGCCGGCCTTCGCCGGGCCGCGGTACTTCATCCGGGCCGCCGAGCTGGACATGCACCCGCTCGACGCCCGTACCGACCGCAAGGAGTACGCACAGGCCGAACAGGGCCTGGGCTACTGCAACATCACCAAGTGCTGCACCGAGGTCTGCCCCGAGCACATCAAGATCACTGACAATGGGATCATCCCCATGAAGGAGCGGGTCGTCGACCGCAGGTACGATCCACTCGTGTGGCTTGGTAGCAAGATCTTCCGGAGGGGTCAGGTGCCTCAGACCAGCGTGACCAGCGAGCACTCCCCTGGCGCGGTGCACGCGCGGGCGGCGGGCGACACCGGGTTCCACTCGCACGCGGGTGGCTCCCACGACCCGCAGGCCGAGGTGCAGGCGCAGAAGGGCGTCAACTGGCACCGTGAGGTGCCGAAGCCGACCGCCCCGGCGGTCGACGCGTCCGGCAAGTTGCCGCTGACCGAGCTCACCTTCGACCGTGCGGCGGCGCCGTCCCCGTTCGGCGACGACGTGACGTTCCCGCTGCCTCCGGAGCACCTGAACTTCGCTCACCCGGAGCAGGACAAGCACTGAGCGCAACGACGATGACGGGGGCCGCGGCACATGCCGGCGGCCCCCGTCCGTTTCCCGGACCGGATCCCCGGTGCGGCGACGGTCAGTGGGCGGCGGCCAGGAGGGGGCGGAGTGCGGCGACGATCGGCGCGTCGGCGGGCAGCCACGTGACGCTGTCCAACTCACCCGCGGAGAGCCAGCGCAGCGCGGAGTGCTCCAGGGCCTGCGGCTGGTCGCCGTGCAGCAGGCGGGCCGCGTACACCTTGAGCACGGAGCGGCCGTGCGCCATCCGGACGTTGCGGCCGACCCGGTCGCCGATCTCCACGCGGACGGCCAACTCCTCCGCACATTCGCGGACCAGCGCGGCCGTCTCGGTCTCCCCCGGCTCGACCTTGCCGCCCGGAAACTCCCACATGCCGGCCACCTCGGGCGGGGCGGAACGGGCGCAGGCGAGCACCCGCCCGTCCCGGATGATCGCCGCTCCGACGATCACCTTCAGCTCCCGCCGCTCGACCCGCCCACCGTCGTTAGCCCGTTCGGTCCGCACGGGCGTCCAGCGTGCCAGATCAATCGGCGGTTTGGGTACCGTGGCCGACCGTCAGGCCAGGAAGACACGGAAGTGTGGCCGTGGACACACTCACCGTACGGCGACAGACTAGGGCCACCGGCAAGACACGGGATGGCGACGGTTTGGCCACAAGCCGGCAACGGCGCCTGGGAGGTGTGGTGATGCGCGTGCTGTTCCGGCGGGGGAAGCACGACTATCTCAGCGACGCGTTGACCCTACTCCCCGGGTGGACCCGGGAGGGCGAGCAGATCCGGCGCACGCTCGTGATCGACGACTCCCAGCACGCGGCCCTCACCGAGCGGGTGAAGGTGGTCGCCGACGCACTGCACCTGCGCCCGGAGATCAGCCGCCGCGCCGACCACACGCAGATCCGGGTCGGGCACGGCAACGCCCCGCTGACCGAGGGCGAGGTCCTGCTG
>JAEYGD010000186.1 GCA_023402505.1 Actinomycetes bacterium
GCCGCGACCGGCGTCCCCGCGTCGACCGCCCCGGTCGCCTTGACCGCCGCGACCGGCGTCCTCGCGTCGACCGCCCCGGTCTCCGCCGCGCCGGCCGCCGTTCCCGCCGCCCGGGCCGGCGTCGGCCTCGTCGTCCAGGCGCAGGGTCAGCGAGATGCGCTTGCGCGGTACGTCGACGTCGAGCACCTTGACCTTCACCACGTCGCCGGACTTGACCACCTCGCGGGGGTCCTTGACGAAGGTGCGGGACATCGCCGACACGTGCACCAGGCCGTCCTGGTGCACGCCGACGTCCACGAACGCGCCGAACGCGGCGACGTTCGTGACCACGCCCTCCAGGACCATGCCCGGCGTGAGGTCCCCGATCTTCTCCACGCCGTCGGCGAACGTCGCGGTCCGGAACTCAGGGCGCGGGTCGCGGCCGGGCTTCTCCAGCTCGGCGAGGATGTCGGTCACGGTCGGCAGGCCGAACGTGTCGTCGACGAAGTCGGTGGCCCGCAGCCCGCGCAGGATGGCGCTCTTCCCGATGACGGACCGCAGGTCCTGCCCGGTGGCGGTGAGGATCCGCCGCACCACCGGGTACGCCGCCGGGTGCACGCTGGACGAGTCCAGCGGGTCGTCGCCGCCGGGGATGCGCAGGAAGCCGGCGCACTGCTCGAACGCCTTCGGGCCGAGCCGGGCCACCTTCCTCAGCTCCGCCCGGGTGCGGAACGGGCCGTTGGCGTCGCGGTGCAGCACGATGTTCTCCGCCAGCCCGGCGCCGATGCCGGAGACCCGGGTCAGCAGCGGCGCGGAGGCGGTGTTCACGTCGACGCCGACCGCGTTGACGCAGTCCTCGACCACGGCGTCCAGCGACCGGGACAGCTTCACCTCGGACAGGTCGTGCTGGTACTGCCCGACGCCGATCGACCGAGGGTCGATCTTGACCAGCTCGGCGAGGGGATCCTGGAGGCGGCGGGCGATGGAGACCGCGCCGCGCAGCGACACGTCCAGCCCGGGCAGCTCCTGTGCCGCGTACGCGGACGCGGAGTAGACCGACGCGCCGGCCTCGGAGACGACGATCTTGGTGAGGTCGAGCTGCGGGTGGCGCTTGATCAGGTCACCGGCGAGCTTGTCGGTCTCCCGGCTGGCCGTGCCGTTGCCGATCGCCACCAGCTCCACGCGGTGCGCGGCGGCCAGCCGGGCGAGGGTCTCGATCGAGGCGTCCCACTGCCGGCGCGGCTCGTGCGGGTAGATCGTGTCGGTGGCGACGACCTTGCCGGTGGCGTCGACGACGGCGACCTTCACGCCGGTCCGCAGGCCCGGGTCCAGGCCCATCGTCGGGCGGGCGCCGGCCGGGGCGGCCAGCAGCAGGTCGCGCAGGTTGGTCGCGAAGACCCGCACGGCCTCCTCCTCGGCGGCCTGCCACAGCCGCATCCGCAGGTCCGCGCCGAGGTGGATGAGGATCCGGGTACGCCACGCCCAGCGCACCGTGTCGGTCAACCACCGGTCGGCCGGGCGCCCCCGGTCGCTGACCCCGAAACGGCCGGCGATCGCCGCCTCGTACCGGGTCGGGCCGCTGACCGCCGCGTCGGAGTCGCCCTCCGGTTCCGGATCCATCGTCAGGTCGAGCACGCCCTCCTTCTCGCCCCGGAACATGGCGAGGATGCGGTGCGACGGCAGCTTCGGGTACGGCTCGGCGAAGTCGAAGTAGTCGGCGAACTTGGCGCCGGCGGACTCCTGGCCCTCGCGTACCCGGGAGACCAGCCGGCCCCGCGACCACATCTGCTCGCGCAGCGTGCCGATGAGGTCGGCGTCCTCGGCGAACCGCTCGACCAGGATGGCCCGGGCGCCGTCCAGCGCGGCGGCGGCGTCCGCGACGCCCCGGTCCGCGTCGACGAACGCGGCGGCCGTCTCGCGCGGGTCCCGCGCCGGGTCGGCGAGCAGCGTGTCGGCCAGCGGCTCCAGGCCGGCCTCCCGGGCGATCTGCGCCCGGGTCCGCCGCTTCGGCTTGTACGGCAGGTAGATGTCCTCCAGGCGTGACTTCGAGTCGGCCGCCATGATCTGCGCTTCCAGGGCCTCGTCGAGCTTGCCCTGGCCGCGGATCGACTCCAGGATCGCGGCGCGCCGCTCGTCCAGCTCGCGCAGGTAGCGCAGCCGCTCCTCGAGCGTGCGCAGCTGCGTGTCGTCGAGCAGGCCGGTGGCCTCCTTGCGGTAGCGGGCGATGAACGGCACGGTCGCGCCGCCGTCGAGCAGCTCCACGGCCGCGCGTACCTGGCGCTCGGCGACGCCGAGTTCCTCGGCGATCCGCTGATGAACAGTGAGGGTCACGATCTCGATCCGCCTTCGGGAGTGGTTTCCGCCGTGCATTCTGCCGCGCTAGCGTTGCGATCATGGAACCACCTGCGGAGCCCCGGGCGCGGCGGCTCTTCGGCGGCAGCGCGCGGGCGCTGGGTGACCTGGCCGCGAGCCCGTTCCGGGCCGACCGGGACCGCGTCGTCGGCTCGCCCTTCTTCACCCGGCTCAACGGCGTGACCCAGGTGGTCAGCCCCGGCGGCTCGGGCCTGCTGGTGCACAACCGGCTCACCCACAGCCTCAAGGTGGCACAGGTGGCCCGGGCGATCGCCGAACGACTCACCGCCGACGACCGGCACCGCGACCTGCTGGAGAAACTGGGCGGCTGCGACCCGGACGTGGTGGAGGCGGCGGCGCTCGCCCACGACCTGGGCCACCCGCCGTTCGGGCACCTGGGGGAGCGGGTGCTGGACCGGCTGGCCCGCCACCGCCTCGGGCTCGCCGACGGGTTCGAGGGCAACGCCCAGTCGTACCGGATCGTCACCTCCACCGAGATCCGCGGCGCCGCCACCACCGGCCTGGACCTGACCGCGGCCGTGCGGGCGGCCCTGCTCAAGTACCCGTGGACGCGGCTGGACCACCCCGACCCGCACCCGCGGCTGCTCGACCCCGCGCCGCGCGGCGCGGCACCGCCGCCCGACGACCCGGCCAGCGGATCGACGAAGTTCGGGGCGTACCGGACCGAGCTGGACGACCTGCGGCAGGCGCGGGAACCGTTCGCCGGGCGGATCGCCGACTGGCAGCAGACCGTCGAGGCGTCGGTGATGGACACCGCCGACGACATCGCGTACGCCATCCACGACGTGGAGGACTTCTACCGGGTCGGTGTGCTCCAGCAGGGCGCGGTCGCCGCCGAGCTGACCGCGTGGCAGCGCGAGAGCGGCAGCCTGCGGGCGATCACCGAACCGGCCCTGGCCGTCGCCGCCCGCCGGCCCGGCGCCGCGATCGAGCGGCTACGCCGCCAACTGCACCGCAAGGACGCGTGGATCGCCGACGACGACGCGTTCGCCGCCGCCGTCGAGCACGTCCGCGAGGAACTGGTGGACGGGCTGCTGGCCGTGCCGTTCGACGGGTCGATCGAGGCCGAGCAGTACGTGGCGCGCTTCTCCGCCCGCTGGACGACCCGGTTCGTCGACGCGATCACCGTGGTGGAGGCGCCGTCGGTGCGCTCCGGGCACGTGCTGCTCGCCCCGGCGCAGTGGCACGAGGTGCAGGTGCTCAAGTTCGTGCACCACCGGTTCGTGCTGGCCCGGCCGGACCTGGCGCTGCACCAGCGCGGCCAGGCCCGGCTGCTCGGCACGCTGGTCGAGGCCCTGCTGGACTGGCTGCTGGACCCGGAGGAGGAGTCGCGGCTGCCGCGCCGGCTGCACGACCTGGTCGAGTTGGCCGAGGCGGAACTGCACCCACGTACGCCGGACCGGATCGGCAAGGCCCGGGGGCGGGCGATCGTCGACTTCGTCGCCCAGCTCACCGACGGGCAGGCGGTGGCCATGCTCGACGCGCTCTCCGGCCGTTCCGGCGCGCTGTGGACCGACGCCTTCGTGTTGTGAACGGGAGTGTGTGACCGAGCCCTGGCGGCATTGACACCCGTCACCTTCCACTCCAAGGTCGATGGACTCGCCACTTCGTCGAAGGGTCGCAGGATGGTCACCACCGAGCACCGGTACGTCATCGTCGGCGCCGGGCCCGCCGGGCTTCAGCTGAGCTACTACCTGCAGCGGCAGGGCGCCGACTACCTGACGCTGGAGGGTGGCGACGCGCCGGGTGGCTTCTTCCGGCGGTTCCCACGCCACCGCCGGCTGATCTCGCTGAACAAGGTGCACACCGACAGCACCGATCCGGAGATCCGCCTGCGCTGGGACTGGAACTCGCTGCTCAACGACTCCCCGGAGCTGCTGTTCCCGAAGTTCAGCCAGGAGTACCTGCCGGCGGCCGACGACCTGGTGCGCTACCTCGCCGAGTTCCAGCGGATCCACCAGCTCAACATCCGGTTCGGCACGACGGTCGAGCGGGTCACCCGGACCGGCGACGGCTTCACGGTACGCACCCGCCAGGGGGACGTCCGTGCGCGCTGCCTCATCGTCGCGACCGGCTGGGGTCAGCCGTTCGTGCCGGCCATCGCGGGCATCGAACACGCGATCGGGTACGAGGAGATGGTCCTCGACCCCACGGCGTACGACGGCCAGCGGGTGCTGATCATCGGTAAGGGCAACTCCGCGTTCGAGACGGCGTCGGCCCTCCTCGGCCGGGCGTCCATGGTGCATCTCGCCAGCCGGCAGCCGCTGCGGCTCGCGTGGAACACCAAGCATCCGGGGGACGTCCGTGGACAGTACGGCGCGATCCTCGACAGCTACCAGTTCAAGACGCTGCACTCGGTGCTCGACTGCACGATCGACGAGATCCGGCCGGTCGACGGGCGGTTCCAGGTGTCGATCACGTACACCCACGCCGACGGTGAGACCGCCGTGCTCGACTACCACACCGTGCTGAGGTGCACGGGCTTCCGGATGGACACCACGATGTTCGACGAGACGTCGCGGCCGGATCTGGTGCGGGACGGTCGGATGCCCGGGCTGCGGCCCGACTGGCAGTCGAGCAACGTCGACGGTCTGTACTTCGCCGGCACGATAGCCCAGGCCCGGGACGTCAAACACGCGTCGTCGCCGTTCATCGACGGCTTCCGGTACAACCTGCGTACGTTGACCCGGATCCTGCGCGAGCGGTACGACGGCGTGCCGCTGCCGTTCGCGACGGCACCGGTCGACGCCGCGTCCCTGGCCAAGCTGATGCTCGACCGGATCAACTGGAGTTCGGCGCTGTGGACCCAGTTCGAGTACCTCTGCGACGTCTTCGTACGCGACGACGCCACCGGTTCGTTCCACCACTACGAGGACCTGCCGGAGGACTACGCCGTGGAGCGCTTCGGCGCTGCCCGGCAGTGGTACACGCTCGCGCTGCGGTGGGGCCGCGAGGACTACGGTGACGTCTTCGCCATCGAGCGGCACCCGACACCCGACCGGGCCCAGGAGAGCGCCTTCATCCATCCGGTGATCCGCCGGTACCGCGGCACGGAGCTGCTCGCCGAGCAGCACCTGCTGGAGGACCTGCTGGCCGAGTGGCGGCGCCCGGACCGGCACGTCGAGCCGCTGGTCGCGTTCCTGGACCGGGATCTCACCAGCGGACCATGACCTCGTCGAGGGTCTTGCGGCGCAGATCCGGCACCCGGACGTCCGGCGCGGGATACCCGACCGGCATCACGACGTAGGGGCGCTCCTCCGGCGGGCGCCCGCACACCTCGTTGAGGAAGCGCATCGGGCTGGGCGTGTGGGTCAGCGTGGCCAGGCCGGCGTGGTGCAGCGCGGTGATCAGGATGCCGACGGCGATGCCGACGGATTCCTTGACGTAGTACGGCTTCGGGCTGTGCGGCCCCTGGTGGACCTCGAACACGACGATGACGGCCGGCGCGGTCTCCAGGAACGGCTTCCGCCAGTCGGTGCCGAGCGCGGCGATCGCATCCAGCCACTCCGGCGAGGCGCGGCGGTCGTAGAAGGCGCGTTCCTCGGCTTCCGCCGCCTCGCGTAGCCGACGCTTGCGGGCCGGATCCGTCAGTACGACGAACCGCCACGGCTGCACGTTGGCACCACTGGGCGCGGTCGAGGCGGCGCGGATCGCGGCGTCGATCACTTCGGCGGGCACGGGGTCCGGGGCGAAGTCACGCACGGATCGGCGCCGCGCCATCCGATCCGCGAACGCCTCCGCCTCGCGCACCATGTCGGCCGGCGACCGACGGTCGTGCCGGACCGGGACCATGGACGGCAGGTCGGCGTCGGTCACCTGGTGCCTCCCCGGGGCAGGATTCGCCGGACCGCGGCTGTCCGCGGCCGGCGTTTGGCTCAGGCCAGCATCGCCGACGTTTGGCTCAGGCCAGCATCGCCGGCGTTCGGCTCAGGCCAGCATCGCCGGCGCCGGGGCGGACCGTCTCACGCAGGTGTGCTCTCTTCGCCGGCGGACGGGTCGGGCGCGGTGTGGCGGGCGATCTCGTCGACCACGTCGGTCAGCCGTCCACGCCGCGCCGCCGCGGCCCGCTGGCGGGTCGCCCCGTCGCCGGCCACGCCGAGCCGCGCCAGCCAGCCCTCGACCCGGTCGAGGTCGCCCGCCGCCCGCAACGCCGGCCGGGCGAGCGCGACCAGCCGTTCGGCGAGCGTCGCCGCCGGCCGCAGCCGACCCGTGGCGAGGTCGACGCCCTGGCCGCCCATCCCGTCGCGGGCGGCCCGCCAGTACGCGAGCCGCATCAGCTCAGCGGGCAGTTCCGGCCCCTCGTCGCCCCGGTCGACGGCCTCCCCGGCGACGACCGCCAGCGCCCGCACGAGGGCGGCCAGGGCCGCGGACTCGGCGGCGGTGACGGGTACGTCGGCCACCCGTACCTCGAGTGTGGGATGGTTCGCCGACAGGCGGAGATCCCAGAAGATGGTGCCGGAGTCCACCAGCGCGCCCGCGTCGAGCAGCAGGGCCACGTGGTCGTCGTACTGCTTGGCGGAGGTCAGGAACGGCGGCGGGCCGGCGACCGGCCAGCGGCCCCACGTCACGCTGCGCCAACTCGCGTACCCGGTGTCGCGTTCGGGCCAGTAGGGCGAGTTGGCGGTGAGAGCGAGGAGCACTGGCAGGTGCGGGCGCAGGTGGTTGCCGACCAGCACGGCACGGTCGCGGTCGGGCTGGGCCACGTGGACGTGGACGGCGCAGATGGCGAGTTCGTCGTGCAGTCCGCGGAAGGTGGCCGTGCCGCGCTCCTGGCGGGGTCCTTCGGTGATGGGCGGCGGCACGGCACGGCCGAGCACCGCCGAGCCGCTCGCGATCACCCGCAGGCCCGCCGACCGGGCCGCGGCCTGGACGGCCGAGCGGCCCTCGGTGAGCTGCGCGTGGAGATCGTCCAGGCTCTGGCACGGGTCGGTGCGGGTCTCGACGTGCAGCTTGGTGATCTCGCCGCCGACCCGGGCGCCGAGGGCGGGGCGGGCGCGGTCGACGACGGTGGCCGCCTCCGGCACGACCTCGCCACGGTCGGCGTCGACGACGAGGAACTCCTCCTCGACGCCGAGCAGGGGGATGGCTGATGCCAGGCGTTGTTCCGTCGTCATGGGGCAGTCGACCTCTCACCGCCGGCTGCCTGCCGGCCGCTGAGCAGGTTACGGGATCCGATCGACGGGTGGCATCGCGAATCGTTCCATCGTGGACAGCACGTCGACCAGCCCGGCCAGCAGCGCTGTTCGTTCCGGCATGAGGTCCAGGCGGACGTACTCGTCGGCGGCGTGGGCCCCGCCGCCGACCGCGCCCAGGCCGTCGAGGGTCGGTACGCCGAGAGCGGCGGTGAAGTTGCCGTCGGACGCCCCGGCGGCGTACGCGCCCTCGACGTCGCCGATGCCCAGCCGGCGGGCGGTCGACCGGGCCAGTTCCAGCAGGGGGCGCGCGAGTTCGGGGGACATGGGGTAGCGGTTGATCCCGCCGTGCACGGTCAGCGTCGCCTGGGCCAGGACCGGTGCCAGCCCGCGGATGGCGGTGTCGACGCGTTCGAGTTCGTTCCTGGTCCAGGCCCGGACGTCGACGGCCAGGCTGGCGCTGCCGGGCACCGTGTTGGTGGTGGTGCCGGCGGCGAGCAGCGTCGGCGTGACCGAGGTGCCACCGCCCACCGTCGCGCCGAGTTCGGCCAGCGCCAGGACCTGGTGGGCGACCTCGACGGTGGCGTTTACCCCACGCCGCGGTTCGACACCGGCGTGGGCGGCCCGGCCCTGGACGGTCAGGTGATAGACCGACCCGCCCTTCCGCGCCACCTTCAGGTGGCCGTCCGGGGTGGCCGCCTCGCAGACGAGCACCGCGGCCGAGCGGCGTGCCTCGCGTTCGATCAGGGGCCGCGACGTGACCGATCCGCTCTCCTCGTCACAGGTGAGCAGCACGCCGACCGACGAGGTGTCCTCGACCAGACGCAGCGCCGCGAACATCTGCACGATGCCGGCCTTCATGTCGCACACACCCGGGCCGGTCGCGATGTCCCCGCGTACGGCGAAGGGCCTGGACCGGATCGTGCCGACCGGGAACACGGTGTCGAAGTGGCCGAGAAGCAGCACCCGCTGGTCGGCCGCCGGCCACAGCAGGTGCGGCAGACCCTTGACCACGACGCGCTGGACGGGTCGACCGAGCGCCTGCTCGCCCCAGCGGGTGAGCAGGTCGGCACAGGACCCGAGGTGGTGCGGCGAGTCCGGTGCCGACTCGCGGGTGACGAGCGCGGCCAGCCGGTCGACCATCTCGGCCTCGAGCTGTGTCGCGGCGTGACGCAGGCGGCGTGCTGGATCCATCGATCCCTCCGGTCTGGTGACGGACTAGCCCGGTGTGTCCGTCGACCATCGCGGAGGGACCGGGGACCCCTCACCCGTGGCCGTGCTCAGTGGGCCGGCTTGCCGATCACCGCTCCGTAGCCGACCTCGACGATCCGGCGCGCGGTCTCGGCGTAGGCGTCCCGGCCTGCGGGCGCGAGGGTGCCGAGCCCGTCGACGTAGCGGTTGAACATGCAGAACGCGGCGGCGATCAGGACGGTGTCGTGGATCTCCAGGTCGGTGGCGCCCTCGGCGCGGGCGTCGGCGATCAGGTCGGTGGTGACGTTGCGGCCGCTGACCTGGACCGCCCCTGCGATGCGCAGCAGCGCCCGCAGCTTGGCCGAGACCGGAGCGCTGTCGAGATCCGCGCGTACCTGGTCGACGAGGGTGTAGCCCTCGTCGAGCTGCGCCGCGGCGAACGCGGAGTGCGACGCGCAGCAGAAGTCGCACTCGTTCCGCCCGGACACGTACGCGGCGATCAGCTCCCGCTCGCCGGCGGGCAGCGAGTGCGGGGCGCGCAGCAGCACCTCGGCCAGCTCGTTGAGCGGCTTCGCGGTTTCCGGGCGGTAGAGCATCGGGCCGGTGATGCCGGGGAACTGGGTCTCGTCGACTCCGAGATCGATGTGCGCCATGGTCGCGATGCCTTTCCGGGAGATGGCCCGGTTGGACGACGCATCGAGGATGGCTGCCCGCGCGGGGCGGCGTGACCGACGCCGCGCGTCCACAATGGCATCACGCCCGCCGGCCGGGTTTCTTCATTCTTGCTCTGTCCCGGCTCGCCGGCCCGGGCCGGATCGTCGTGGATGCCGACACCGCCGACCGGCCCGGTCGGTACCCGGGATCAGGCGACCGCCTGCCACCAACCGTCCACCGCGGGCGGGTCGTCCACCACCACCCGCTCGCCGGGCCGGGGCACCGCCAACCGCACGTCCCGGGCCTTCGCCTCGGCCCAGAGCCGGTTGACCGGCTCGGACCAGTCGTGCAGCGCGAGGTTGAAGGTCGCCCAGTGCACCGGGATCAGCAGCCCGCCCCGCAGGTCCAGGTGGGCGGTGACCGCCTCCTCGGGGAACATGTGGATGCTCGGCCAGGCCCGGTCGTACGCGCCGATCTGCATCAGCGTCACGTCGAACGGCCCGTACGCGGCCCCGATGGCCCGGTAGCCGTCGAAGTAGCCGGAGTCTCCGGTGTAGAAGACGCTGCGGTGCGCGCCCGCGATCACCCACGAACTCCAGAGCGTGCCGTCGCGGCGCAGTCCCCGACCGGAGAAGTGCTGGGCCGGTGTGGCGGTCAGCGTCAACCCGCCCGCGTCGTGGCTCTCCGACCAGTCCAGCTCCACGACGCGGTGCGCCGGGACACCCCACCGGTCGAGGTGGGCGCCGACGCCGAGCGGCACCACGAACGGCGCGTCCTGCCGGGCGGTCAGCTCGCGCACGGTCGCGAGGTCGAGGTGGTCGTAGTGGTCGTGGGAGATCAGGATCGCGTCGAGCCGGGGCAGCTCGTCGAGGCGGACCGGTGGTTCGTGCAGGCGCTTCGGGCCGACCAGCGCCGACGGCGAGCACCGCTCGCTCCACACCGGGTCGATCAGCACGGCGCGTCCCTCGATCTCGATCAGCGCGGAGGCGTGCCCGTACCAGACGACGTTCAGCTCGGGCCGGTCGGTGGGCGGCACCGGCCCCGGCGGCGGGCGCAGCAGCGGCACCGGCGCGCTCGGGTGCCGCCGCTGCTTGCCGAAGATCAGCTCGCGGACCAGGTTCCGGTCCGGGGCCCCGGCCATCGAACGGCTGCTGGCGGGGTTGCGGAACGTGCCGTCGCGGTACTGCGGCGAGCGGGCCGCCCGCTCCGCGCGGGCACCGGTCAGCCGGCCGCCGAGCGCGAGCGGGACGTCCCGGGCCACCCACGCCAGGCCGGCCAGCGCGGCCAGCCCGACCGCCCCGCCGACCCGCCGCCCGACCGACGCGCCGCGACCGCCGCGTTCCGCTGGTGCCCCCATCGCCGTCCCTCCGCCGAGTCCCGAGCTACACGGTAGCCGTAGGTGTGGCGAGGCAACCCCCGCTCCACGGCAGGCGTCACCACGGCCTCAGCCGCCCAGGCGGCGCAGGACCGCCGCCGGGGTCGCGCTCACCGCACCGACCAGCCGGCCCAGCCCGGGCAGCCAGCCGCCGCGGACCTGCTCGCTGGCCGGGTCGGGGGCGAACACCACCCCGTCGTGCGGCGCCACCGTCCGGTCGGTGAGCCCCGCGGCCCGCATCAGCGGCCCGACCAGGAGGTCGTACACGCCGGGCAGGACCGTGAACCCGAACCGCATGACCAGGTTGGCGCGGCCCACCGACACCTCGCGTCGCGGGTTGTCGGCGAGGTCCACGATGGCCCGCGCGACCCGCTCCGGCGTGGTGAGCGGCAGCGGTGGCCGGCCGGCCCGGCCGAGGTGGTTCGCGGCCCGCTGGTACACCGGCGTGTCCACGCTGCCGGGGTTGACGACGCACACGTGCACGCCGGGCGTCTCCCGGGCCTCCTGCTGGAGCACCCGGACCAGCCCCTGCACGCCCCACTTGCTCGCCACGTACGCGCTCATGTAGGGGGCGGTGATGTGGCCGAGCACCGATCCGGTGAGGATCAGGGTGCCGCCGCCGGAGGCCCGGAAGTGCCGCAACGCCGCCCGGGCCACCGCGGCCGTCCCGAGCAGGTCGGTGCGGACCACCTGCTCGAAGACGCGCTCCGGGGTGGCCTCGAAGCGCCCGTACGCCATCACCGCGGCTGTGTGCACCCACACGTCGATGCCGCCGAACTCGGCGACGGCCGCGTCGACGACGGCCGCCGGCGCGTCGGGCCGGGCCAGGTCGGCGGTCACCGCCCGCGCGTGGGCCCCGGCGGCGACGCACTCGGCGCGTACCTCGTCGAGGACCTGCGGGGCGCGGGCGGCGAGGAC
>JAEYGD010000211.1 GCA_023402505.1 Actinomycetes bacterium
GGCCGGCACCGACACCGTCGACCAGGTGGAGTTCACCCGGCCGCTGGCCGTGCCCCCGCTGGCCGACTCCCGGGTCGACGACCGGGGGCGGCGCGTGTTCGACCTGCTCGCCCGCGAGGGCGAGCGCGACTTCCGCGGCGACGGCCGGCAGACCCGCACCGCCGGCTTCGACGGCGACTACCTCGGGCCCACCCTGCGCGCCCGCCGGGGCGAGCAGGTCGTGGTCAACGTGGTGAACCGCCTCGCCGAGCGCACCAGCGTGCACTGGCACGGCATGCACCTGCCGGCCCGGATGGACGGTGGCCCGCACCAGATGATCCGGCCCGGCGCGACCTGGTCGCCCACCTGGACGGTCGACCAGCCCGCCGCCACCCTCTGGTACCACCCGCACCCGCACGGCGAGACGGAGGACCACGTCTACCGGGGCCTGGCCGGGCTGTTCATCGTCGACGACGAACGGGAGGCCGGGCTGGCGCTGCCGCGCCGCTACGGGGTCGACGACGTCCCGGTGGTCGTGCAGGACCGCAGCTTCAGCCGTAGCGGCGAGTTCACCAAGACCCGCAACTCGATCAACGCGATCGGCGTCCTCGGTGACACCCTGCTGGTCAACGGCACCGTCGGGCCGTACCTGGACGTGACCACCGAGCGGGTCCGGCTGCGGCTGCTCAACGGCTCCACCGCCCGCCTGTACGACTTCGGCTTCGCCGACGACCGGCCGTTCGACATGATCGCCAGCGACGGCGGGCTGCTGCCCCGCCCCGCCCGCCTCACCCGGGTCCAGCTGTCGCCGGGCGAGCGCGCCGAGATCGTGGTGACGGTCCGGCCGGGGGAGCGGGTGACCCTGCGCAGCACCGGCCCGGACCTGGGCGCCGGCTTCCTCGCCGACCGGTTCGCCGGCGGCCGGGACCGCTTCGACGTCCTGCAGCTGCGGGCCGCCGACCGGCTGGACCCGGCGCCGGCCGTGCCCCCGGCACTGGTCCCGCTGGAGCGCCTCGACCCGGGCGCCGCCGCCGACACCCGCCGCCTGGAGTTCGCCGGCCGCTCGATCAACGGCCGTTCGATGGACCTGGGGCGGATCGACTTCGCCGTCACCAAGGACGCCACCGAGGTCTGGGAGGTGGTCAACATCGAAGGTACGCCGCACAACTTCCACGTCCACGACACGCAGTTCCAGGTGCTCTCGGTCGCCGGGACGGCGCCGCCGCCGGAGCTCGCCGGCTGGAAGGACACCATCTACCTGGCGCCGCAGCGCCCGGTCCGGATCGCGCTGCGGTTCCGCGACCACAGCGACCCGGACGTGCCGTACATGTACCACTGCCACCTGCTCTACCACGAGGACGCCGGCATGATGGGCCAGTTCGTGGTCGTCGAGCCGGGCCAACGGCCGGGCCGCCCGCCCGCGCACGGCGGGCACGGCTGAGCGACGTACGCGGGGCGACGCGGCGCCGCCGTCCCGCGTACGGTCGGCGGGTGCGGATCATCAAGTACACCCACTCCTGCGTACGCCTGGAGACCGACGGCGGCGTCCTCGTGATCGACCCGGGGACGTGGAGCGAGCCCGCCGCGCTGGCCGGTGCCGACGCGGTGCTGGTCACCCACGAGCACACCGACCACGTCGACGTGCTGCGCCTTGCCGGGCTCGGCGTGCCGGTGTTCGCGCCGGCGGGCGCGCGGCTGCCGGGCCCGGTGCCGGTGCCGTTCACACCGGTCACGCCGGGGCAGCGGTTCACCGCGGCCGGCGTCGAGGTGACCGCCACCGGCGGCCGGCACGCCACCATCCACGGTGGCCTGCCCGACTGCGCCAACCTCGGCTACCTCGTCGAGGACGCGGTCTACCACCCCGGCGACTCGCTGCACCCGCCGGGCCGCCGCGTCGGGACCCTGCTCGTCCCGGCGCAGGCGTCCTGGCTGAAGCTCACCGAGGCGATCGACTTCGCCGTCACCGCCGCGGCCACCCGCACGGTGGCGATCCACGACGCCCAGCTCAACGAGCGGGGGCTGGCCAGCGTCAACGGCTGGTTCGACGAGACCGTCCCCGGCTACCGGTACCTCGCCCCCCGCGAGTCGCTCACGCCGTGACGCGCCCGCTCACACCTCCACGCGGGGCGCCGCCCCGGACAGCATGACCGGTCGGGGCGACCCGCCCCACCCCCGGCGCAGGCCGTCGGCCAGCGTCTCCAGCAGCCGGGGCACGTCCCGGTCGGCGGTGTCGTGCAGGGCCTCCACCACCACCAGCACGCGGGCGGTGCCGTCGCGCAGCGCTGACCAGCCGCTCTGCCGGTTGGTCCAGCGCCGGGCGTGCGCCCGCCCCGCCTCGTCGGCGAAGATCACCTCGCCCGGGTCGGGGCGCTCCTCGACGCCGGTGAACGTCAGGTACCGCTCGTCGCCCCGGGCGTGCCGCACCTCGATCCCGTCGGTCACGTGGTCGAGGTCCAGGATGCCGACCGGGATCGCGTACGCGGCGGAGACGGCGTTGCCCAGGTCGACCAGGGGATGCAGGGAGGGCAGATCGCCCTCGGTGCGCAGCCGCCGCAGCAGCGACTCCGCCGCGCAGCGGTACCGGGTCGGGGCGAGGCCCATCCGGCTGAACGCCCGCCGCCACGCCTGGATCTCCGGGAAACCACCCTCGGTGCCGGTGGCCAGCCGCCGCCGGGCCACCGCGTGCAGGTCGGCGAGGTCCAGGGCGTCGCGGGGCGGGCCGGCGACGCCCTCGGCGTACAGGACGCCGGCGACCAGCCCGGGATGCTCGGCCCGGATCCGTTCCGAATGCTCGAAGTACACGGTCACCGCCCGCTCAGGCGCCGGCGCGGGCCAGTAGCAGGCCCAGCGCCAGGAACGAGCCGGCGAAGGCGCGGCGTAGCCAGCCGACGACCCGTGGCCGGTCCAGCACGTGCCGCCGCACGGCGGCCGCGCCGAGCCCGTACGCCACGAACACGACGAGGGTCGCCACCATGAACACGGCGCTCAGGGCGAGCATCGCCGGCACCGCGTCCGGCCGGCCCGGGTCGACGAACTGCGGCAGGAACGCCACGAAGAACACTGTCAGCTTCGGGTTGAGCAGGTTCATCAGCACCGCCGACGTGACCGTGCGGGCCGCGGACCGGGGCGGGCCGTCCGCGACGAGCGCGCGGCGGTCGCGCCACGTCGAGACCGCCAGCCAGAGCAGGTACGCGACGCCGAGGTACTTCAGCAGCCCGAAGGCGACCGCGCTGGAGTGCAGCAGGGCGGCCAGCCCGGTCACCGCGGCGGCGAGGTGCGGCACGGTGCCGAGCGTGCAGCCGACGGCGGCCACCAGGGCGCCGCGCCGGCCGCCGGACAGGGCGGCGGAGAGGGTGAACAGCACTCCGGCGCCGGGGGTGGCGACCACGACGAGGGTGGTCACCAGGAAGGCGATGGTCATGGCTCCACCCTGCCGGCAGGATGGTCCCGTGAGCAGAGCCAAAACCGCGTCCGGCGAGAGGACCAATGCCGGCTCGGACTTCCTGCACCTGGACGTCACCCAGGCGCCGCCCGGCGGTCGGGCCGACTGGCTCGCCGGGCGGCTGCGCGCGGCCGTCGCCGACGGGCGGATCCCGGTGGGCAGCCGCCTGCCCGCCACCCGGGTGCTCGCCGCCGACCTCGGCGTGTCCCGGGGCGTCGTCGTCGAGGCGTACCAGCGGATGGCCGAGGAGGGGCACGTGGCCGGCCGGGGGCGCGCGGGCACGGTGGTGGTCGCGGC
>JAEYGD010000229.1 GCA_023402505.1 Actinomycetes bacterium
GGCCGGGCCCTCGCACTGCGCCGGTGGCCCGGCTCAGCCGAGCGTGGCCAGTTCGGTGACGAGCACGTTGGCCAGCACCTGGCCGTCCAGCTGGACCTCGCGGAGGTACCACTTCTGCTGCGGGGTACGCGGCTGGTTGAACTGCCACACGCCGCGCGGGCTGTCGATCTGGCCGATCTTGCCGAGCGCGAGGTTGACCTGCTGCGGGGTGGGCGACGCGCCGGCGATCCGGATCGCCTGGTTGAGCACCTGCGCCGCGTCGTACGACGCCATGGCGTAGGTGGTCGGCGAGGTCCCGTGCTTCTTGCGGTACGCCGAGGCGAAGAGCCGGTTGGCCGCGTTGTTGATGTCGGGGGAGTAGTTGAGGGCGGTCTGGATGCCGAGGACGTCCGCCTCGTCCTTGAAGCCCTCCAGCACGGCGCCCTCGGTGAGGAAGCCCGGCGCGTAGATCGGGCCGTTGAAGCCCTCCTCGCGCAGCTGCTTGATGAACTCGATCGCAGCCGCACCGGTGAAGAAGCAGAAGACCCCGTCGGGCTGGCGGCTGAGCGCCTTCTGGATGTCCCGCCGGAAGGCCGTCTTGCCGGGGGTGCTGGTGAAGTTCTGCGTCCAGGTGATCGGGTCCTTGATCCGCGGGTCGGACTGGCCGAACTCCTGCCGGAAGCCGCGCAGCACGTCCTGGCTGGCCGGGGTCTCCGGCAGGACGATCGCCAGCCGTGCCGTGTCGGCGAGCTGCCCCCGCAGGTAGCGGCCGATGGCCCGGCCGGCCTCGTCGAGCACGTACGACGTGCGCCAGATGTAGACGACGCTCTGGAGGTTGGTGGGCGACGCGTTCGACCCGACCAGCGGCACCCGGGCCTGCTCCACCGTGTCCTTGATGCCGAACATGACGGCCGAGCTGACCACGCCGGTGAGGGCCAGGACGCCCTGCTTGAGCAGCTCCTCGACGGCGGCCCGGCCGGTCTTCTCGTTGTCGCCCTCCTCGGCGGTGATGAGCTCGGTCGGGTGCCCGCCCAGCTGCCCGTCGTTCAGTTCGAGGAAGAGCTGGAAGCCGTTGATGATCTCGGCCCCGATCTCCTTGAGGTTGCCGACCTGCGGCGCGATCAGGCCGATCTTGATCGGGCTCAGCGGCGAGGACTCGGCTCCGCTGTCGTCGCCGCATCCGGCCACGAGTCCGGTCGTACCGAGCGCGGCCAGCAGTTGTAGGGCCCGCCTGCGGTTCATCTGCGACACCGAGTTCCTTCCGAATGTGTTGCCGGGCGGGTTGCGCCCCTCCGGCGTTCTACCTGCTCCGCGACGCTCCGTCAATGCCTAATGATCTTCAACCGAGAGACCGCAACGCAGTGGAAACCTCCGGCCAGGCCGCCGACGCCGGGTCGATGAGGGCGAAGTGCTCGCAAGTGGGCAGCTCAACGAGGCGTACGTCACCTCCGGCAGCCCGTCCGGCGGCCACGAAATCCCGGCTCATCGCCACCGGCACCTGTTCGTCGAGCACCCCGTGGACGACTACGGTCCGTGCTGGAATCGGCACCAAGGATCGCGGATCGCAGGCCGCGTACCGGTCCGGCACGTCGGCCGGGCCGCCGCCGAGCAGCGCGGACACCGCACCGGAATCCAGGTCCAGCCGGTACGCCTCGGCGAGGTCCGCCACCGGCGCCAGGGCGAGGACACCACCGACCGCGTCCGGTGCGACCGCGGCGACGTACAGGGCCAGGTGCCCGCCCGCGGAGTGACCGACCAGCAGCGGCGCGTCGAGCGACACCTCGCCGGGCAGCGCCCCGGCCGCCAGCCGGGGCAGTTCGGACACCCCGGTCAGGACGTCGCTCAGCGTCCCCGGCCAGCCCCCGCCGGGCTGCCCGGTCCGCCGGTACTCCACCTGGGCCACCGGATGGCCGAGCGCGGCCAGCGCGGCCGCCAGCGGCCCGGTGTGCCGGCGGTCGTACTCGGCGCGCCAGAAACCACCGTGTACGACGATCACCAGCCGCCGCGCCGGGCCGTTGCCCGCCGGCCGGCGCAGGTCCGCGATCTGGTCCGGGTGGTCGCCGTACGCGACGGTGGCGTCCGGAGCCGGCGCGGGGCGGGTGAGCACGGCACGCGGATCGCTGGGCATGCCCGCGACGGTAGCGCGCCGGCCGCACCCGATAGCTGCCGGCCGCCGGTCCCGGGGCGCATCGGGAGGTGCGGCTGGGTAAAGATGGATCCCATGACCGAAGCGCAGTCAGCTGGACAGAACGACGAGCCGGACCAGGACGGCACCGCCCGCACCGGCACCGTGGTGGTGGTCGGGCCCGACGGCCGGCCGGTCGGCACGATGCAGACCGACGACGGGCCGGGCGAGGACCCGGCCCGCCTGGTCGAGCAGCCGGCCAAGGTGATGCGGATCGGCAGCATGATCAAACAGCTGCTGGAGGAGGTCAAGGCCGCACCGCTGGACGACGCCAGCCGGCACCGCATGCGGGAGATCCACGAGCGGTCGATCGTCGAGCTCAAGGAAGGCCTCGCTCCCGAGCTGCGGGACGAGCTGGAGCGCATCTCGCTGCCCTTCACCGACGAGAAGGCCCCCAGCGAGGGGGAGCTGCGGATCGCGCACGCGCAGCTCGTGGGCTGGCTGGAAGGGCTCTTCCACGGCATCCAGGCGGCCCTGGTCGCGCAGCAGATGGCCGCCCGGGTGCAACTGGAGCAGATGCGTTCCGGCCGGCAGGCCCTGCCCAGCGGGCCCGGCGGGATGGTCCCCGGCATGCCGGGACTGGGCCAGCCGTCGGGTGGCGAGGGACACAGCACCGGCCAGTACCTCTGACGGACCGAGCGGCCGGGCCGGCGTCCGGCCGCTCAGTCCAGCCCGAACACCCGCTCCAGGTACGCGGCCACCCCGTCGGCCGTGTTGGCCTCGGTGACCTCGTCGGCGATCTCCAGGACCGCCCGGTGCGCGTTGGCGACCGCGACGCCCCGACCCGCCCAGGTCAGCATCGGCACGTCGTTGGGCATGTCACCGAAGGCGACGACGCCGGCCGGGTCGATGCCGTGCCGTGAGCAGTACCAGGCCAGCCCGGCCGCCTTGGTCACACCCGCCGCGGAGATCTCCACCAGCCCGGAGTACGACGAGTGGGTGGCCTCGGCCAGCCCGGCCAGCGCCCCGGCGACCAGCGCGACGAAGGCGTCCGGGTCCTGCTGGCCGGCGCGGGCCAGCAGCTTCACCGCCGGGGCGGCGTGCAGCTCCTCCGGGCTCTCCACCGCCCGGATCGCGTCGTGGTCGGCGTCCCACCGCAGCGGGTAGTGCGGCTCGTGCCGCATCTCCCGGCTGTCGACGACCTCCACGGCGAAGCTCACCTCGGGCACCTCGGCGCGCAGCCGGCGGGCCACCTCGGCGAGCAGTTCGGGTGCGAGCGGGTCGGCCCGCAGCACCTCGTCGGTGACCGGGTCGTAGACGACGGCGCCGTTGGCGCAGATCGCCGGCAACGGCTCGCTGAGCTGGTCGTACACCAGTTTGAGCCAGCGGATGGGGCGGCCCGTGACGAGGACGACCGGCGTGCCCCGCGCGGAGATCCGGGCCAGGACCGCGGCCGTGCGTGGGCTCAACGTGCGGTCGTCGCTGAGCAGCGTGCCGTCGATGTCGGTGGCGATCAGCCGGGGTGGCTCTCCCATCACCGGGAGAGTAGTCGATCGAGGTACACCGCCACCCCGTCGTCGTCGTTGCGCAGGGTCGTCTCGTCGGCCGCCGCGCGGACCGCCGGGTGGGCGTTGGCGACGGCCACCCGTGCCCAACCCGCCCAGGAGAACATCGGCAGGTCGTTCGGCTGGTCGCCGAAGACCAGCACCTCGGCCGGGTCCACGCCGAGCCGTTCGGCGACCACGGTGAGCCCGGACGCCTTGTCGACGCCGGGCGGGCAGATCTCGACGAAGCCCAGACCGGCCTGGGTGAGGGTCGCGACGTGCGGCGGGACGATCCGCCGGGCCACCTCCAGCAGCTCGTCCACGTGGTGGTCGGCGGTCCGCGCGAACGCCTTGATCACGTCGCAGGAGAGGCACTCGGCCCGGCTGCGCGCCTCGAACCGGTCCTGGTACGGCCAGCTCGGGTGGTAGTCGCCCCAGAGCGGCGCGTCGTGCTCGTCGGACGCCTCCACCATCACGGTCAGCGGGCCGACCTCGGCCTCCAACCCGGCCAGCAGTTCGGCCAGCACGGCGCCGGACAGCCGCTCGTCGCGCAGCACCAGCGGCCCGCCCGGGTCGCTCTGGTCGACCACCCGGCCGCCGCCGGCCAGCACCAGGAAGTCGGCGGCGCGGATGTCGTTGCGCGTCAACTCGGTCAGCCGGGGACCGCGACCGGTCGCGCCGACCACCGGAATGCCGGCGGCCCGCACCCGGTCCAGCACCTCGTGGGTGTACGCGGAGACGGTCTCGTCGCTGCGGACGAGCGTCCCGTCCAGATCGGTGGCGATCAGCTTGGGCAGGCCCGGGCGGGTCATCGTTCCTCCTTCGCCCACCGCCGTCGCGGCCAGCCGTTCCGGTCGTGTGACCCGGCGTGACGGCGGGCAGCAACCGTACCTCGCCGGACCGGTCGCGACCATGGCGTTCAGGCGAATCCGGTGCCAACGGGAAGCGCCCACCCGGTGACCCGGCGCGGGCGCGACCGTCGGGCTCATACCGGCGGTTCGGGGCGGGCGAACGGGATGGCGGGGCCGACGGTGAGGTCGGGGGGCGGTGGCAGGTCACCCTCCGGGTCGTCGCGGCGAACGTGGCGTCGCTCGGCGGGCGGCAGCGCCTCGCCGGCCTCGGGAGCCGGGGCGGCCACCGGGGCGGACAGCAGCGCCGCCCCGAGGAACGCGCAGGCCAGGAAGGCGGTGACGATGCCCCGCCCGTACTGGATGTCGAACCCGTCCTGGTCGCCGTAGTAGAGGGCGCGCATGTCGCTGTCGCCGAGCGTGGCCGTGGCGGCGACGAGCACCGCGAGCAGGGCGCCCGCCAGGGCGAGACCGGCGACGCGGGAGTTGGCCCGGACGGTGTCGGTGCCGCGCAGCGCGAGCGCCGCGGTCACCGCGAGCCCGAGCAGACCGACGAGGTACGCGGTGCCGAAGCCGCCCACACCGGAGACCCCTTCGGGCAGCCGGAGCTGGCCGCCGTTCGGCCCGGCGGTGGGCAGCGTCAGCACCACCCACTCGCCGATCAGCGAGGCCAGCCCGGCGGCCACCCCGAGACCGGCGAGGACGAGAGGCAGGCGGCGGTCGCGGGTGAGATCGGTGAGGAGGCGCCGACGCCGGCCGGGTGGCCGGGCGTCCGTCCCGCCCCACTCCACGACGTCGGCGTCGTCGGACCGGTCTTCCTGCCGGGGGATGGGGAGGTCCTGGGACATGGTGGCACCCTTCCGGATCGGCGGGCCTGAGCGGAATCATGACACAGGCGGCCACCGGCGGGCGGAACCGCGAGTGCCGGGCTGCGCCGGTCGGTCGCCGAGGCGTCGGCTTTCGACTAGCGTCGGGTGCATGCCTATCCGTACCGCTTCCGCACGTTGGCAGGGCAATCTCACCGAGGGGTCCGGCACCGTCCGCACCGGCAAGGGCGGCC
This sequence comes from Actinomycetes bacterium, assembly GCA_023402505.1. Taxonomy (GTDB): domain Bacteria; phylum Actinomycetota; class Actinomycetes; order Mycobacteriales; family Micromonosporaceae; genus Micromonospora. Next base: position 5,557 of record JAEYGD010000229.1, read on the forward strand.
TGGAGGGGAACTACTCCTTCAAGTCGCGTTTCGAGGAGGGCGAGGGCACCAACCCGGAGGAGCTGATCGGCGCCGCGCACGCCGGCTGCTTCTCGATGGCCCTCTCCAAGCAGCTCGCCGATGCCGGCGCGTCCGGCACCTCGGTGGAGACCACGGCCAAGGTGCACTTCGACAAGACCGACGCGGGCATGACCGTCACCCGGATCGACCTGGAAACGGTCGGCCAGGTGCCCGGCATGGACGAGGCGCAGTTCACCAAGCTCGCCGAGGCGGCCAAGGAGAACTGCCCGATCTCCCGCCTGCTCGCTCCGGGCGCCGAGATCACCCTCTCCACCCGCCTGACCACCTGACCACCGACCCACCCCCACCCACCCCCACCCACTCCACCCACCCCACCCCCGCCCGGGGCGCCCCGCCCGCGGCGCCCCGCCCAGACC
>JAEYGD010000331.1 GCA_023402505.1 Actinomycetes bacterium
GGTCTGGCTGGACCCGGCCGCGCCGGGCACCCCGGTGACGACGCCCGCCGGGCTCGCCCGCCATCCGGCGGCGGCCTGACCGTCCGCCGTCCCCGAAAGACGTCGGTGCCGGCTTCCAGGTTCGGAAGCCGGCACCGATCGCGGTACGCGAGTCTTACGCCGCCCGGTACGCGTTCCAGGCGGTCAGCATGCGGCTGGCCTGGCCCGCCGTGAACTGGTACATGCAGGAGTCGTACGAGTAGTCCATGAAGTTGGTGATCGGGTCCTGGCCCGGGGCGGTGCAGGTGTCCCGGCCGGTCGGGCAGCCACTCGCCGGAGAGGCCTCGGCCGGGGTGTCGCTGACGCTGTCACCCGAGCCGCTGCAGCCGCCCTGGAAGGTGTGGTAGAGGTTCAGCCAGTGGCCGACCTCGTGGGTGCCGGTGTCGCCCTGGTTGTAGTTGGTGGCGGTGCCGCCGGGCAGCGACTCGCTGAGCACGACGACGCCGTCCATCTTGTCGAGCGACCGCTTCGGGAACGTCGCCCAGCCGAGCAGGTTGTTGCTGAGCTCGCCGAGGTAGATGTTGAGAGTGTTCTTGCCGCCGGTGCGCAGCGAGTTCTTCATCGAACGCTCCGCCGAAGAACCCTGGACGATCGGGTACCAGCTCGGGTTGGTGACCCGGTTGATCTTCTGCAGCTGGAACTGGAACGCGGTCGATGCGCCACCGGTGGCGCCGCTGAACGAGTTGTTCAGCACCGTGATCTGCGAGTTGATCATCGAGTCGGGGATGTTGCCGCCGGCCCGGGTGCTGTTCTCCTGGATCACGTGCACCACGACCGGGATCGTGATCGACGCGGCGGCGGCGGACACCGTCGACCGTACGCCCACCCGCTTGGCGCGCTCCTGCACCAGGTCGGCGAGCTCGCCTTCGCGGGCCTGCACCTGAGCGGCGGTCAGGTGGTTCGGGTCGTGCGTGGTGACGGCACCCGGGCGGGCCATCGCCTTGGCGTGCGCGTCGACCGGCTCGCACACCTCGTTCTCCGCGTGCGCGGCGGCGTGGGTGTCGGAGTGAGCCGCGGCGGCCGGGACGTGGCCGGCCAGGCTGGTTCCGAGGAGCAGGACGAACGACGTCGACGCGATGCCGGCACCACGACGGGTCAGCAGGTCGGGACGAAGTCCCATGGGCCCACCTCTTTCTGTCGACGCGACCGGGGGTGTGTCGCGCCGGGGCTGGAAACGTGTGCCAGACGTTACATCGGATCGACAGATCTGAGAACATTCATATGTTGCCGGGAGGAAACTTTTTGGCGGGACGGTACCTGGATGCACGTGCGGCTGTGCCTCGGGTACAGTGGTGCCGCCTGCGGGTGTAGTTCAATGGCAGAACATCAGCTTCCCAAGCTGACAGTGCGGGTTCGATTCCCGTCACCCGCTCCAGCCTGAAGGCCCTGGTCAGGACGCGAGTCCCAGCCGGGGCCTTCGACGTTCCGCCGGCCACGAGCGCCTGACGGGCCATCCACGGGCCACTAGGGCCTGTGTCGAAGTCGGTCACAGCCACTCGCTGATCGCGGCGACGTGCACGGTGGCTTCGTAGCGCCACAGCGAGCTTGTCGAATCGGGTGGCCACGGCGCGGTTGCGCTTGAGGCGGTTGATGCCGCATTCCACGGCATGACGCTGCTTGTACCGGTCGGGGTCGAAGGCCGGTGGTCGGCCGCCCTTCGAGCCCCGTTTACGCCGGTTGGCGTCCTGGTCGGCCTTCGACGGGATGGTCGCGGCGATTCCGCGTCGTCGCAGGTAGCGACGGTTGGCCCGGGACGTGTACGCCTTGTCGGCCAAGACCCGGTCCGGGCGGGTCCGCGGCCGGCCGAGGCCCAGGCGGGGCACCCGGATGCCCTCGAGCACCCCGACGAACTGCGGACTGTCCCCACGCTGCCCTGCGGTCAGCCCGATCGACAACGGCTTCTGCCCCTGCTCGCAGGCCAGGTGCAGCTTCGTCGTCAACCCACCCCGCGACCGCCCGAGCGCATGATCGGCCGGCTCCACCGTCACCCCGCCCGGCGGTTCGGCCTGCAGATCCCCCTTTTTCGCGCCCCGGCGGCGTGCTGATGCGCCCGGGCGACCGAGGAGTCCACCGACACGTCCCACCTGACACGCCCCGCCGCATCGGCCACCGCCTGCGACCAGGTCAAGGCGGCCCGCAAGCGGGCCGCGCCGGCCCGGCCCCGGCCTGCTGGCGACCTCCGGCCGGCATCGGCCGGGCCGGCCGGCCACGCTTTTGACGACCAGGACCACGAAGACCTCGGGGCTCCGCCCCGAACCCCGGCCCTCCTCAGAGATGCCGCCGCGGACCCCCTCGCCGGTCACCCCATGGGCTACCAGCCTCCCCGGACGGGGACCAGGTCCTTGGTCCAGTAGGGCGCTCCACCTGGTCCCCGTCCGGGGAGGCTGGAGGATCTACGACTGCCCGACGAGGAGATCCGCTACAGATTCGATCGCCAACATTCCAGTAGTGTCCCCCCGTGGCCAGCGAGAAGGGGCGAGCCGTGAGCCAACGCAAATGGGTCTGGATCGCCATTGCATGCGCTTCGGCCGGCTCGTTGATGGTAGGGCTGCTTGGCTTCATTGGGGCACTGACACTACTGCTGCCGGACGGCCCAAAGCATGCCCGCGAGTATCTGAGCCAGGTGCAGGTGGACCCCGCGTACCGCCGAGTGGGTGAGGGCGGTCAGGGGAACTGCAACTGCAACCTGCAGTACTTCTATATCGGCCCCAGTCACGCGGATCCGGCCCAGGTCTTCTCAGGCCCTGCACTCACCCTTCGGCCCTCTGCTGGGTCCTATTCACCGCCCTGGGACAAGCTGTTGGAGGGTGAGGGAGCCAGCGAGGCGAGCGGTAGCTGCCGCGTGGTGGTGTACAGCTACCAGCGCGACCGTGAAGGGCTTGACCTTTGGAAGCTGTCCCCTGACGAGCAGGCTCTTGTGGCGTCCGGCCGACTAGCGGTCCTTTCCCTCTACGCGTCTTGTGAGCGCGACTACGGCTGACAGAGCGATCTGGGAAGGAACCGCCGGGCCATCCACGGGCCACAGGCTGGTGTCAGCGGGGGCCAGACCAGGCCACGTGAGAGCGCGTCGAGCAGGCGTGGCGGCCCATTCCAAGCCGATCTTGTGCGATTCCCAAGCTGACAGTGCGGGTTCGATTCCCGTCACCCGCTCCACCCGAAAGGCCCTGGTCAGGATGAAAGTCCCGCCCAGGGCCTTCGACGTTCCGTAGCCTGCGATCGTTGCCCGTGCCATTGGCATGCCATTAGCCTCCGCTGGGAGGTGAGCGACCTGGCGGCGAAGTTGACCCGAGGCGAGGCGATCGCCCTCGTCGAGCGGATCATGAGCATCGACTACGCGGACGACGATGAGCTGGACGGTTGGTTGGACCAGCTTGAGCGAGACTTTGTCTGCCCGGACGGCTACATCTCCGGCCTGATCTTCTGGAATGACCCCGAGTTGACGGCTGCTGAGGTGGTTGACCGAGCCTTGGCCTATCAGCCGTTCCAGATGCGGTCCACGCCATGGACGACGCCGCCGAGCACCTAGCCTCACCCCTCCCCACGCTCCTTGCCTGTCTTGCTTGCCTTGTCCTTGGGCTTGCCCTTGCCGGCTGGCCCCTTCAACTTCTTCCGGTCCGCGCGTACGGCCTCGTGCAGCGCCTGGGCGATGGCCCGATCCGCCTCAGCGGTGGCGTGCTGGTAGATCAACGCAGCTTGGGATGAGTCGTGGCCCATCCGGGCCATCAGGTCGCGGGTGCTCGCTCCGGTCCGCGCGGCGAGGTGTTCCCGGTGTGCCGCAGGTCGTGGAAGTGCAGGTGCGGCTGCCCGATCCGCGCCACCGCCGCCTTCCAGTCGATCAGCTTATTGAGGTTGCCCAACCAGATCGGCCGCCCGCTCTCGGTGGTGAACATGAGCGCGTCCGGGTTGTCATCGACCTCGGCCGCGAGGTGGTTTCGGACGACCTCGACCACGGCTGGTGGCAGGCTGACCGTGCGCCGGCTCGCCCGGGACTTCGGTGGACCGAGAACTAAGCCGACGTCACGTTGTTCTGTGAACGCCTGCCGAACCCGGATGGTGCCTGCTGCCGTGTCGGTGTCCTGTCGTTGGAGCGCGGCGACTTCACCCCAGCGCAGGCACCCGAAGGTGGTGACCAGGACCAGGGCGCGGTAGTGGGGCGGCACGAGGTCGGCCAGCTTGAAGACCTGGGCGAGCGTCAGCACTGGGCGCTCCGCCGGCTTCTCCTGGTCGGCGCCCGGTATCCGGCACGGTTCTTGGTCAGGATCGCCCATCTTGATCTCATAATCCCTCGGTCGCCGCGTCGGTTTGACGCCCGCCATTGAGACTCGTCCGGTAGGGCGCTCCACCTTTTCTCCGTCGGGGGAGGCTGGGCGGTCGAAGACTGCACGACGAGGAGATCCGCTTAGCTTCCGGTGTCAACTCAATTCCGCTGCTCCTTGAAGAGCTACAACCGGTCGGCGATGCGGCGCCTCAGTGGATCCACCGCGTCAAGCGCCTGCTCAACAGCCTCAGCCGACCCCCGGCCTGATCTCATGATCTCCTCCAGTGCCGACTCGGCGGCTGCCACGTCCCTAACGAAGGCCGAGTCGGCCAGAGCCCTGGCTGTGGCGAAGAGCAGCGCATGCACGTCGACCACGGTGGTCTGTCGGTCGAATAGCCGGTCGAACGCATCGAGGAGCGCCTCAAGGAGAGGCAGTTCATCTGCCGAGGTCATGCTTCAAGATCTTATCGATCCGTCGGCCAAGGCCAGGGTCTGCGGTGTGCCGTTAGCGTGCCATTGGGCCAGGACAGCAGGGGCCAGCCGAGGCCACGAGAGACCGCCGGGACCAGGCCGCCAACCCAGCAAACGGCCGGAGATCGACAATTCCCAAGCTGACAGTGCGGGTTCGATTCCCGTCACCCGCTCCAACGTGAGGCCCCAGCTCAGGACAGGTTTCCTGGCTGGGGCTCGCTCGTTCCCCTCGCTTCTTGCGCTGACCGTGTTGGCGCTCCGGCTCAGCAGGGCATCGCCCGTGCGTGGCTCTCGGTCAGGTCCAGGAGGCGCTGCCGGTCGCCGTGTGGGTCGAACGCGTCGCGGTTGAGGGAGATATCCCGGTTGTCCCGTGCGGTGGACTGGCCGAGCGCCGGCACGTCGCGGCCACTGCGCTGGACCATCACGAGTGCGCTGGGCAGGTACCCCTCAAGCATCGCCGTGAGGACGGGATGATTCGTCGACAGGTACCGCACGGTCAGCGCGTCCACGAACGCCGCGAAGGCGTCCGGGTCGATCTCATACTCGTCCCGTCCGATATCCGGTCCGACGCCTGAAGGGCGCCCCGCGACCGGCACCATCGCTTCGGTCATGCGGGCGAACAGTTGCGCCACCGTGTTGGACGGATTCCACAGCACGAGATCGCCGACCTGAAAGTACTGGCTCACCGCGCCATGATTCCAGGCCGGCCACCACGCTGTGGCACCGGATTTCGGCTTACGCGAGACCCGACACGCCGAAGCCCGCTACGTAGCCGTGCCTCAGTCGTCTCCGTATTCGTCCACGTCCAACTCGGCCCCGGTGTGGTGAAGGAACTCCAAGGCTCGGCGATCGAGGTGCCAGCCGAGACGTTGATGCTGGTCGCCATCGTCGTCATTGAAGTAGCGCACCACCTGGAGTGTCGAGGTGAGGCCCTCCCCTTCCGCCTCGTCGATGGCTCTGGCGAGGGCCGCGATCTGATCGGCGATGGGCTCAAGGCGGTCGATGATGCGGTCAATCTGCTCATCGACCGTCAAGCCGCTGTCACGACACACAATCCTCCACGAGTGGACGCGCGGCACCGGAGGGCTCTCCCTCTTGCTCGCCCTGACGCTGATCTCGTCTGGCTCCATGCCTAACCGCGTCGCCATCTCGCGCGCCGGAAGATGGTCCGAACGCAACGAGAAGTACACGTACTGGTGGACCCGCATAGCTCCGATCCTGGCAGTGAACCGGCGCAACGTACGGCCGGCAACGCCAAGGTCTGCGCCCGATCCGTGTCCGGCTGCTAGCCGTCCTGCCCGGCAGGCGAGGGAAGATCCACGCGCTGTCCCGTCCCGAACTCGTCGGCTTCGTCGTCGGTGACCATCGCGAACGCCCCGGCGGGCACCCTGTCGAGACTCGCGACCCGTGAGGCGACCGCGAGCAGGTCCTCCACGCGGGTGCCGGCCAGGAAGAAGACGTAGACGTCCCCGTACTGTTCTCCGTCGTCGTACGCCTGGACGTCGCCCTGCTCGTCCAGGTCGGCGAGGAAGTCCTCGACGTCCTCGATCCAGGGAAAGGCGTACTCGTCCCCGGTGAGCCCCGGAGTTGCCACGAGCGGGACGTGAATCTCCACGATGGTGTTCGGCACGAGGGCATCTTCGCCGATGGAAGGACTGGCACGACGGGCCGCAGGGCAACCCGGCGCGCTCTGCTGGCTGGCGGTCGCGCCGTCGTCGTTCCTGGCCGCCGTCGACGGTAGCCACTTTTTTGTGGGTACTTGTCGCCTGCCGGGGCCGCAGCGAGTCTGGTGGTGGTCCTGAGGGGGCGGGGTGAAGGGAGGTCGGCCGCTCAGGAGGCCGGGTGGGCCTCAGCCAGTTTGTCCAGGCGGCGGTGGCCCCAGTCGGAGAGGGGCGCCAGTGCCTCGGCGAGTTCGCGACCGAACGCGGTGAGGGAGTACTCGGTCTTCAACGGAAGCACCTCGTACGCCTCCCGGTGCACCAGCCCGTCGGCCTCCATCTCCCGGAGTGCCTGAGTCAGCACCTTCTCGGTGAGGCCGGGCAACTGCCGGCGCAGCTCTCCGGGACGGCGCGGACCGGATTCCAGCAGCCAGAGCAGAGCCGTCTTCCATTTGCCGTCGATCACGGCGATCGCGGCGGTCACTCCGCAGACGTTCAGGTCCCGGGCACGACTGCGCGTCATCTTCATCCTATTCGTCTTGTTTTGCAATCTTCTGGAGCGGTCATGACCTCGTACACCGGAAAGTCTGTCACCGTGCTCGGGTTGGGGCCGATGGGCCGGGCCCTGGCCGGCGCGTTCCTGGACGCCGGCCTGCCGACCACCCTGTGGAACCGGACGCCGGGCCGGGACCGCGAGCTGGTCGAGCGGGGTGCCGTCAGCGCCCGGTCGCCCGAAGAGGCGGTGGCCGCGAGCAGCCTGACCGTGGTCTGCGTGGTGAACTACGACGCGTCCGACGCCGTCCTGCGGCGCGACGCGGTCGCCCGTGCCCTGAAGGGGCGCACGCTCGTCAACCTGACCGCCGACACCCCGGGCCGGGCCCGGGACACCGGACGGTGGGCGGCCGGACACGGCATCCGGTACCTGGACGGGGCGATCATGACGCCGGTCAGCACCATCGGAACCGCGGACGCGGTGGTCATCTACAGCGGTCCCGGGGACCTCCACCGCGAGCACGGTCCGGTGCTGAACGCGCTGGGCGGCACCGCCACCCACCTCGGCGAGGAGATCGGCCGGGCGGCGGCGTACGACATCGCGCTGCTCGACATCTTCTGGACGGCGATGGCGGGCTACGCCCACGCGCTGGCGGTGGCCCGGGCGGAGGGGGTGACGGCTCGGGAACTGGCACCCTTCGCCAGGGGCATCGGCGAGATCCTCCCACCCATCTTCGAGGGGGCCGCCGAGGACGTGGACCGCGGCAACTTCTCCGGCGACGACAACCCGGTCACCTCCGCGGTGTCGTCGATGACCCATGTCGTCCAGACCTCGGAGGCGCACGGCATCGACGCCGGTGTGATGCGTGCGGCCGAGGGTGTCGTCCGACGGGTCATCGGGCTGGGGCACGGCGCCGACGGTTTCTCGCGGGTCGCCGAGGTCCTGGGCAGGCGCTGAAGCCCGGCGTGTCGATGGCGGGCCGGGCGCCGGAGGGGGATCGGTAGGCTGGTGATCATGCGCATCGGCATCGTGATCCTTCCGGACCAGCGCTGGTCGGAGTCCGCGCGTCGCTGGCGGCAGGTCGAGGAGTGGGGCTTCGACCATGCCTGGACGTACGACCACCTCGGCTGGCGGGACCTGGTGGACGGACCGTGGTTCGACTCGATGGGCACCCTGACCGCCGCGGCGAGCGTGACCCACCGGATCCGGCTCGGCACCCTGGTCGCCTCGCCGAACTTCCGGCATCCGGCCGCCTTCGCCCGGCAGGTGACCACCCTTGACGACGTGTCCGGCGGGCGGGTCCTGCTGGGCCTGGGCGCGGGCGGCATCGGGTTCGACTCTGCCGTGCTGGGCGGTGACACGCTGCCGCCGCGTCAGCGTGTCGACCGGTTCGGCGAGTTCGTCGAGCTGCTCGACCTGGTGCTGCGGGAGGACGGGACGACGTGGCGCGGCGACTGGTTCGCGGCCGTGGACGCCCGCAACAACCCCGGGTGCGTGCAGACACCGAGGGTGCCGTTCGTGGTGGCCGCCAACGGTCCCCGCTCGATGCGGCTGGCGGTCCGCTTCGGCCAGGGCTGGGTCACCACCGGCAGCGGGGGCGAGGACCTGGACGCCTGGTGGAGTGGCGTGGCCGACCTGACCGCCCGGATGGACAAGGCGCTGGCGGCGGACGGCCGCGATCCGGCCTCCCTCGACCGGTACCTGTCGCTGGACTCGGCGCCCGTCTTCTCGCTGCGCAGCGCCGACTTCTTCGCGGAGCAGGTCGGGCGGGCCGCGGCGCTGGGCTTCACCGACGTGATCACCCACTGGCCACGGCGGAGCAGCTGGTACGCGGGGGACGAGGCCGTCCTGGTGGACGTGGCGACCCGCCTGCTCCCCGAGCTGCGGCGCGCGCGGCCCTGACCCGGCCGGCTACGTGCCCAGGTCGCCGGTGGTGATGCCGCCGTCGCCGGCGGAGACCAGCCGGAAGCGTACGCACACGATCGGGGTGTCGTCGTCGACGGGAGTCCTAACCCGGGCCCAGAAGCGCTGGTGACCGGCCCGCCACTCCTCGATCGAGCGGTCGCCCTCCCCCTCGGACCGGGCGAAGTCCCACGGGACGTCGGCGAAGCGTACGACCTCGACGCCGGTGACCTCGACGACGGCGACCAGCCCGTCGTTGTCGTCGACGAGCGCCAGCCGCTCACCGACCTGCTCCAACTCCTCGCCCTCCTGCTCGTACTCGCTGAGCAGGCCGGCGGTCGCCTGCTTCACCCCGGCGAGCACGAGGGTGTTCAGGTTCGCCCGCAGCTCCCCGGGCGTACCGAGGTCGAGGGTGCGCAGTCCGCCGATCCGAGGCCACATCCTGCCGAGGCTACCGGTCGGCGCCCGCACGCCGGGCGTGGTCACGCGGCGAGGTCGGCCCCGGTGAGCAGCGCCCGGATCCGTAGGTCGGCCGCAACCCGCGGCGGGCAGTCGGCCACCACGGCGGCGGTGCCGACGGCCACGGCGCCGCGCGCCGCGCAGATGTCGTAGAGGGCGTGGACCTGGGCGCCGGTGGCGACCCAGTCGTCGACCACCAGCACCCGGTCGTCGGGGCCGAGGTGCCGGTCGCGTACGGCGAGGTCGACCCGACGACCCCGGAAGTCCGGCGGGCTCTGCGCCCAGGTGAGCGTGCCGGGGGGCAGCCGGCCGTCGCCCGGCTTGTGCGCGGCGACGAACCCGACGTGGAGCGCGGTCGCGGCGAGCGGCCCGAGCAGGTATCCGGTGACGGCCGGGGAGAGGACCACCGTGGGTCGGGCCGCCCGGAACGGCTCGACCAGGGCGGGACCGAGGTCGGCCAGCACGGCCGGGTCGCGCCACCAGCCGGAGACGTCGCTGACCAGGTGGGTGGCACCGGGGCCGGGGTCGATCCAGTCGACCAGCCCGGCGAGACGTCTGCTCAGCTCGGGGCGCATGCCGTCCATCCTGCGGCACCGGAGGCGGGCGGTGGGCCGGCCGGGCCACGGTGGGTCGGACGATCGGCTACACGTATCACCGCAATTGCGGGCATAACATCATGATCACGTTGACTTCGGAAGTACTTCGCTCGTTACGGTCCGACCCGGTTTGTTCAGTCGACGAAAGGACCGGGACGGTGGCTGGCAGGCACTCGCGTACCCGTAGGTTCTCCTCCCCGACCGGCATCGCGGCCACCGCGGCCCTCGGTGTCGCGCTCGCGGTCGGCGGTACCGTCGGCGTCGTCCAGCTGGCCTCCGGCGCCGAGCCCGAGCGGCCCGTCGCCGTCGACCTGACCCCGACCGAGGTGCCGCCCACCTCGCCGTCCGTGTCGCCCACCACCAGCGCCCCGCCGCGCCCGAGCGCGAGCCCGACGGCGACCCGGACGACGAAGGCGCCGTCGCGCAGCAAGCCGAGGACCGCGGCGCCGAAGCCGACCGCCACGAAGAAGACCACCCCGGCGCCGTCCGTCGTGGACAGTGGCTCGTGCGGTGCCTCCTTCTACTCCGAGGGACAGCTCACCGCCAACGGCGAGTACTTCGACCCGTCGGCGATGACCGCCGCCCACAAGACCCTGTCGTTCGGCACGAAGGTCCGGGTCACGAACCCGACCTCGGGCAAGTCGGTGACGGTGCGGATCAACGACCGGGGTCCGTTCATCGAGGGCCGCTGCCTGGACCTGTCGCGCGCCGCCTTCGCCGCCATCGCTCCGTTGAGCGCCGGACACGTCGAGGTCCGGTACGAGGTCCTGGGCTGAGCCGGTGCGGGGCCGCGATCGGGCCCCGGACGTGGACCGCCCGGCCACTTCCGGCTCGGACGTCGGGCCAGGTTCGTTCACCGCTTCACGTCCATCAGGCATGCTGTCCCTCGTACGCACGCACGCCTTCCAGTCGGGCCGCGGCCCGCTGAGCCCCGGATCCCGCGCCGGCCTCGGCGCGGCCCTCGCCCTGCTCGCGGTCGTGTCAGCGATGGAGTTGGCGGACGGCCGGGGCGCGAACTACATCGCCCTGATGGCCGCCGCGCCGTTCCTCGCGGCGGTTCTCGGGTCGTGGCGGGTGGTGCTGGGGGTGGGGGCCGCGGCCACCATGATCGGCGCGAGCTTCGCGCTGGGCGAGCGGACGGTCTCGGTCGCCACGGCGGTCGCGGTCGCCGGCATCGCGTTGGGCACCGCGCTGGCCGCGGCGACGGCGGCGGTACGGCAGCGGCAGGCCGAGCAGATCGCCGAGCTGTCGAAACTCGCCTCGGTTGCCCAGCAGGCGGTGCTCCGCCCGTTCGGTCCGCAGGTGGGTTCGCTGGCCGTGGCCGCCCGCTACATCTCGTCCACCGCCACGGCGGAGATCGGCGGTGACCTGTACGAGGCGCTGGACACCCCGTACGGCGTACGCATGATCATCGGTGACGTCCGGGGCAAGGGCCTGGACGCGGTCCGGCTGGCCAGCATCGTCCTGGGCTCCTACCGGCACGTGGCGTACGAGCGGGCCGACCTGCGGGCCGTCGTCGCCGACCTGGACCGGGCGGTCGCCCGCAGCGTGGGCGACGAGGACTTCGTGACCGCCGCCCTGGTCGAGGAGCGCGGCGGCACGCTGACGATCGTCAACTGCGGTCACCCGCCGCCGCTGCTCCTGCGCCACGGCGCGGTCATCCCGCTCGAGCCGCCGGCGCCGGCGCCGCCGCTGGGCTTCATGCCGGTGGTCCGGCCCCGCGTCGAGCGGCTGGAGCCCGGTGACCGGTTGTTGCTGTTCACCGACGGCCTCGGCGAGGCGCGGCGCGACGGCGAGTTCTTCCCGACGGCGGACCGGGCCTGGCGGCTGCTCGGCCACGGCACGGTCGCCGACGGCCTGGCCTCCCTGGAGGCGGCCCTGGTCGAGTGGGTCCACGGCCGGCTCGACGACGACATCGCGCTGGTCCTGATGGAGTACACCGGCGCTCGTACCGAGGTCACCGCCGCCGTGCCGAGCTGGGAGGTCGGCGCCACCGAGGGGTGAGCCGGGCGCCGGTCACCCGGGCGTCCGGAACCCGAACGGGAAGTGTGTAATCGCTGTCACTTCGGAGATCGGCTTGTCGTTGTCTACCCGCGAGTAATACAGTCTTGAGTTACTGATCGGTAACACCTGTCCGGAAGCGGGGCCAGCGAGCATGACCCACTACAAGAGCAACCTTCGGGACCTCGAGTTCAACCTGTTCGAGGTCTTCGGGGCGGACCGGACGTTCGGCCAGGCGCCGTACACGGAGCTGGACGTCGACACCGCCCGCAGCTTCCTCTCCGAGGTCGACCGCCTTGCCCGCGAGGACCTCGCGGCCAGCTACACGGACAGCGACCGCAACCCGCCGGTGTTCGACCCGGCGACGCACACCGCGCCGCTGCCGGTGTCGTTCAAGAAGTCGTACCAGGCGTTCATGGACTCCGAGTTCTGGCGCCTGGACCTGCCCGAGGTGCTGGACGGCTCCAACGCGCCCCGCGCCCTCTGGTGGTCGCTCGCCGAGCTGGTCCTCGGCGCCAACGCCCCGATCTGGATGTACGCGTCCGGCCCGTCGTTCGCGCACGTCCTGCACGTCGAGGGCACCGAGCGGCAGAAGAAGTGGGCGAAGCTCTTCGTCGACCGGCAGTGGGGCTCCACGATGGTGCTCACCGAGCCGGACGCCGGCTCGGACGTGGGCGCCGGCCGGGCCCGCGCCATCCAGCAGCCCGACGGCTCGTGGCACATCGAGGGCGTCAAGCGTTTCATCACCTCCGGTGAGCACGACCTCTCCGACAACATCGTCCACTACGTGCTGGCCCGCCCGGTCGGCGTGGAGGGTGTGGGCGGCCCCGGCACCAAGGGCCTGTCCCTGTTCGTCGTGCCGAAGTACCACTTCGACGAGGAGACCGGCGAGCTGGGCGAGCGCAACGGCGTCTACGCCACCAACGTCGAGCACAAGATGGGCCTGAAGGTCTCGAACACCTGCGAGCTGACCTTCGGCGAGCACGGCGTACCGGCCAAGGGCTGGCTGATGGGCGACAAGCACGACGGCATCCGGCAGATGTTCATGATCATCGAGTACGCCCGGATGCTGGTCGGCACGAAGGCCATCGCCACGCTCTCCACCGGCTACCTGAACGCGCTCGAGTACGCCAAGAGCCGGGTGCAGGGCGCCGACCTGATCCAGATGACCGACAAGACCGCGCCGCGCGTCACGATCACCAACCACCCGGACGTGCGCCGCTCGCTGCTGCTGCAGAAGTCGTACGCCGAGGGCCTGCGCGCCCTGGTGTGCTACACCGCCAGCTGGCAGGACAAGGTCGCCATCGCCGAGGCGGCCGGCGACGAGAAGGGCACCAAGCTCGCCAAGCGGGTCAACGACCTGCTGCTGCCGCTGGTCAAGGGCGTCGGTTCGGAGCGGGCGTACGAGCTGCTCGGCCACGAGGCGCTCCAGACCTTCGGTGGCTCCGGCTTCCTCCAGGACTACCCGCTGGAGCAGTACGTCCGGGACGCCAAGATCGACACCCTGTACGAGGGCACCACGGCGATCCAGAGCCTCGACCTGATCTTCCGGAAGATCGTCCGGGACAACGGCAAGGCCCTGCTGACCGTGGCCGGCGAGATCCAGGAGTTCATCGCCACCGAGGGCGGCAACGGCCAGCTCAAGGAGGAGCGGCAGGCGCTCGGCAAGGCCCTCGCCGAGATCCAGAACATCCTCGGCGTGATGACCGGCTGGCTGGGCGAGGCGCAGGGCGGCGACGCGCGCGCCCTGTACAAGGTCGGCCTGAGCAGCCGCCGGTTCCTGCTGGCGGTGGGCGACCTGGTCGTGGGCTGGCTGCTCCAGAAGCAGGCCGACGTGGCGCTGAAGGCGCTGGCCGGTGAGGTGTCGGCGACCGACAAGGCGTTCTACACCGGCAAGGTGGCCGCCGCCCGGTTCTTCGCCCGCGAGGTGCTCCCGCGCATCGGTGCCGACCGGCGCATCATCGAGAACACCGACCTGGACGTCATGGACCTCCCGGAGGAGGCTTTCTGAGCCGTACGGCGATGAAGGGCTGATCCGGGACGGACCCGGCACCGACGGCCCGCGGGGGCTGGCC
>JAEYGD010000332.1 GCA_023402505.1 Actinomycetes bacterium
TTAACGGGTGAGGGTAACTCCAAAACACCCGTAAACTTCATTATCAACGGGGTGGGGTGGGCAGGGTGGGGTGGGACAGGTGGGGTGGGTCAGGAGTCGCGGGTGGGGGTTTCGGCTGCGGTGCGGAGGTTGGGGGCGCTCGCCGGTTCGGCGATGCCGCCCGGGGCGCCGGCGATCTCCGGCTCGTGGGCGGTCTCGGCCGCGACCAGGGGCTGGTCGGGGGGCATGACGTCGGGGACCTTCGGTACGACGATCACCGCCGTGCCGTACGCGCAGATCTCCATCCACATCTCGCCGCAGTCGCGGCTGTCGAAGCGCATGCCGATCACCGCGTTCGCGCCGAGGCGGCGGGCCTCCTCCCCGAGCCGGGCGACCGAGTCGGTGCGCCAGCGGGTGAGGTTGTCCGGCGCCATCGGGTCGTACGCGCCGCCGCGCAGGTTCTTCACGCCCTCGCGGTACGGGTTGCGCGTCCTGGCCATCGAGGAGACCACCTCGCCGAGGATCTGGCGGATCTCGTAGCCGGGAAGTTGATCCGTCGTCACGACCAGCACGTTTCCGATGCTGTCAGCCGATCGTGGGGCCCAACGGGAGCCCTGTTCACCTGCTCGGATGCTGAAAAACGGCGCGGCGCGGACGGCCGGCGCTCCGCCGACCATCCGCGCCGCCGGGGCGCTAACCGTCAGACACCGGCCGTCGAGGTGATCCAGGCCCGGTTGTACGCGACACTGCCGTAGTTCTGGATGTTCGTGCCGTTGGCCGTCGAGGCGACGCCGACCTGCCGGCCGTTGTAGAACTGCGGGCCGCCCGAGTCGCCCCGCCAGGCGTTGCCGTTGATCCGGGTGCTCCGGATGGCCTGCCCGCCGTACGCGTCGGTGACGCTGTTGCTGGTCACCTGGACGTTCGCGGTCTTCAGCTGGCTGGAGGCGGAGCAGCCGCTGTAGCAGGTCATGCCCCAGCCGTAGATCTGGTTGGTCGACCCGATCGGCGGGTTGCTGCTGGCCAGCGTCACGTAGGTGGTGCTGACCGAGCTGGAGAGCCGCATCAGGGCCAGGTCGTACCGGCTGTAGGTGGCGCTGACGGTGCGGGTGACCCCGCCGGAGGCGCGGTAGACGCTGCCGACCCGGACCGACATGCTGCCGCTGACGCAGTGCCGGGCGGTGAGCACCCACTGCGGGGCGATGATCGTCCCGGAGCAGGTGAACGAGCCGTTGCTGAACACCGCGGCGGCCCACGGGGCGGAGGAGACGGTGCTGCCGCCGATGATGTACGGCGTCGGCGTGGTGTTGGCGAGGGCGCCGGAGCTGGCGCCGAGCACGCCGGCCACCGCGGTGGCGAGGACCGTTACCAGGGATCGGATGCGCATGAGGGCTCCTTCGGGGGATGGCCCGGGTTCACCGGGTCGGCCTGCCGGCCGGCGGGCGGGGGTGGCGCGCCGACCGATACTCCAATCGACATCTGACGATGTACCGTAGGGCCCTGAGATGTGGTTCACAAGTGTTTCGATCCAAAAGCATCCATGTCATAAGGGTCGTACCGCCGGTGCGACGAAACCGGACGAGTGGGCTCGGACGGCAACGGATCCGCATCGGGATCGCAACGAACCCGCATCGGTCTCCGGCCCCCCGCGCTGACAACGACGATCACTGCCTGAGCCGCGTGCGGCCGGTGCGTCCGCCGTGGCATCTGCCAGGTAGGCTGGCTGCGCTCGCCCGTAGTGGGTCGGCACCCAACTGCGTACACAGTCAGGAGTGCCCAGTGCCTCGCGTCGTCGTCGACGTCATGCTCAAGCCCGAGATCCTCGATCCGCAGGGCCAGGCCGTCGCAAACGCGCTGCCCCGGCTCGGCGTCAGCGACGTCGCCTCGGTCCGGATCGGCCGGCGGATCGAGATCGAGTTCACCGGTGAACCGGATGTGGACCGTGCTCGGGAGATCGCCGACAAGCTGCTCGCCAACCCGGTCATCGAGGACTTCACCGTCCGGGTCGAGGCCGACGAGACCGTGGACGCCCGCTCGTGACCGCCCGGGTCGGCGTTGTCACCTTCCCCGGCTCGCTCGACGACGGGGACGCCGCGCGGGCCGTCCGGATCGCCGGCGCCGAGCCGGTGCGGCTCTGGCACGGTGACCCGCAGCTGCACCGGGTGGACGCGGTCGTCCTGCCCGGCGGCTTCTCCTACGGCGACTACCTGCGCTGCGGTGCCATCGCCCGGTTCGCCCCGGTCATGGAGACGATCGTGGACGCGGCCCGGGGCGGCCTGCCGGTGCTCGGCATCTGCAACGGCTTCCAGATCCTCTGCGAGGCCCACCTGCTGCCGGGCGCGTTGACCCGCAACCAGCACCTGCACTTCCGCAACCGCGACCAGGTCCTCCGCATCGAGTCGGCCGGCACCGCGTGGACCAACGCCTTCCAGCCCGGCCAGGAGGTGCTGATCCCGGTCAAGAACGGCGAGGGTTGCTACGTCGCCGACCCCGCGACGCTGGACCAGCTCGAGGCCGAGGGCCGGGTCGTCGCCCGCTACGTCGGCAACCCGAACGGGTCCCAGCGCGACATCGCCGCCATCACCAACCCCGCCGGCAACGTGGTCGGCATCATGCCGCACCCCGAGCACGCCGTGGAGGAGCTGACCGGGCCCTCCCTTGACGGCCTGGGCTTCTTCACCTCGGTGCTCAAGCACCTGGTGGGATCCCCGGCGTGACCGTACGCGGCATCATCGGTCGGCTCACCCGCCCGACGGGCGGTCCTGTGCGCAGCGAGGAGAGGTCATGACCACCCAGGACCCCGTTCCGGCCGCCCCGGCGACGCCCGCCCGGGACGTCGTCACGGACTGGGCCGACGGTGTGGACACCGTCCCCCGGGCCGGAGGCACCCCGGGTGAACTCCAGCCGTACGCGGAGCTGGGCCTCCGGGACGACGAGTACGAGCGGATCCGCCAGGTTCTCGGCCGCCGGCCCACCCAGGCCGAGCTGGCGATGTACTCGATCATGTGGAGCGAGCACTGCTCCTACAAGTCCAGCAAGGTGCACCTGCGCCAGTTCGGGGAGAAGGCGCCGCCGAGTGACCGGCTGCTCGCCGGCATCGGCGAGAACGCCGGCGTCGTCCGCGTCTCCGCCGAGCTGGCCGTGACCTTCAAGGTCGAGTCGCACAACCACCCGAGCTTCGTCGAGCCGTACCAGGGCGCGGCGACCGGTGTCGGCGGCATCGTCCGGGACATCCTCGCGATGGGTGCCCGCCCGGTCGCGGTGATGGACCCGCTGCGCTTCGGCGCGGCCGACCACCCGGACACCGCCCGCGTGCTGCCCGGCGTCGTCGCCGGCGTCGGCGGCTACGGCAACTGCCTCGGCCTGCCGAACATCGGCGGTGAGGTCGTCTTCGACCCCTGCTACCAGGGCAACCCGCTGGTCAACGCGCTCTGCCTCGGCGTGCTGCCGGTCAACCGGCTGCAGAACAAGGCCGCCGCCGGCCCCGGCAACGTCGTCGTGTTGATGGGCGCCAAGACCGGCCGGGACGGCATCGGCGGCGTTTCCGTGCTGGCCAGCGCCACCTTCGACGAGGGCAGCGAGCAGCGCCGCCCGTCGGTGCAGGTGGGTGACCCGTTCACCGAGAAGCTCCTGATCGAGGCGTGCCTGGAGCTGTACGACGGCCACCTGGTCGTCGGCATCCAGGACCTCGGCGGCGCCGGCCTGACCTGCGCGCTCACCGAAACCGCCGCCGCGGCCGGCACCGGCATGCGGGTCTGGCTGGAGCGGGTGCCGCTGCGCGAGCCCTCGATGGAGCCGCACGAGATCCTGGCCAGCGAGTCCCAGGAGCGGATGCTGCTGATCGTCGAGCCGGAGAAGCTGGAGGCGGTCCTCAAGACCGCCGAGAAGTGGGGTGTGCTGGCCACCGCCATCGGCGAGGTCACCCCGCCGGAGCCGGACGGCCGGCCGGGCCGCCTGGTCGTCACCTGGCGGGACCACCTGGTGGTGGACGTGCCGCCGGGCTCCTTGGTCGACGACGGCCCGGTGTACGCCCGCCCGATGCGCGAGCCGGCCGACCTGATCCTGCTCCAGGCCGACCGTGCGGAGACGCTGCCCCGGCCGAGCGACCCGGAGGCGCTGCGGGAGACCGTCCTGCGGATGATCGCCTCGCCGAACCTGGCCGACAAGACCTGGGTCACCGAGCAGTACGACCGGTACGTGCTGGGCAACACCGTGCTCGCCCAGCCGGAGGACTCCGGCGTGATCCGCATCGACGAGCGCACCGGTCTCGGCGTCGCGCTCTCCGTCGACGGCAACGGTCGCTACGCGCGCCTCGACCCGTACAACGGCGCCCGGCTCGCGCTGGCCGAGGCGTACCGGAACGTGGCCGTCAGCGGCGCGAAGCCGATCGCGGTCACCAACTGCCTCAACTTCGGCTCGCCGGAGGACCCGGGTGTGATGTGGCAGTTCGCCGAGGCCGTCCGCGGTCTCGCCGACGGCTGCGCGGAGCTGGGCATCCCGGTGACCGGCGGCAACGTCAGCTTCTACAACCAGACCGGTGCGGCGGCCATCCACCCCACTCCGGTGGTGGGCGTGCTGGGCGTGCTGGACAACGTGGCCGACCGGGTGTCGATGGGCTTCGTGCCGCGCGGCGGCGACCACGACCAGATCTACCTGCTGGGCGAGACGCACGTGGAGCTGTCCGGCTCCGAGTGGGCGTGGGTGACCCACGAGCACCTCGGCGGCGTACCCCCGCAGGTCGACCTGGGTCGCGAGCGGGCGATCGCCGACCTGATGGCGGAGGCCGCTCGGGCCGGTCACGTCAGCTCGGCGCACGACCTCTCCGACGGTGGCCTGGCCCAGGCGCTGGTCGAGTCCTGCCTGCGGCGCGGTGTCGGGGCCCGGGTCGCCGTGCCGGACCGGTTCGCCGGCGGCTCCATGCCGTTCGTCTTCCTGTTCAGCGAGTCCGCCGGTCGCGTGCTGGTGTCGGTGCCGCGCGGGCACGAGAAGGCGTTCACCGGCCTGGCCGCCGAGCGCGGCGTGCCGTACGAGCTGATCGGCGTCACCGACTCGGCCGGCGGCGCGCTTGAGGTGCACGGCCAGTTCCGGATCGGCCTGGACGAGCTGCACGCCGCGCACACCGCCACCCTGCCGCGCCTCTTCGGCGGCTCGGAGATCCTGGCGGTGGACGCCCCGGCGGCCGGCGTGGCCGGGGCGGTCGAGGCGGTGCCGCTGCCGACGGACACCAGCGCGGAGCCGGTGGATCCGGCGGAGGTGGTGAGCGAGCCGATCGCGTCCTCCGGTCCGGACCCGGTGACCGGGGCGCCCGAGCCGGTTTCCGGTGCCGCCGCGTCGAGGGCCGGTGCAGCCGAGCCGGCGACCGCGGTGCCGGGCGAGGAGCCGGCCACGACCGACGGGCCGGCGGTGACCGACGGGCCGGCGGTGACCGACGAGCCGACTGCGGCCGACGGGCCGGCGGTGACCGGGGAGCCGAACGCGGCCGACGGGCCGGCGGCGACCGAGGAGCCGGCTGCGGACGCGGGCCGGGTCGCCTCGCCGGGCGGCGTGATCGCCACTCCGCCGGTCGAGACCGCCGAGGAGCGGGCCGGGACGACCGACGACCGGCCGTCCGACCCGGCCTCCGGTCACTCCGAGCAGCCCTCCGCGCCCGACAAGCGCTGAGGCGTTGACCGCGGCCGTCCACACCCAACCCGGCTCCGGCGCCCGGTTCGAGTGGGGGCTCGCGGGGGCGGCCGAACTCGGTCGGGTCTGCGCCGCCCTGGTGGTGGTGGACGTACTCTCGTTCACCACCGCCGTCGAGGTCGCGGTGGCCCGGGGCACCCGGGTGCACCCGTTCCCGTGGGGCGAGCAGGCCGCCGAGTACGCCCGCCGCGTGGGCGCCGTCGCCGCCGTGGGCCGTCGCCGCACCATGCCGGAGCACCCGTGGTCGCTGTCCCCGGCGGCGCTGAGCACCGCGCCGGCCGTTCCCGAGCTGGTCCTGCCGTCGCCGAACGGCTCGGCGATCAGCGCCGCCGCCAGCGCCACCGGCCTGCCGGTGGTCGCGGCCTGCCTGCGCAACTCCGGCGCCGTCGGGCGTTGGCTCCACCACCAGGGGTACGGCTCGACGGACGCGCCGGTCGGGGTCGTCGCCGCGGGCGAACGCTGGCCGGACGGCTCGTTGCGCCCGTCGGTGGAGGACCAGCTCGGTGCGGCGTGCGTGCTCGACGCGCTCTCCGGCGTGCCGGGCGGACTCTCCGTCGAGGCGGCCGTCGCGCTCGCCGCACTGGCCAGCACGCCCGACGTACCGGCCGCCGTCCGGGGCAGCGTCTCCGGGCGGGAACTCACCGAGAGCGGATTCGCCGCCGACGTCGAGATCGCCGTGCAGGTCGGCGTCTCGGAGGTGGTGCCCGTGCTTCGCAACGGCGTCTTCTCCGCCGCCTGACGGCCGTCCCGCCGCCCGGGCCACTCGTTCGCGACCGTGGCGTGCTCCTGCACGACGGGGTCGGGTGTCCGGGCCGGAGAACGGGCGAGGGGCCGTCCGGATCCGGACGGCCCCTCGCTTGCTTGCCTGGGGTGTTTCTCAGTCGTCGAGCCAGTCCAGCCGGCGACCGCTGCGGTCCTGCGGCGGGCCGTCCGGCCGGGCCCGGCCGCTCTGCGTCGGGTCGGCGTAGCCGCCACCGCCGTAGCCGCCGCCCTGGTCGTAACCGCCCTGGTCGTAACCGCCGCGCTGGGCGGGCGGCCCTTGGTCGTAGCCGCCCGGCTGGCCGTAGCCGCCACCGCCGTAGCCGCCGCCCTGGTCGTAACCGCCCTGGTCGTAGCCGCCGCGCTGGGCGGGCGGCTCCTGACCGTAGCCGCCCGGCTGGCCGTAGCCGCCCTGGTCGTACCCGCCCCGCTGGTCGTAGCCGCCGGTCGGCTCGCCGCCGCGCCCATAGGACGCCGGCTCCGCCTGGCCGTAGCCGGGATCCTGCTGGTACATCCCGGTCGCGTACGGGTCAGCCGGCGCCGGGTACTGCGTGGCGTCGCCCTGGTAGCGGCCGGTCGGCTCGTCGTACCGCTCGCCGTAGCCGGGCCCGCCGGCTGGCGCCGGCGGGTAACCCGCACCGGCGGGAGCGCCGTAGTCGTTGCCGCCGTAACCACCGCCGGACGAGGGTGGGGTGCCGTAGCCGCCACCGGACGACGGGGCGTTGCCGTAGCCGCCGCCGGAGGAGGGGGCGCCACCGTAGGCCCCGGTGCCGTACGCGCCCGCCCCGGCCGGCTCGTCGCCGTAGCCGTTGCCGGCCCAACCGCCCTGGCCGGCGGGCGTGCCGTACGACTGCGGCACCCCGTACGGGTCCGGCGGGACGTCGTCGACCACCGGCCGGTGCATCATCGTCGGGGCGTCGCTGACGGCGGCGCCACCGACCATCGTGGGAGCCGCACCGGCCGGGTTCACGACCCGGGTGTGGTCGTCGGCCCCCCGGTAGGCGCCGCGGGCCGCCGGAACCGCACCCGCAGCGGCGGCCGGACCGGCACCGCCCTCGGTTTCGTCGCTGTTCTCCTTGCGGCGCATCCACAGCAGCACGATCGTGCCGACGCCGGCCGCGACGAGAAGGCCGCCCAGCAGGATGATCAGCAGCGAACCGATGCCGCCGGAGTCCTCGTTGCTGGCGTTCGTCGGGGCGGCAGCGGCGGCGTCCGCCGACTCCTCGGTGCCCTCCTCGGTCGCCTCGTCGGTGGGCAGCGCCTCGGCGCTCTCCGACGGGGTGGGGCTCGGGGTCGCCTCGGTCTTGATGGCGAGGGAGAGCCGCTGGCCGCTGACGCTCTGCCCGGCGGAGGCGTTCAGGCTCTTGAAGGCCCGCACGTCGCCTACGCTGGCGCCGATGTCCAGCCGGCCGGGGGCGATCGGGTTCGAGGTGCTGCCGCTGAAGCGGAAGTTGCCGTTGTCGTCGCTGATCGTGTCGAACCGCTTGCCGCTGGCGTCCTGGAGGATCACCACCGCGTTCGGTACCGCTTCCCCGTTGGCCTGGTTGACCACCTTGCCGGACACCGACCGCACCGTCTGCGCCTGCGTCGGCTCGGGTGCCGCCTTGGCGCGGACCGTGAGCTGGAAGGTGGCGGTGCCGGCGCCCGACGCGCTGCCTTCGGCCGCGACGGTGACCGTGGTGTTGGCATTGCCCGCGTTGTCGTTGGCCCGGATCACCACCAACTGCGGCCTCGGCTGGCCGCCCGGGAAGCGGATCTCTCCACAGCCGCGCGTGCAGCTCACACCGGAGGGCAGCCCGGCGAGGCTGATCTCGGCGGTCTCGTCCCCTTCACCGGGGCTCACCGTGACGGTCACCGTGGCGTCGCTGCCGGCGTTTAGGCTGACCGAACCCGGGGTAACGGAGACGTTCGGGGCTGCGAGGGCCGGTGTTGCGGGGACGGTGAGCAGGGCGCCGACAACCAACGCCACGACCACACCGGCCCGCTGCTTCCAGGCACGTCGGTGTGTTGACACGTCCACCGCCTTCCGGACTGGCTTTCCTCCGCGGCCGGCGGTCGCCGGGCCGGGGATCATCACGGTACGAATACGCCGTCGGCAACTATGCCTTGTCTGACCGGATCGGCGCGACCCAGGGCCAGCGTGAGACGGGCCGCGCACGAGTCGTATCGTCCCGACGTGTCCTCTCCGCACGTTAAGTCCGCCGCGGTCGCGGCGGTGTTGTCGGCGCTCGACGAGGGGCGTACCCCCGATCGGCCGGTGTTCCGGGAGGCGGTCCGTGCCCTGTTGACCGCCCTCGCGGAGCGCGCCCCCGGCCGATCGGTGGAGGTGCGTGTCCCACCTTACGGTGCAGTTCAGTGCGTTCCGGGTCCTCGACACACCCGGGGCACCCCGCCGAACGTGGTGGAGATGGATCCGGAGACCTGGGTGCGGGTCGCGACGGGCGGCCTCAGCTGGGCGGAGGCGGTCACGGAGGGTCGCGTACGGGTGAGTGGGGTCCGAGCGGACCTCTCCGCGTACCTGCCGCTGTGAATCGCCGCACCGGACTGGTGACGCACCGCAGCGATTTCGTGACTTTCTGTGGTGACTCGGGTTCGCGTACACTGTCAGGCGACGACAGTGGTCCCGGCCGAGGAGTGCGGATCCCGTGATCCCGCCAGGCCAGTCCAGCATGAGGGAGCGGCAGGTGCCCCGAGGCGATGGCCGGCTGAGCCACGACCTTGATCCCCAACGTCCCGGTCCGCAGGACGCGTGCGGCGTCTTCGGTGTCTGGGCCCCTGGCGAGGAGGTCGCGAACCTGACCTACTTCGGGCTGTACGCGTTGCAGCACCGGGGGCAGGAGGCGGCCGGTATCGCGGTGAGCGACGGCTCGGGCGTGGTGGTCTACAAGGATCTCGGCCTGGTCGCCCAGGTCTTCGACGAACCGACCCTGGCCAGCCTGCGCGGGCACGTGGCGATCGGCCACGCGCGCTATTCGACGACCGGCGCCTCCACCTGGGAGAACGCCCAGCCGACCATCCGGGCGACGACGTCCGGCACGACCATCGCGTTGGCGCACAACGGCAACCTGGTCAACACGGCGGAGCTGCAGCGCGAGGTCGGCGAGCGGGGCGTGGCCGCCGACGGCGCCACCAACGACACCTCGCTGGTGACGATGCTGCTGGCCAGCCGGCCCGATCTCTCGGTCGAGGCCGCCGCGCTGGAGGTGCTGCCCCGGCTGCGGGGCGCGTTCAGTTTCGTCTTCATGGACGAGTCGACGCTCTACGCGGCCCGCGACCCGCACGGGGTCCGTCCGCTGGTGCTGGGCCGGCTGGAGCGTGGCTGGGTCGTCGCCAGCGAGACCGCCGCCCTGGACATCGTCGGCGCCAGCGTCGTCCGCGAGGTGGAGCCCGGCGAGCTGATCGCCATCGACGAGGACGGGCTGCGCTCCACCCGGTTCGCGCCGCCGGAGCCGAAGGGCTGCCTCTTCGAGTACGTCTACATCGCCCGGCCGGACGCCACGATCGCCGGCCGGAACGTGCACGCGGCACGCGTACAGATCGGCCGCAGGCTGGCCAGGGAGCACCCGGTCGAGGCCGACCTGGTGATCCCGGTCCCGGAGTCCGGCACGCCCGCCGCGATCGGTTACGCGGCGGAGTCCGGCATCACCTACGGCGCCGGCCTGGTGAAGAACCCGTACGTCGGGCGGACGTTCATCCAGCCGTCGCAGACGCTGCGCCAGCTCGGCATCCGGCTCAAGCTCAACCCGCTGCGGGAGAACGTGCGGGGCAAGCGACTGGTCGTGGTCGACGACTCCATCGTCCGCGGCAACACCCAGCGGGCCATCGTGCGGATGCTCCGCGAGGCCGGCGCGCTGGAGGTGCACGTCCGCATCTCCTCCCCGCCGGTCACCTGGCCGTGCTTCTACGGCATCGACTTCGCCACGCGCGCCGAACTGCTCGCCAACGGCCTGGACAACGAGGGCGTCCGGCGGTCGATCGGTGCCGACACCCTCGGGTACGTGTCGCTCAGCGGCCTCATCGCGGCCACCGAGCAGCCGAAGAACCGGCTCTGCCGGGCCTGCTTCGACGGCGAGTACCCGATCGAGCTGCCTGCCGCCAACCTGATCGGCAAGCACGTGCTGGAGGGGGTCGGCCGGCGCGTCACCGCCGTGACCTCCGAGCAGCACACCCCTCCGCTCGTCGCCAACCCGGGCGGCGACGACGGTTTCGGCTCGGCGCGCGGGACGTCGCGTTCCGACCTGGAGCCGTCGGTTACCACCCACCGCCCGTAGCACCACCGGGCGCGGGCGGGCTACCGCCGGTCCCGCGCCAGAACCGCCAAAGGGGAGAACCGTGACGCACGTGTCCGAGCGCAGCGGCGCAGGAAGCAGTCCGACCGGCGCCGGCGGCGACCGCCAGCCCTGGACGGCCGGCGCGGGCCGGCAGGCGCGCAAGCGCTCGGTTTCGTACGCGGACGCCGGGGTTTCCATCGAGGCGGGCGACCGCGCGGTCGAGCTGCTGAAGTCGAAGGTGAAGCAGACCCGGCGGCCGGAGGTGATGGGCGACCTTGGCGGCTTCGCCGGCCTGTTCCGGCTGGACACGAAGAAGTACAAGAACCCGATCCTCGCCTCCTCCACCGACGGCGTCGGCACCAAACTGGTGATCGCGCAGCAGATGGACATCCACGACACGGTCGGCATCGACCTGGTCGCGATGGTGGTGGACGACCTGGTCGCCTGCGGCGCCGAGCCGCTGTTCCTGCTCGACTACATCGCCACCGGCGAGGTCGTGCCGGACAAGGTCGCCGAGATCGGCGCCGGCATCGCCGACGGCTGCCGGTACGCGGGCTGCGCGCTGCTGGGCGGCGAGACCGCCGAGCACCCCGGCGTCCTGCGCCCCGACGAGTACGACATCTCCGCCACCGGCGTCGGTGTGGTCGAGGAGAGCGAGATCCTCAGCTCGGAGCGCGTCGAGGTCGGCGACGTGGTGATCGCCATGCGCTCGTCCGGCCTGCACTCCAACGGCTACTCGCTGGTCCGGCACGTCCTGCTCGGCGCCGGCCGGATGCGGCTCGACGTGGTCATCGACGACTTCGGCCGGCAGCGCACGCTCGGCGAGGAGCTGCTCACGCCCACCAAGATCTACGCGCAGGACTGCCTCAAGCTGATCGCCGAGGCGGAGGTGCGGGCGCTCGCGCACGTCACCGGCGGCGGCATCCCGGGCAACCTGGTCCGGATCCTGCCCGAGCACGTCGACGCGGTGGTCAACCGCGCCACCTGGAAGCCGCAGCCGATCTTCGACCTGGTGCAGTCCAAGGGCCGCATCGAGGACCCGGAGATGGAGGCGACGTTCAACATGGGCGTCGGCATGTTCGCGATCGTCTCGGCCGAGGACGCGGACCGCGCGCTGGCCACGCTCACCGGCCGCGGCGTGGACGCCTGGCAGGCGGGCGAGATCATCGAGGGCTCCGGCGACGTCCAGATGATCGGGCAGCACACCCGAGGATGATCACGCTCCGGTGATCGTCCGGACACCTGATCAGGGGTTCACCCGGGTGGCCGACGCCGCCTAGCCTGAAGGGCACCCTCAACGGTGCCGGGCACGTCCGGTGCCTGGTCAGCCCGTCAGGCACGGCAGAGGAGGGCGATGGCCGCTCGGGGACGGTCGATCAGCGGGATGCGTGGCCTGGCCGCCGTCCCGACCTACGTGGTGATGCAGCCCACCACCCTCTGCAACCTGGATTGCGCGTACTGCTATCTGCCGTTCCGGGCGTCGGACCGGCGGATGCCCGTGCCGGTGGCGGAGGCGGTGGCGGCGTCGGTCAACCCGTGGGCGCGGGCCGGGCGCTTCTCGGTGGTGTGGCACGGTGGCGAGCCCCTGGCGGCCGGTCGGGACCATCTCGCCGCGCTGATCGCACCGTTCGGGCCGGAGGTCGAGCACCACGTCCAGACGAACGCGACGCTGATCGACGACGAGTGGTGCCGGTTCTTCGTCGAGCACCGGATCCGGGTCAGCGTCAGCGTCGACGGGCCGCGGGAGCGCAACGAGGACCGGGTGACCCGGTCGGGGCGTCCGGCGTACGACCGGATCGTGCGCGGCGTCGAGGCGCTGCGCCGGCACGGGCTGCCCTTCTCGGCGCTGGCCGTGGTCGGCCGTCCGGGTCCGGGACTCGCCCGCGAGCTGTACGACTACTTCCTCGATCTGGGCCCGGACGTGCTGGGCATCAACATCGAGGAGACCGAGGGGGTCAACACCCGGACGAACCGGCACGACGAGGCCGCCGTCACCACGTTCTGGGCCGAGTTGGTGGCGGCCTGGCGCCGGGATCCGCGTATCCACGTGCGCGAGGTCGAGTGGTCGCTGCGGTACGCCGCGGCGGTGCTCGACGGCAGCGGGGACGACCTGCTGCCCCGGCGGCTGGACCCGATCCCGACGGTGGGGCACGACGGGTCGGTGACCGTTCTGTCGCCGGAGCTGGCCGGCTTCACCGACGCCCGGTACGGGGACTTCAGCAGCGGCAACGTGCTGGTCACGCCGCTGGCGGAGATCCTCGCCGGTGCCGCGGGGACGCCGTGGGTCGCCGAGTTCCTCGCCGGGGTGGAGTCGTGCCGCGCCTCGTGCCCGTACTTCGGCTTCTGTGGCGGTGGTCACGCGGCCAACCGCTACTTCGAGCTGGGACGTTTTGACGGTACGGAGACCGAGCACTGCCGCAACAGCAAGATCCGCCTACTGGAGGGAGTGTTGGAGCATGCCCGAGACCACCGGTCACCGGCAGCCTGAGCGCGCGAGGGGTGCCGCCCTGGACGAGGTCGCGGACCGCGTCCGCGCGGCGGGCGGCGGGCTCACCGCGCTGCTCCACGAGGCCGAGGCCGCGCGTCGACTACGCGCGGAGGTGGCGGGTGGCGACGGGGCGAGCGCGGTGTGCGCCTGGAACCACTTCGAGAACATCCCGACGTTCTACAACTGGAACAACCGGCCACGCTGAGTGCGCACCCGGCGGACGCCGTACGGGCGGCCACAGGCCGGGTCCGGAGTTCCGGTCCGGGGCTCCGGACCCGGCCTGGACGGACAGTCGGGACGCCGCCACCGGGCGGGCACATACGTGAGCACGCGGGTCTTACCGCGTGCTCAGAAGTGACCGGGGGTCAGCGGGTGGATCGGACCCAGGACTCCGGGTCGTCGTCCGCGTGGTCCTCGTCATCGTCGTCGACATACTCTTTGTAGTCGTCGTCGAAGTCGTGGTCCGACTTGCGGCTGCCGCCGAGTTCTCGCTGCAAGGCGGCGAGGTCGGTGTTCGGGGAGTGGTACTTCAACTCCCGCGCCACCTTTGTCTGCTTGGCCTTAGCACGGCCGCGCCCCATGGCTCGACCCCCTCGCACAGAATGCGGGGCAGCCCGAAGGCGGGCCCCGATGACGTCAGGCATCTCTCGTGGCTCTTACGGTACATGGGGATGCC
>JAEYGD010000335.1 GCA_023402505.1 Actinomycetes bacterium
GGCGTGGATGTTCGTGACCAGGATCGCGCGGGCTCCGAGCTCGTACAGCTCGTCCATGATCCGGTGCACGTCGTCGCGCAGCACCATCGCCTGCACCGCCACCCAGCCCTCCCGGTGCAGCGGGGAGACGGTCGGCGACTCGATGCCCGGGGTCAGCGAGCTGGCCCGGTCCAGCAGGCCGGCCGGGACGTCGTAGGCGAGCATCACGTACCGCCGGGCCACCAGCACCCCGTGGAGGCGGCGCAGCAACTGCTCGCACTGCGGGTGGGAGGCCGCGCCGGCGCGCCGTACGAGCACCGCCGACGAGCGCAGCAGCGGCTCGCCGAACACCACCAGACCGGCCTGGCGCAGCGTCGCGCCGGTCTCCACGACGTCGGCGACCACGTCGGCCACACCGAGGCGGATGGCGTTCTCCACCGCGCCGTCCAGGCGGATCACGTCGGCCTTGACGCCCAGCTCGCCGAGGCGGCGCTCGACCAGACCCGGGTACGCGGTGGCGATCCGGTGCCCGCCCAGCTCCTGCACCGAGTCGACGTCCTCGGGGCGGGCGGCGAACCGGAAGGTGGCCCGGCCGAAGGCCAGGTCGACCACCTCCTCGGCCGGCGCACCAGAGTCGATCAGCAGGTCCCGGCCGGTGATACCGACGTCGAGATCACCCGAGCCGACGTAGGTGGCGATGTCCTTCGGGCGCAGGTAGAAGAACTCGATGTCGTTGGGCTCGTCCCGGCAGACCAGGTCCTTCGGGTCGGTGCGCTGGCGGTAGCCCGCCTCGCGCAGCATCTTGGCGGCCGACTCGGCCAGGGCGCCCTTGTTGGGTACGGCGACACGCAGCATGACGGAGTGCTCCTTGATTGATCGGGGAGGATCAGGGCCGGGACGCACTCACAGATGTCGGTAGACGTCCTTCAGGTCGAGACCGGTGGCGAGCATCAGCACCTGCACCTGGTAGATCAGCTGGGAGATCTCCTCGGCGGTCCGCTCGGGCCCCTCGTGCTCGGCGGCCATCCACGACTCGGCCGCCTCCTCGACGACCTTCTTGCCGATGAAGTGCACCCCCTTCTCCAGGGCGGCGACCGTGCCCGAGCCCGGGGTGCCGGCAGCGGCCTTGGCCTGCAGCTCGGCGAACAACTCCTCGAACGTCTTCACCGGTCGATTCTCGCAGCCGCCCGGCGGCCCGGAGTGCGCCGGGTCCGGCGCGCCCGCCCCCGGGGACACACCGTTCGGCCAGCGCCGCACCCGGCACCCCACAAGGGCCTCCCGGCCACCGCGCCCGCCATGCCCTTCCCGCGCCATGCCCTTCCCGCGCCAAGCCCTTCCCGTGCCACCGGCCGGCCCGGCAACCCATCCCGCCCTACCGTGCGTCACCACCTCCGGCAGCCCGACGGGGCGATTCTGCGCCTTTGCTCTGCACCCACGGACGCACCACCCGTCTGAGCTGCGGCCGGAGGATCCGGTGGGTCACCCGCCATCGACCGCAGCCCTCACGGTCCGTGACCGGTGCGTATCAGGGTGCAGAGCAAAGGCGGCGATGCGGGTGTTCGGTGGTAGCCGTCGCGACGGTCCGCGCCGACCGGAAGCAGGCCGGCCGCGGACCGGAACCGCGTAGGCAGGCGGCGGACGGAACGCACCGGAGACACCCGCTGCTTCGGGGCCGGGCGGACCGCCACGATCGGGCGGCGAGTTCGGCACAGGCACGGGCGCAGACACAGGCACCGGCACAGACACAGGTACCGGCGCAGACACGGGCACCGGCGCAGACACGGGCACCGGCGCAGGAGGCGCGCCCGAGGGCGGTGACGCCGCAACGCGGGGGGTGCGCGCGCCGGGCCCGGGGGGGTCAGCCGCCGAAGCCGACGCGCTGGGCGGCGGTGGCCGAGACGCCCCGGATGGCCAGGGCGGCGTCCAGCGCGGCCACCGTGGCGGCCCAGCCCTTGTCCTCCGCCGAGCCGGGCAGCCCCGCCCGGTCCCGCGCCTGCTCGATGGAGTCGACGGTCAGCACGCCGTGCGCGACCGGCTTGCCCTCGTCCAACGCGATGCGGGTGAGCCCGTCGGTGACCGAGCGGCAGACGTAGTCGAAGTGGGCGGTGGCGCCCCGGACCACGACGCCGAGCGCGACCACGACGTCGCAGCGGCGGGCCAGCGCCTGGGCCACCACCGGCAGCTCCACCGAGCCGGCCACCCGGGCCACCACGGCCCGGGCCCCGCACGCCTCGGCGGCGGCGACCGCCCGGTCGAGCATGTGGTCGGTGAGCTCGCCGTGCCAGCGCGCCGCGACCACCCCCACCGTCAGGCCCGCGGCGTCCACGGTGTCGATGCCCGGCTCCCCGAAACCCGCCATGTCCTACGCTCCGATCTCGTCACCGGCGACCGTACGGCCCATCGGCGCCTCGGTGACCTCGTCCAACTCGTCCAGCAGGTGCCCCATGCGGTCCCGCTTGGTGCGCAGGTAACGCACGTTCTCGGGGTGCGGCCGGACCGGCAGGCCCTCGCGTCCGGTGACGGTGAGGCCGTACCCCTCCAGGCCAGCGCGCTTGGCCGGGTTGTTGGTCAACAGTCGCATCGACCGTACGCCCAGGTCGTAGAGGATCTGCGCGCCCGTACCGTAGTCCCGCGCGTCCGCCGGCAGGCCGAGGTCGAGGTTCGCGTCGACGGTGTCCCGGCCCAGGTCCTGAAGCTGGTACGCCTGCAGCTTGTGCAGCAGCCCGATGCCGCGTCCCTCGTGACCGCGCACGTAGAGCACGACGCCCCGCCCCTCCCGGGCGACACGTTCCAGGGCGGCGTTCAGCTGCGGGCCGCAGTCGCAGCGCACGGAGCCGAACACGTCGCCGGTGAGGCACTCGGAGTGGACCCGCACCAGGACGTCCCGCCCGTCGCCGAGGTCGCCGATCACCAGCGCGACGTGCTCCGCCGAGTCGTAGTCGCTGCGGTAGCCCAGCGCCCGGAACACCCCGTGCCTCGTCGGCATCCGCGCATCGGCGACCAGCTCGACCTGCTTCTCCGTCCGCCGCCGGTACGCGACCAGGTCCGCGATGGTGATCAGGGTGAGCGAGTGCTCGGCGCAGAACTTCTCCAGGTCCGGCACCCGCATCATCGTGCCGTCGTCGTTGACCAGCTCGCAGAGCACACCGGCGGGGCGCAACCCGGCCAGCCGGGTCAGGTCGACCGCCGCCTCGGTGTGCCCGGGCCGGCGCAGCACGCCACCCTCGCGGGCCCGCAGCGGCACCACGTGCCCCGGCCGGGCCAGGTCGGCCGGCCCGGTGGCCGGGTCGGCCAGCAGCCGGATGGTGTGGGCCCGGTCGGCGGCCGAGATGCCGGTGCTCACGCCCTCCCGGGCGTCCACCGTCACGGTGTACGCGGTGCCCCGCCGGTCCTGGTTGGTGTGGTACATCGGCGGCAGGTCCAGCCGGTCGCACTCGCTCTCGGTCAGCGGCACGCAGACGTAGCCCGAGGTGTGCCGCACCATGAACGCGAGCAGTTCCGGCGTGGCCAACTCGGCGGCGAAGATCAGGTCGCCCTCGTTCTCCCGGTCCTCGTCATCGACCACGACGACCGGCCGGCCGGCGGCGATGTCCTGCACCGCCTGTTCGATGCTGCCAAAGGTGCTCATGCCGGCACTCCGCTCGCTCATGCCACAGCCTCCGAGTAGGTGGTCGACGGGATCGGGGCGGGACGGGTGACCCGCGACGTCCGCCACCACGCGGCGAGGCCCCAGACGCAGAAGGCGCCGTAGACCAGGTACATGGCCGCGGACGGGTAGAACCCGCCGCGCAGCAGCAGCGGCACCCCCACCGCGTCGACGGCGATCCAGATCAGCCAGAAGTCGACGTACCCGCGGGCCATCCCGTACGTGGCGAGCAGGCTGCCGGTGAGGATCCACGCGTCCGGCAGCGGCCCCCACGAGCCGAGCGCGGCGAGCACCGGGTACGCGGCGGCGGTGCCGACGACGGCGGCGAGCAGCAGGCCGAGCCGCTCCCGCCAGGTGGCCCAGCGCGGCTCCACCGCGGGCGCCCCGTCGACGCCCCGGCGGCGGTTACGCGACCACCGCCACCAGCCGTAGAGGCTGACGCCGAAGAAGAAGACCTGCCGGCCGGCCTGGCCGTAGAGGTCGTGCGCCTGCGGGGTGGCGAACGCGCCGCCGAGGAAGACGGTGAACAGCAGCGCGTTACCGATCATGCCGACCGGCCAGGCCCACACGACCCGGCGCAGCCCCAGCAGCGCGGACGCGAGCCCGAACACGTTGCCGACGACCTCACGGACCAGCACCGGCGAACCGGCGACGCTCAACTGGGCGTCGAGCAGCCAACCGATCGGACCCATCACGCCACCCCGTTCGCGGCCGCGACACCGGGCAGGCCCCCGCTGCCGGGCAGGCCGACGGCGGCGCCCGGCAGGTCACCCTCCGGGCCGGCCGCCGGCCGGTGCCCGCCGAGCAGCCGCTCGACGTACTTGGCCAGGACGTCGACCTCCAGGTTGACCGGGTCGCCGACCCCACGGGACCCGAGCGTGGTGAGCTTCAGCGTGGTCGGGATCAGGCCCACCGAGAACCAGTCGGCGCCGACGCCGGCCACCGTCAGGGACACCCCGTCGACGGTGATCGAGCCCTTCTCCACCACGTACCGGGTCAGGGCCGCCGGGAGCCGGAACCGGACGGTCTCCCACTGCTCGGCCGGTTCCCGGGCCACGACCTCGCCGACGCCGTCGACGTGGCCCTGCACCAGGTGGCCCCCGAGGCGGCTGCCGAGGGTGGCGGCCCGTTCCAGGTTGACCGGGTCGCCGGGGCGCAGCGCCCCGAGCGCGGAGCGGCGCAGCGTCTCACCCATCACGTCGGCGGTGAAGGTCCCGTCGGCGGCGTCCACCACGGTCAAGCAGACACCGTTGACCGCGATCGAGTCGCCGTGGCGGGCGTCGGAGGTGACCAGCGGACCGCGGATCGCGACCAGCACGGAATCGCCCGCCGTCTCGGTGACGCGGACGACCTCGCCCAACTCCTCGACGATGCCGGTGAACATGTCAGCCCTCCCTCTTCCGGGGCAGCGCGGTGATCCGCAGGTCGGGGCCGACCTGCGTAACGTCGATGATCTCGGCGTCGATGGCCTCGGCGATCGTGGTCACACCCGCGTCGACCAGCGCGGTCGGGCCGGCGCCGAGCAGCCGGGGCGCGACGTAGCCGACGATCTTGTCGACCAGGCCGGCGGCGAGGAACGCGCCGGCCAGCCGGGGCCCGCCCTCCAGCAGGGCCGCGCGGATCCCGCGGCCGTGCAGCGCGGCGAGCAGCGCGTGCAGATCGACCCGGCCGCCCGGGCCGGCGCCGACCTCCGCGGCGGTGGCGATCCAGGTCGGTGCGGCGCCGTCGCGCACCCGCGCCCCGGTCGGGGTACGGCCCGCCGAGTCGACCACCACCCGCAGCGGCTGCCGGATGGCGAGGCTGCCGTCCCGCAGGTTCCGGGCGGTCAGGCGCGGGTCGTCGACGAGCACCGTGCCCACCCCCGCGATCACGGCGTCGACGGTGCCGCGCAGCGCGTGCACGTCCATCCGGGCCGCCTCGGAGGTGATCCACATGCTGGTGCCGTCGGCCGCCGCCGAACGCCCGTCCAGCGTCGCCGCGTACTTCCAGATCAGGTACGGCCAGCCCCGGCGCATCGAGGTGAGCCAGGCGATGTTGCCGGCCTCCGCCTCGGCACCGCGTACCCCCAGGTCGACCTGGACCCCGGCGGCGCGCAGGGTGGCGGCGCCACCGGCGGCGACCGGGTTCGGGTCGGGCACGGCGATGACGACGCGGGCGACCCCGGCCTGAACCAGGGCGGTGCTGCAGGGGCCGGTGCGGCCGGTGTGGTCACAGGGTTCCAGGGTGACCACGGCGGTCCCGCCGCGGGCCCGCTCCCCGGCCTGGGCGAGC
Source organism: Actinomycetes bacterium (assembly GCA_023402505.1). Lineage (GTDB taxonomy): Bacteria > Actinomycetota > Actinomycetes > Mycobacteriales > Micromonosporaceae > Micromonospora. The sequence goes on from JAEYGD010000335.1 coordinate 5,897, forward strand.
GCGACGATCTCGGCGTGCGGCCCACCGGCGTACGCGTGGAAACCCTCGCCGACGACCCGGCCGTCCGGATCGAGCAGGACGCAGCCGACGACCGGGTTGGGGCTGGTGGTGCCGAGACCTCGCGCGGCAAGCTCGATCGCGCGACGCATCGCCTCGTCGACGGAGACGCCGGCCATGCCCTGCCCTCTCACTCGCCGGTCGGCGCGCGGGCGGTGACGGGAGCGACGGCATCGGGCCGCGGGCGTGCGGCGGCGGAGATCCGGGGACGGCGGAGCCGACCCCGGAAGGCCGCACCGTACGCCGAGATGGCGGCAGGGCACGACCCATCCGTCCCGCGCGCTGTCTCCCATCCGGACTGTCTGGGCGCGGGCGTGCCCGCACCCAACCGTCGGCCCCGGATTCTCACCAGGTCCACCGGGCGGACGAACCGCTCCCGGGTCGCGGGCTTACCACGGTCGGACCGTGGATCACCGCCGGTTCGGAATTACACCGAGTCCCGCCAGCGCGTGGTGGGTACTACCGGCAGTCTTACACGCTGCGGGGCGTCTGTGGCACCCACGCGAGCTACTTCACATGCCGACTGCCCGGGTCCGCCACGCCCCGACGGCGGTCCACCGCCACGTACGATCCCGGCTGGCTCTTGGCCACCGACTTCATGTCCGAGGCGATGGTCATCGCCTCCAGGGGGTTGGTGAGGCGCTTGTTGGCGTCCGAGACCGACACGCCGATGGAGAGTGTGACCAGCGCGGCACGGCGCAGGTTGCCGCGCCGGTCCTTGACCTCCACGTAGCCGCGGGCGGCGTCGGACGGGTCGTACAGCGCGTCGGCGGCCTTCTCGAAGTCGGCCGAGACCCGCGAGGTGAGCGGCCGGACCTGGTCCGGCGTGCAGACGAAGACGAAGTCGTCGCCGCCGACGTGACCGAGGAACGCCGGCGGGAGACCCACCGAGATCACCGCCCGGTGCAGGCTGCGGGCCAGCGCCGAGATGAAGTCGTCGCCGCGGACGAAGCCGTACACGTCGTTGACGCTCTTGAACCGGTCGATGTCGATGTAACCGACCGCGTAGTCCGAGCCGACCCGGATGCGGTCGGCGATCTCCCGGCGGATCCGGCTGTTGCCGGGCAGCCCGGTCAGCGGCGAGACCTCGCGGAACTCCTTGTTGCGGCGCAGCGTGGAGCTGACCCGGGCCACCAGCTCCGCGGTGTCGAAGGGCTTGACCAGGTAGTCGTCGGCGCCGGCGCTCAGGCCGTGCACCTTGTCGACGGTCAGCCCCTTGGCCGTCAGCATGATCACCGGCAGCGCGGCGGTCATCGGGTCGGCGCGCAGCCGCCGGGTCAGCTCCAGTCCGTCGATGCGCGGCATCATCAGGTCGACCACGGCGAGGTCCGGCCGCTCGCGCTCGATCATGTCGAGCGCCTCCTGGCCGTCGCCGGCGTGGATCACCCGGTAGCCGTGCAACCGCAGGTTGAACTCGACGAACCGCGCGATGTCCTCGTCGTCGTCAACGACGAGGATCACGTCCGGGCGGTCGCCGGCGGGCTCCACATCAGGCCCCGGACGCCGCGCGTTCCGCCAGGCTCCGCAGCTTCCGGACCGCCTCGGCCGGGTCGTCGGCGCCGTAGACGGCGGTGCCGGCGACGAACGCGTCCGCGCCGGCCTCGGCGGCCTGCTCGATGGTGTCCGCCGCGATGCCGCCGTCGACCTCGATGCGCACCTCCAGGTGGCCGGCGTCGACGTGCCGGCGGGCCGCGCGCACCTTGTCCAGCAGGTGCGGGAGGAAACGCTGCCCACCGAAGCCGGCCTTGATCGTCATGATGAGCAGCGTGTCGAAGCTGGGCAGCAGCTCCAGGTACGGCTCGACCGGGGTGTCCCGGTCGATCGCCAGCCCCGCCTTCGCGCCGGCCGACCGCAGGTCCTTGGCGAGCGCCGCCGGGTCGTCGCAGGCCTCCGCGTGGAACGTCACGTTGTACGCCCCGGCGTCGGCGTACCCGGGGGCCCACCGCCGCGGATCCTCGATCATCAGGTGCACGTCGAAGGGAAGCTTCGTGGCGGCCCGCAGGCTCTGTACGACCGGCAGGCCGATCGTCAGGTTCGGCACGAAATGGTTGTCCATGACGTCCACGTGCAGCCAGTCGGCGGCATCTTCGACGGCACGGACCTCGTCGGCGAGGCGGGCGAAATCGGCGGCCAGGATGCTCGGCGCGACGATCGGCGGCGGTACGGTCACCGGGCAAGTGTACGAACGCGGCCACCAGCCGACGGCGGCACGGTCGCAACCGGGACACCCTGTGACCCGGCGGTGACCTCTGGTGCAGAATTGACCGTTCCGGACGGTGAAACCGGACGGACAGCCACTCGCGACTGGCCGGAAGACCGAAACGCGGCAACACTCCAACAGGGACGGTGACGTGGGCTGCACGACCACCGGCAGGGCACGCCGGCCGGGTCCGCGGCACCGGCCGTCAGCTCCCGGAAAGGGCGGATGATGCGACGGCGGCTTCCTCTCCGAGCACTGGCGCTGGCTGGCGCGGTCATGCTCCTGCTGAGCGGATGTGTCCGGCCCGGCGGCTCCGACGGCAACCTCACCGACGACTGGCCGGTGCTGTCCGAGGCGCGGCTGTTCACCCCGGCCGCCGGGGTCTGCCTGCCACGGATCACCCCGGTGGTGCAGGCGAGCACGTACGAGACCGTGGACTGCGCCCGCAACCACCTGGCCGAGGCCGTGCACGTCGGCACGTTCACCGGTCCCGTCGCCGAACGCGACCGCCGGCCGAACCCCGGTTCGGCGGACCTGCGCGGCGCCCGGACCGAGTGCGACCAGCGGGTCCGTGACGTGCTCGGCGGCGACTGGCACGCGGCCCGCCTCACGCTCAACATCGCCCTGCCCTCGGTGTCCGCCTGGGCCGGCGGCGCCCGCTGGTTCCGCTGCGACCTCAGCGAGACCGACAGCATCGACAACACCCGGCCGGTCAACCGCACCGGCAGCCTGCGCGGCGCGATGGTCGGCGACTCCCCGCTGGTCCACGGCTGTTTCGACCCGAAGCTGATCGGCGACAACCTCAACTACATGGCCCCGGTGCTGTGCACCGAACCGCACCGCGCCGAGTTCGTCGGCGTCTACCTGGAACGCGACCTGAGCTGGACGGAGTTCACCCGCAGCGAGCAGCAGACGCACCGGCGGTGCATGGCGCTCATCGCCGCCTTCGCCGACGTGCCCAACAACAGCGACCTGCCGTACCGGGCCGGCTCGATCTTCTACCCGCCGTCGCAGCGGGAGTGGGAGGAGGGCGACCGCGGCGTGCGCTGTTTCCTGTGGAGCGACGACCGCAAGCTGACCCGCTCCATGCGCGGCGTCGGCCCGCAGGGACTGCCGGCCATCTGATTCGGCCACGCCGTGCCGTATGCTCCCGCAGCGGTGGCGGGCATCGACGATGCCGCGATCCACCGGACGACGGGGAGGCCGGAGGATGAGACGACGTTGGCTGGCGTTGTGCGCCGCGGCGGTGGCCCTGACGCTCGCCGGCTGCGTCACGCCGCCGGCCGGCACCGACGGTGACCTGGTCGACGACTGGGCGCCGATCAGCGCGGCGACGGCGTTCGCGCCGGAGGCGGGCGCCTGCCACGCGTTCGTCGCCCGGGTCGGCTACCTCGACGGGTACGCGCCGGTGCCCTGCGACCAGCCGCACAAGGTGGAGACCCTGCACGTGGGGACGCTGACCGGCGCCGCCGCGACCGGGAGCGAGCCACCGGCCGCCGGCTCCGCCGGAATGCGGTCGGCCAGGACCGTCTGCCAGCGCGAGGCCAACCGGGCGCTGGGCGCCGACTGGCGCGGCGGCCGGATCGTGCTCTCCGTGGTCTTCCCCTCCCCGGCCGGCTGGACCGGCGGGTCCCGCTGGTTCCGCTGCGACGCGGCGGAGGTCAAGAGCCTGGACGATCCGAGCGTGCTGGCCCGCGCCACCGGCCTCGCCGGTGCGCTGACGGGTCCGTCCACGCTGCGGCACACCTGCTTCAACCCCACCGTCGACGGCGACCAGGTCAGCGCGATGGCGCCGGTCGCCTGCACCCGCCGGCACCACGCCGAGTTCGTCGGCATCTGGACCGCACCGGACACGAGCTTCGCGGCGTTCCGCAAGAACCAGAACCGGGCCCGCGACGGGTGCGGCGCGCTGATCGCCGCCTACACCAAGGTGCCACGCGGCGAGGTGCGGTTCCGGACCGGCTCGATCTGGTACCACCCGTCGGAGTCGGAGTGGCGGGACGGCAACCGGGGCGTGCAGTGCTTCCTGTGGATCAGCGACCGGAAGCTGACCAGGTCGCTGAAGGGCGCCGGCCGCGGCGGCCTGCCGATGGGCTGAGCTCCGGCGGGCCAACCCCGCCGGAGCTCCACGCGACGTGGCACGTCAGCTCGCCGGGAGCCCCACGCGACGTGGTACATCAACCTCGGCGGAGCACCGCGAGGAACATCGCGTCGGTGCCGTGCCGGTGCGGCCACAGCTGCACCGTCGGCCCGTCGCCCAGCCCGGGCATTCCCTGGGGCAGCAGCGGACGGGCGTCGACGAAGTCGACCGGCACCCCGGCCCGGCGGGCCGACTCGGTGACGGTCACGTGCGTCTCGACGACGTGCGGCGAGCAGGTGACGTAGGCGACCAGGCCGCCGGGGCGGGCCGCCCGCAGCGCCGCCCCGAGCAGTTCCCGTTGCAGCCGGGTCAGTGCCGGCAGGTCCGACGGCTGGCGGCGCCAGCGCGACTCGGGCCGGCGGCGCAGTGACCCCAGACCGGTGCAGGGCGCGTCGACCAGCACCCGGTCGAAGTGCGCCTCGGCGAGCTTCGGGTCGGCACCGACGGTGCGGCCGTCGGTGTGCAGCACCGTCACCGGCAGACCCCGGGTGGCCTGGGCGACCAGACGGGCACGGTGCTCGGACACCTCGACGGCGGTGAGCCGGGCGTCCCGCTGGGCGGCGATGGCCCCGAGCAGGCCGGACTTGCCACCCGGGCCGGCGCACAGGTCCAGCCACCGGCCGTCCGGGCCGTCCAGCGGCGCCGCCGCGAGGGCGTCGGCCACCAGCTGGGAGCCCTCGTCCTGCACGTGCGCCCGGCCCTCGGCGAGCGCCGCCAGGTCACCCGGAGCGCCGCCGCGCGAGTAGACCGCGTACGGCGAGAAGGCGCCGGGCGCGCCGCCCACCTCGTCGGCCAGTTCCACCGGGTCGGCGAGCCCCGGACGGGCGCACAGGTGCACCGGCGGGCGCTCGTTGTTCTCGATGAGCAGCCGGGTCGTCTCGCCGAGGTCGCCGCCGAGGGCCTCGGCGAACGCCCGCACGATCCACTGCGGATGGCTGTACGCCAGAGCGAGGTGCCCGACCGGGTCGGTCTCCATCGGCGGGGCGAGCCGGGCCACCCAGGCGTCGGCGTCCCGGCCGGCCACCTCGCGGAGCACCGCGTTGGCGAACCCGGTCGCGCCCGGCCCGACCGACCGGACCAGGTCGACGGTCGACGAGACGGCCGCATGGGCGGGCACCCGCGTGTGCAGCAGCTGGTACGCGCCGAGCCGCAGCGCGTCACGAACCGGCGGGTCGATGCGCGCCACGTCCCGCCCGGCCGCGTCGGTGAGGATCGCGTCGAGCGTGCCGAGATGGCGCAGCGTCCCGTAGGTCAGCTCGGTGGCGAACGCCGCGTCCCGGCCGGTCAACCCCGCGTCGCGCAGGATCGACGGAAGCGCCAGGTTGGCGTACGCGTCGTCCCGGTTGACCGCCTCGACCGCCTGGTAGGCGGCGTACCGCGGTTGGTCGTCCGGGATGAACCGCCGCCCGGGGCGGGCACCACGATCCGGGCGTCCGCGGCCCTCCGGTCGTCCCCCGCGGGGGGCGCCGGGTCGCCGCGGCGTCCAACCCTCGCGCCCGCCGCCCCGCAACGAGTCGGGGTCGACACCGGCGCGGTCCCGCCGGTCGGGTCGGTCGGACCGGTCGGGTCGGTCGGACCGGTCGGGTCGGTCGGAGAACGGGCGGCCGGCGGGCTCGGTCACGCGAAGACCTCCCCGGCGGCCACCCGGGCGCCCCGCGCCCAGTCGCTCGCCGGCATCGGCTTCTTGCCCGCCGCCCGGACCTCGCCGAGCCGCACCGCGGTGGTGGCGGTGCCCGCGAGTACCCGTGACTTCTCCACGAGCAGCTCGCCCGGCTTCAGCTCCGGACCGTCGGTGAGCGGGGTGACCGGGCCCAGCTTGACCCGCTCCTCCCGGAAGGTCGTCCACGGGCCGGGAGCCGGGGTGCAGGCGCGGATGCGCCGGTCCACCGCGAACGCCGGGTCACCCCAGCGCACCCGGGCGTCCTCCACCGTCAGCTTCGGCGCCAGGGACACCCCGTCGGCCGGCTGCGGCTCGGCCCGCGCCGTGCCGTCCTCCATCGCGTCGAGGACGGCGACCAGCAGCCCGGCACCCGAGTGGGCGAGCCGTTCCAGCAGGTCGCCCGAGGTGTCGGCGGGCCGGATCTCGTCGGTGAGGGTGCCGTACACCGGGCCGGTGTCCAGGCCCTCCTCGAGCTGGAAGACGCTGGCTCCGGTCAGCTCGTCGCCGTGCAGCACCGCGTGCTGCACCGGGGCCGCCCCGCGCCAGGCGGGCAGCAGCGAGAAGTGCAGGTTGACCCAGCCGTGCCGGGGGATCTCCAACGCGGACGGCGGGACCAGCGCTCCGTACGCGACGACCGGCACGCAGTCCGGTGCCAGCTCGCGCAGCCGGTCGAGGAACTCCGGCTCGCGCGGCCGGGCCGGGGTGAGCACCTCGACGCCGTGCTCGTCGGCCCAGGCGCCCACCGGGGAGCGGGACAGGCCACGGCCACGGCCGGCCGGGGCGTCCGGGCGGGTCACCACGGCCACCAGGTCGTGGCGGGAGGCGGCCACCGCGGCGAGGGCGGGGACGGCGACGGCCGGCGTACCGGCGAAGATCACGCGCACCGGCCGGTCACCGCCCGAGCCCGAAGGGGCTGCTGGAGGCGTGCGGGCTGAGCTTGACCGTCGGCGGGGCCGCCGGGTCGTACCACTCGGCCTGGCGGATCGCCTTCATCGCCTCCTTGCGACCGGCGGCGTCGAGCCGGTCGATGAACAGCACCCCGTCGAGGTGGTCGGTCTCGTGCTGTACGCAGCGGGCCATCAAGCCGGTGCCGACGATCTGCACCGGGTCGCCGTAGCCGTTGAAGCCCTTGGCGATCACGTTCTGCCGGCGCTTCGTGTCGAAGTACAGCCCCGGAATGGACAGGCAGCCCTCCGGGCCGTCCTGCTCCTCGGCGTCGGGGAACTCCAGGACCGGGTTGACCAGGTGGCCGACCACGTCGTCCACGTCGAAGGCGAACACCCGCAGGCCCACCCCGAGCTGCGGCGCGGCGAGGCCGGCGCCGTTCTGCTCGCGCATCGTGTCGGTCAGGTCGGCGATGAGCTTGCGCAGCTCGACGTCGAAGTCGACCACCGGATCGGCCGGCGTGCGCAGCACCGGGTCGCCGAACAGACGGATGGGCTGGACGGTCACGCGGGGTGGCTCCTTCGTGGGTCGGCGACGGCGTGCCGTACCAGTCTACGGAGTGCCCGGGCCGGTCCCGGCCGGCGTACCGCGATCGGTGGCCGCGGCGGTGACGCCGACCGGGAGCGTGTCGTAGCCACGCAGCGTGAGCCGCGTCCGGCGGCGGGGCACCCCGGCCAGCGCCAGGTCGGGCAGCCGGCGCAGCAGCAGCGGGAAGGCGACCTGCGCCTCCAGTCGGGCCAGCGCGGCACCCAGGCAGTAGTGCGGGCCGGCCCCGAAGGACAGCGGGTGCGACTGGGCTCGCCACGGGTCGAACCGGGCCGGCTCCGGGAACCGCCGGGGGTCGCGGTTGGCGGCGCCGAGCAGGAGCAGCAGCCAGCTGCCCGCCGGCAGTTCCACCCCGTCGAGGGACACCGGCTCGCCGGCCGTGCGGGTGGTCAGCTGCACCGGGGAATCGTGGCGCAGCAGCTCGTCGACGTACGCGGGCGCGAGCTCGGGGCGCGTCCGCAACGCGTCGGTGGCACGCGGGTGTTCCAGGAGCACCACCAGGCCGTTGCCGAGCAGGTTCGTGGTGGTCTCGAAGCCGGCGACCAGCAGCACCACCAGGTTGGCCAGCAACTCCTCCCCGGACAGCCGGTCGCCGTCGGCGTCGTGCGCCTGCACGAGCGCGGTGGTCAGGTCGTCGGCCGGGGCGCGGCGGCGCTCCGCGACCAGCCCGGTGAAGTAGTCGCGCAGCTCGCTCGCGCCCCCGTCGGCGACCGCCAGCTCCTGCGGGGTGATCTCCGGTTCCAGGACGCCGGTCAGGTCGCCGGCCCAGCGCCGGAATCGGGGCCGGTCGGCCGCTGGCACCCCGAGCAGGGCGCAGATCACCGCCACCGGCAGCGGGTACGCGAAGCCGGCCATGAAGTCCACCGGGTCGCCGTCGCGGCCGGCCCGGACCATCTCGTCGATCAGCTCGTCGGCCTGCGCGGCGACCACGTCCCGCATGGCGGCGACCCGGCGTGGGGTGAACGCCCCGGCCGCGAGGCGGCGCATCCGGCTGTGGTCCGGCGGGTTGGTGCGCAGCATCGACCGGGAGATCGACATCAGGGCCGGGCTGGTGCGCCACTGCGGGAAGACGTCGTCGCGCAGGTCGTCGTCGAGCACCACGAACCGGGGATCGCGCAGCACCGTGTCGGCCTCGGCGTACCCGGTGACCACGAAGAAGCCGGGCGCGGCCTGGACCACCGGACCGTGCTCGCGCAGCCGCTCGTAGGTCGGATAGGGGTCGAGCCGGCCCTGCGGCGACATGAGCAGCGCCAGCGCCTCGGATGCGTCCATGAGCCGCCTTCCCCGCCGAGGTCCCGGAGGCTCCATGATGCCTCCGGACCGCCCTGCCCCGCAGCCCCGGAACGCGGCGGCCGCGACGCTCCCGCTCGGGCGGGCTGCGCCGGCCGGCACCGCCGGCGGCGTCAGGCGCCGGCGCCGGGC
>JAEYGD010000036.1 GCA_023402505.1 Actinomycetes bacterium
CAGCAGCGCCCGCACGGCGAACGCGAGCGCGGCGATCCAGCCGGCGGCCAGCAGCGCGTACACGGCCGGGCGGGCGTCGCCACCGACGTCGGCGGCACGCATCAGCGTGCGCGCGTTGGTCAGCACGATCACGCCGCCGATCGCCGCGCCGAGCAGCTGGGCGGGCACGAGGCGTACCAGCCAGGCCGCCACCGGCGCGGCGATGAGGCCACCCACCAGCAGCGCGGCCACCATCGGCAGCAGGAACCCCTCGGAGCCGAGCCCGATCAGGAACCCGACGCTGGCCGCGCCGGCGACGAGGAACTCGGCGGTGTCGACCGAGCCGATCACCTTGCGGGGTTCCATCCGGCCGCTGACCAGCAGGGCGGGCGTGGCGACCGGCCCCCAGCCCCCGCCGCCGGTGGCGTCGACGAAGCCGGCGACCAGGCCGAGCGGGCCGAGAAAACGACCCCGCAGCCGGCCGGCGCGCCGCTCGGTGCGCAGCGGCCGGGAGAAGCGGACCAGCAGGTACGCGCCGAGGGTGAACAGGATGCCCGCCATCCAGGGCGCGGCGGCCTCGGTGGAGATGGCGGACAGGAAGGTCGCACCGGCGAACGCCCCGAGGGCGCCGGGCACGGCGATGCGCCCCACGACCCGCCAGTCGACGTTCCCGAACCGCCAGTGCGCCACACCCGCGGCGAGCGTGGTGCCCATCTCGGCGAGGTGCACCGACGCCGAGGCGGCGGCCGGGGCGACGCCGACGAGGAGCAGCAGCGTCGAGGAGGTGAGCCCGTACGCCATGCCGAGCGCGCCGTCGACGAGCTGCGCGGCGAGCCCGACGAGCGCGAGGACGAGCAGCTTGCGCACGGCACCTCCCAGTTTTTGGGTATCTCCTATCGACTTGGTCGACAATGCGGCACGGGCGACGCCCGGTCAAGCCTCCGTTCGGTCAGTGGGACGACGATCCGGTCCAGTGGAACGGTTCAGGTCCAGGCACGCGGGTCGGCGGCCAGCTCGGTCACCCGCGGCGGCAGGGTCCCGCCGGCCACGTCGGCGACCGTGACCAACTCGAGGATCTGCCGCTCACTGGCCCGCAGGGCGATCCACACGTCCTGCAACGCCCGTGCCGCGCCGTGGTAGCCGAGTTCCTCCGGTCGCTGCCCGCGTACGTGCGCCAGCGGCCCGTCGATCACGCGGATCACCTCGGCCAGGGAGATCTCCTCCGCCGGCCGGGCCAGCCAGTAGCCGCCCTCCGGGCCGCGCTGGGCGTGCACCACACCGCCGCGGCGCAGCTGCAACAGGATGCTCTCCAGGAACTTCGGCGGGATGTCCTGGGCGCGGGCGATCTGGTCGGCGGTCACCGGCCGCCCTCGCCCGGCGATGGCACCGCCGGTCACCGAGGCGAGCTCGGCGACCGCACGGAGGGCGTAGTCGACCCGGGCGGAGAGGCGCATGCCGGACAGGTTAGCCGGCCGGACGCCCCGGCCGGCTGATCACCCCTCGGCCGATCAGGCGGCCCGGGCCGCCGCCACGGCGGAGCGGACGGTCAGCCGCCGCCACGGCCGAGCGGGCCGTCAGCCGCCGACGCGGCGGAGCAGGCCCTCCTGCACGACACTGGTGATCTGCCGCCCGTCCCGGGTGAACATCCGGCCGGTCGCCAGCCCTCGCGCCCCCGACGCCGACGGGCTCCAGCAGTCGTAGAGGAACCACTCGTCGGCGCGGAACGGCCGGTGGAACCACACGGCGTGGTCGAGGCTGGCGCCCACCACCCCGCCCGGCCCCCACACCTCGCCGTGCATCGACAACACCGAGTCCAGCAGTGTGAGGTCGGAGGCGTACGCCAGAGCGCACGCGTGCAGCAGCGGGTCGTCGGGGAGCTTGCCGTCGAAACGCATCCACACCCGCTGGTGCGGTTCGGCCGGGCGGTCACCCGGGCGCACCCAGCCGGGCTCGCCGACGTAGCGGACGTCGATGGGACGCGGGATCTGCGCCCAGATGCCGAGCCGCTCCGGGTAGCGGGAGAGCCGGTCGGCCATCGTCGGCACGTCGTCCGGGCCGGGCACGTCCGGCGGGACCGGCGCTTGGTGGTCCAGGCCCTCCTCCGGCCGCTGGAAGGACGCGGACATGAAGAAGATCGGCTTGTCGTGCTGGAGCGCCACCGAACGGCGCACCGAGAAGGAACGCCCGTCGCGGATGTTCTCCACCTGGTACTCGATCGGCTCGGACGGGTCACCGGGCCGGACGAAGTACCCGTGCAGGGAGTGCACGACGCGCTCCGGGTCGACGGTGCGCCCGGCGGCGACCAGGGCCTGCCCGGCGACCTGGCCCCCGTACACCCGCTGCGGCCCGACCGGCGGGCTCATCCCCCGGAAGGTCATCTCGCCGGTGGCGGTGAGGTCGAGGACCTCCAGCAGCTGGTCGACGGCGGCCTGGCCGACCGCGACATCCGGCGCGCTCACTGTCCGGTCTCCGTTCGCGACTGCGGGGCTCGCAACCCCAGCTCACTCCTCGCGCTCACCGGGCCGCCTCCGCTCGCGACTGCGGGGCTCGCAACCCCGGCTCACTCCTCGCGCTCACAGAACCGGCTGTCGTTCGCGACTGCGGGGCTCGCAACCCCGGCTCACTCCTCGCGCTCACCGGGCCGCCTCCGTTCGCGACTGCGGGGCTCGCAACCCCGGCTCACTCCTCGCGCTCACTGGAGCGCCCGCGCGGAGGCGGCGTCCACCAGGGAGCCGAGCTGGTGGACGCGCAGCGTGTTGGTCGAGCCGGGCGTGCCGGGCGGGCTGCCCGCGACGATCACGACGTAGTCGCCGGGGTTGGCCCGGCCCAGACCGAGCAGCGCCTCGTCGACCTGCCGGAACATGTCGTCGGTGTGCTCGACGAAGGGCATCAGGAAGGTCTCCACCCCCCAGGAGAGGGCGAGCTGGTTGCGCACCTCCAGGACCGGGGTGAACGCGAGCAGCGGCAGGTCGCAGTGCAGCCGGGACAGCCGCCGGACGGTGTCGCCGGTCTGGGAGAACGCGACCAGCGCCTTGGCGCTGATGGCCCGGGCGATCGAGGAGGCGGCGATGGTGAGCGCGCCGCCGTGCGTACGCGGGTCGTGCTGGAGCCGGGGCACGCCGATCGAGCCGGACTCGGTCGTCGTGACGATCTTGGCCATGGTGCTGACGGTGAGCACCGGGTACTTCCCGACGCTGGTCTCACCGGAGAGCATCACCGCGTCGGCGCCGTCGAGCACGGCGTTGGCGACGTCGGAGGCCTCGGCGCGGGTCGGCCGGGAATTCTCGATCATCGAGTCGAGCATCTGGGTGGCGACGATGACCGGCTTGGCGTTCTCCCGGCACAGCTGCACGGCCCGCTTCTGGACCAGGGGCACCTGGTCCAGCGGCAGCTCCACGCCCAGGTCGCCGCGGGCCACCATCACACCGTCGAACGCCAGCACGATCGCCTCGAGATGGTCCACCGCCTCGGGCTTCTCGACCTTGGCCAGCACCGGCCGGTGCACGCCCTCCTCGGCCATGATGGCGTGGACCAGCTTGATGTCGTCGGCGGAGCGGACGAAGGAGAGCGCCACCAGGTCGACGCCGAGGCCGAGGGCGAACCGCAGGTCCTCCGCGTCCTTCTCGGACAGGGCGGGAACGCTGACGGCGACGTTGGGCAGCGACACGCCCTTGTTGTTGGAGACCGGGCCGCCCTCGGTGACCAGGCAGCGGATGTCGTTGCCGGTGACGTCGGTGACCTCGACCGCCACCCGGCCGTCGTCGATCAGCAGCCGGTCGCCGGGCTTCACCTCCTGGGGGAGCTTGCGGTAGGTGCAGGAGACGCGGTCCCGGGTGCCGGGAACGTCGTCGCTGGTGATGACGACAGAGTCGCCGGTGCGCCACTCGTGCGGGCCGTCGGCGAACCGGCCGAGCCTGATCTTGGGCCCCTGCAGGTCGGCCAGCACCGCGACCGGCCGCCCGGCCGCCTCGGCCGCCTCCCGGACGAGGCGGTGGACGGCCTCGTGGTCGGCGTGGGTGCCGTGGCTGAAGTTGAGCCTCGCCACGTTCATGCCGGCCTCGACGAGCCCCCGGATGCGTTCGGGCGAGGACGTGGCGGGGCCAAGGGTGCAGACGATCTTCGCGCGGCGTGTCACGCCCATCAGGCTAGTCTCTCCTCCGGGCCGGACCACGGGCCGACCCTTGTCGCACTGCGAACACGGTTGTCCGACGACGCGCGGCTGCGCGACCGGCGGGAGTCCGCCGGGGACGTCGTGGGCGGGCATCGGCGACCGCGCGCCCGGAATCGTACCGTCCGTCGTCGGCCGCCCCGGAAGGCGCGGGTGAACGGTATCCGGGACGCCCGCGAACGGCGCTGGACGCCCGCTCAACTCTCGGTCTTGGCGAGGGGGAACTCGAGCGAGCCGGCCGGGCAGTAGAAGCTCATCACGTCGACCTTGTAGAGGCCGGCCTGGACGGCCGGGTCGGCCTCCATCACGCTGCGGACGTCGTCCACCGAACCGGTGCGGGCCAGGCCGAACCCGAGCGGCGGGTCCGGCTCCCGGGCCGGGCCGTCGACCGCACCGGCGACCAGGATGACGCCCCGCCGCTGGAGGGCCTGCATGTGCGCGAGGTGCTCGGCCTGGAGCCGCTGCACGGTCTCCGCCGGCAGCGCCCGGCCGGACGGGCCGGGATAGAGCACGATGCACTCGTACGTGTCGAGCGCGAAGTCGACCTCCGGCGTCCGCGTCATGGCGCTCCCCTCCCGCCGGTGGCGGTGGTCGACGCCGACCGGCACGGGCCCAGCGTCCCACGAGCCGGCACCCGGCACGGCCAACTTCGCGAGGACCGCGGCGGGGAGCGACCCCGGCCCGGCTCGTCCGGCGCCGGGCGGCCGGTGGACCGGCCGCCCGTGCCGGGGCCCGCGCCCTACAGCGCGAGGCAGTTGGGCCGGATCGCCGCGTCGCGCAGCGCCTGGCGGATGACCGTGTACGTGGTGCCGTCCAGCACCAGCCCGACGTGCCCGACCAGGCGGAGCGGGCACCACGACTGGATCAGCACGTTGGTCGCCCCGTCCGCGAGTGCCGCGTTGCCGACCGGCCGGACCAGTTCGTCCTGGTTGGTGCGGACGGTGGTGTAGCGGACCGCGTCCGGGGTGTCGTCACCGGCGTTGAGGTCGTCGAGGAAGCCGGAGCCGATCGTCATCTGCTGGCAGGCCACGACGCCCGCGCAGCTGCCGAGCCCGAGGAAGGTGAGGATGTTCGCCACGTACGTCCCGTACTGCGGGGAGCCGAGGCTCACGTACCGGCCGACGGCGCCGGTGCCGCCGAGCCGCTTGAGCCAGTAGCGGGCCACCAGCCCGCCCTCGGAGTGCCCGACGACGTCCACCCGGGCCGCGCCGGTGACGGCGCGGACCTGCTCGACGTAGCCGGCGAAGGCCCGGGCGGAGGTGGGGATGTCGCCGAAGCCGAGGCCCGGCAGTTCGTAGACGAACGGACGGAAGCCGTCGGCGCGCAGGCGCGCGGCGAGCGGCTCGTAGACGGCGGCGAAGCCGCTCAGGCCGCCGACGACGATCACCGGGTTGGCGGTGGTGGCGGGATCGGCGGCGGCCGGCACCGCGGCGGGACCGGGTGCGGTGGGGGCGGGTGCCGCGACGGCGGCGGCCGGGACGGCGAGCGCCGCGGCGAGGGCGACGGCGAGCAGGGTGACGGTCCTTCGGAGCAGCATGGCTGCACCTCCGCGTGGTGGTGGGGTGCGGATGTCCGATCGACCGTGCGACGATGATGCGGCTTCTTATTCAGATTCGTCAATGAAAAGTTACGTGCCGGTAATCGTTGTGCCACCAGGAACGCATTCCGGCATTCCGGCCGTCGTCCCGACCGCCCGGACCCACCACGCGCCGCGCCCCCCCCCCCCCCGTCGGGGCCCCGGCGGCCCCGGT
>JAEYGD010000190.1 GCA_023402505.1 Actinomycetes bacterium
CCACTCTCGAGACGCTCATGGAGCAGCTCAAGGAGGGCGAGAAGACCTCGCTCAACCTGGTGCTCAAGGGCGACGTCTCCGGTTCCGTGGAGGCGCTCGAGGACGCGCTGTTCAACCTCGACATCCCCGAGGAGGTCCAGCTCAGGATCATCCACCGGGGCGTCGGCGCGATCACCGAGAGCGACGTCATGCTCGCGAGCGCGTCGTCCGAGGCGGTCACGATCATCGGCTTCAACGTGCGGGCCGCCAACAAGGTCCGCGAGATGGCCGACCGCGAGGGTGTGGAGATCCGGTACTACACCGTGATCTACCAGGCCATCGAGGAGATCGAGGCGGCGCTCAAGGGCCTGCTCAAGCCGGAGTACGAGGAGGTCGAGCTGGGCACCGCGGAGGTTCGCGAGGTCTTCCGCTCGTCCAAGATCGGCAACATCTCCGGTTGCATCGTCCGGTCGGGCCTCATCCGGCGCAACGCCAAGGCCCGTCTGCTCCGCGACGGCGCGGTGGTGGCGGACAACCTCACCATCAGCTCGCTCAAGCGGTTCAAGGACGACGCGACCGAGGTGCGCGAGGGCTTCGAGTGCGGTCTGACCCTGGCTGGTTACAACAACGTCCAGGTCGGCGACGTGATCGAGACCTTCGAGATGCGGGAGAAGGCGCGCGCCTGATCCGGTAGGACACTGATCGAGGGGTTTACGCCGCGTCGGCGTAAACCCCTTGATCATGTCCGGGACGGACCGTAATGTCCGGGGCGATGTTCACCGGAACCGCGGTATTCGACCTGCTGCTGCCGGGCGACTCCCGGTCGCTGAAGGCCAAGAGATCCTACGTACGGCCGATCGTGGCGGCGCTGCGCCGCTTCGAGGTGTCGGCCGCCGAGGTGGGGGCGCTCGACCTGCACGGTCGGGCGGAGATCGGCGTCGCCGTGGTGGCCGCCGAGGCGGCACACGTGCGCGAGGTGCTGGATTCGTGCGAGCGGCTGGTGGCCGCCCGCCCCGAGATCGAGTTGCTGGCGGTGCGGCGACGCCTGCACGGCGGGGACGACTGACCGGTGGGCCGGGCCATCGCCGGCGGCGTACGCCCGGGCAGGGGACGCGGGTAGTGTTCGAGGTGTTGGCCGGCCGGCCCGGGTGACGTTCCGCGTCCCCGGCTGCGGCCGGGAGCGGGACGCCGTGGAGGTGGCGAGATGTCGGATCCGGCCAAGGTACGCCGGCACGCGGAGCGGGTGCGTGAGCTGGTCGCGTCGGTGGTGCGCAGCCAGATCAAGGACCCCCGGCTCGGCATGATCACCATCACCGACGCCCGGATCACCGCCGACCTGCGGGACGCGACGGTCTTCTACACGGTGCTCGGTGACGCGGCGGCGCAGTCGGGCACCGCGGCGGCGCTGGAGAGCGCCAAGGGCATGCTGCGCAGCACGGTGGGCAAGGCGCTGGGGCTGCGGCACTCGCCGACGTTGACCTTCGTCCTGGACGACGTGCAGGACCAGGTCAAGCACATCGACGACCTGCTCGCCCAGGCCCGCAACGCGGACGCCGAGGTGCAGCGCCTCGCCGCCAAGGCGGAGTACGCGGGCGAGGCCCAGCCGTACCGGCTGGAGGACGAGACCGACGACGAGGCCGGGGACACCGGGACCGAGGAGACCGGGGAAGCCGACCCGCCCCGGGGCGACCGCCGGTGACCGATCCCTCCGGACCGGCCGAGACCGACTGGGCGGCGGCTGTCGACGCCGTACGGGGCGTGCCGCCAGCCGGGCGGGTGCTGCTGATCTGCCACGTCAACCCGGACGGTGACGCCCTCGGCAGCATGCTCGGGTTCGCCCTCGGGCTGCGGTGGCTCGGCGTGGGGCAGGTACAGGCCACCTTCCCCGGCCCGCCGGAGGTGCCGGAGACGCTGCGCGGGCTGCCGGGCGAGGAACTGCTGGTGCCGGCGGCGGAGGCGTACCGGGATCCGGATCTGGTGGTCTGCTTCGACGCGGCCAGCGAGTCGCGGTTGGGGGAACTGGTCGACCGGCTGGCGACCGCCGGTGCCAGCGTGGTGCTCGACCATCACGCGTCGAACACCCGGTTCGGGGCGGTCAACCTGGTCGATCCCCACGCGGCGGCCACCTCGGTGGTCGTCGACGGGCTGCTGACCCGGCTCGGGGTGCCGCTGGACGCGGCGATCGCGGAGTGCCTGTACGTGGCGCTCAGCACCGACACCGGCTCGTTCCGGTTCGAGGCCACCACGCCCGAGGTGCACCGGTTCGCGGCCCGGTTGCTGGCCACCGGCATCCGGCCGGGTGACATCTCCCGGCGGATCTTCGACACCCGACCGTTCGGGGCCGTACGCCTCTTCGGCGAGGTGGCCGGCCGGGCCCGGCTGGAGCCGGAGGCGGCCGGCGGCCACGGTCTGGTGTGGACCTTCGCCACACTGGACGACCTGGCCCGCTACGGGCAGCGGCCGTACGTGCTGGAGGCGCTCATCGACTCGGTGCGGTGCACGGCGGAGGCGGACGTGAGCTGCGTGGTGAAGCAGGCCGGGACCGGTGAGTGGGCGGTCTCGCTGCGCAGCAAGGGCGCGGTGGACGTGAGCCGGGTGGCGGTGGCGCTGGGTGGTGGCGGGCACCGCTTCGCGGCCGGCTTCACCGGCCGGGGCAGCGCCGAGCAGGTGGTCGACGCGATCCGCCGCGAGTTGGCCGGGGCGCTGCTCGGCGCCGCCGGCGGCTGACCGGCGGGCGAAGATCAGGGTCGGCTCCGGGGGGTGTCCATCTTCCGGCCGTCGGTGACCATGGGCAGAATTGCGGGATGGAGCAGCCTCACCACCTCACCGTCGAGGCGTCCCGCGCCTGGGACCGTCCCGCCGTCGCAGTACCGGTGCTCGTCTGCCTGTCGCTGGTCGGCGGTCGGTTTCCGTCCTTCTCGGTCGAGGCCAACCTCTGGACGCTCGGCACCGGCGGCGTGCTGATCTGGCTCGGCCTCAGCAACCGGGTGCCCCGGCGGCCGGCCCCGCACCGGCTGGACTCCGGCGCGGTGTGGTGGACGTTGCCGGTGACGGTGTTCGTGGTGTTCGAGGGGGCCACGTTCATGGCCGCGGCGGGCGACGACTTCCCGACCCTCTCCCGGCTGGCCGATCCGTTGCTGGAGGACCGGTTGGTCCGGTCCGCGGCCTGGCTGGCCTGGCTGTCCGCGTTCTGGGGGCTGGTGCGGCGATGATGCGGGCGTTGGCGATCGGCGGTTTCCTGGCGGCGATGACACTGTTCGCCGTGGTGGAGTGGGCGGCGCGCCGGGAGGGTTCCCGGATCCCGACCCTCGGCGAGGTCTGCGCGTACGTGATGCGCTACGAGGTGGGGTCGGTGCCGGTCGGCCGGATCGGTGTCTTCGGCTTCTGGTGGTGGCTGGGCTGGCACTTCCTGGCCCGGTGAGGTGCGGCGCCCGGCGCCGGGTGGCGCCGCCCAGATGATGGGAACCCTCGGCAGCATGCGGACCTGAACGATAGCTTGGGAATCGACCGACGCCAGCCGATGGCGCTGGTCGTGGGGGTGGGGCCGCACCCGGCGCCGCCTCCCTCCAGGGTCGGACCGACCCGGGCTCGCCGTCCCACGAGCCGCTCCGGTGATCCCGGACCGCCGCGGGGCAGACACCGCCCGTGAGTTCCACCGCCGTGCCGGTGGCTCGCGCCCTGGAAGGGACTTCACCGCCATGCCGAACAAGCCCAAGCCCGAGACCAACGACGAGGCCCGCGAGCAGATGCGGCGCGCCCTGCAGACGTCGATGGACACCCGCCAGTGACCCTCCTGCCGATCGGTTGACGCCCGGTCGCGGCGCCGATGCCGCTCGCCGGGCGTCGACCGGACCGGACGGTGCCACCCCCATCGGGTAAGTGATGCCCGCGCTTGCGGCCCTTACCAGGCGCGTGTCAGGATCGGCGGCGATGAGCCAGCCCGTCGCCACCGCGCCCCGTTCCGCGTCACCACGCCGGATCGCGGCGCTCGCCCTTCCCGCCCTCGTGGTGCTGGCCGCCGAGCCGCTCTACGTCCTGGTCGACACCGCCGTCGTCGGGCACCTCGGTCGGGTCCCGCTCGCCGCGCTCGCCATCGGCGGCACCGTACTGACGCTCATCGCCTGGCTCGGCACCGTCGTCGCGTACGGCACCACCGGCCGGTCGGCCCGGCGCTTCGGGGCCGGTGACCGCTCGGCCGCCGTCGCCGAGGGCGTCCAGGCGTCCTGGCTGGCCCTCGCGGTCGGTGTGACCGTCGCGGTCGGCATGCAGTTCGGCGGCGGGGCGCTCGCCCGTACCCTGGCCGGAGCCGACGGCGAGGTCTCCGACGCCGCCGCCCAGTGGCTGCGCATCGCGGCGCTCGGCGCGCCGGGCCTGCTGCTCGCCGCGGCCGGCAACGGCTGGCTGCGCGGCATCCAGGACACCCGCCGCCCCCTGTGGTTCGTGCTCGGCCCGAACCTGCTCTCCGCCCTGCTCTGCCCGCTGCTGGTCTACCCGGCCGGTCTCGGCCTGCCCGGCTCCGCGGTGGCCAACGTGATCGCCCAGAGCATCTCCGGCGCGCTCTTCGCCGGGGCGCTGGTGGCCGAGCGGGTGGACCTGCGACCACGGCCGCGGGTCCTCGCGCAGCAGCTCGTGCTCAGCCGGGACCTGCTGATCCGCGGCGTCGCGTTCCAGGCGAGCTTCCTCTCCGCCACCGCGGTGGCCGCCCGGTTCGGCGCGGCGGCGGTCGGCGCCCACCAGATCGCCCTGCAACTGTGGTTCTTCACCGCGCTGGTGCTCGACGCGCTCGCCATCGCCGCCCAGGCCCTCGTCGGAGCGGCGCTGGGCGCCGGGGACGCCGCCGCCGCCCGCGGCCTGGCCCGCCGGATCGGACTGCTCGGCGGAGTCTGCGGCGTGGTGTTCGCGGCGCTCGTCGCCGCCGGCGCCGGCGTCGTCCCCGGGTGGTTCAGCTCCGACCCGCAGGTACGCGACCAGGCGATGCTGGCCTGGCCGTGGTTCGTGGCGATGCTCCCGCTGGCCGGCGTCGTCTTCGCCCTGGACGGGGTGCTCATCGGCGCCGGGGACGTGCGCTACCTGCGCAACCTCACAATCGTGGCGGCGCTGGGCGGGTTCCTGCCGGCGATCTGGCTGGCGTACGGGCTCGGACTGGGGCTCGGCGGGATCTGGGCCGGGCTCACGCTGTTCGTGGTGCTACGGCTGGTCGCGCTGCTGCTGCGCCTGCGCTCCGGCGGCTGGGCGGTCGTCGGAGCCGAACGGGCCTGACGCCGACGGGCTCAGGACATCCCGAAGAGAGCGTTCGCGGCCAGCACCAGACCCAGCGCCAGGAGGAAGCAGAGGAAGAAGCTCACCGTCTTGACCGCGTTCGGGAAGCGCTGGTGCAGGCGCTGCCGCCCCTGCCAGGCCCACCAGCGGCGGCGCAGCGCCATGGCGCCGGGCAGCGACCAGGCCACGCCGGCCACCCGGTCGCCGACGGTGCGCCGGGGCGACGGCGGGTCGAGCATCCAGTCCGGCAGGGTGGCGGCGGGACGCGGCGTGCGCAGGAAGCTCTGGTCGCCGGCCCGGTGATCGTGCTGAGTGCCCATCTGGTCTCCCCGTGGTCCCGACGCCCGGCGGCGACGGGCGTCACTGTGGACATGATGGCAGGGCGAGGCGAACGTCACAGCCCGGTTTTCGGCCGGCCTCCGCACCCTGATCGCCGGCGGCGTCTGGCAGGCTTGGCGCCCGTGAGCGCAGACGGACTGATCGTGGTCGACAAACCCGGCGGCATGACGTCGCACGACGTGGTGGCCCGGGTGCGACGGCTGGCGAGGACCCGGCGGGTCGGGCACGGCGGCACCCTCGACCCGATGGCCACCGGTGTCCTGGTGATCGGCGTCGGCCGGGCGACCCGCCTCCTGACGTACGTGATCGGGGCCGGGAAGAGCTACCTCGCGACGATCCGGCTCGGGCAGGCGACCGTCACCGACGACGCCGAGGGCGACGTGATCGCCAGCACGCCGGCCGGGCAGGTGACCGACGACGCGATCCGGGCCGCCCTGTCGGCGCTCACCGGCGACGTCGAGCAGGTGCCCAGCGCGGTCAGCGCCATCAAGATCGACGGGCAGCGGGCGTACAAGCGGGTCCGCGCGGGGGAGAGCGTCGACCTGCCCGCCCGGCCGGTCACCATCTCCCGCCTCGACGTGCGGGCGATCCGGCGGGACGGGGTCGACGTGGTCGACGTCGACATCGACGTCACCTGCTCCTCCGGCACGTACGTCCGGGCCATCGCCCGGGACGCGGGTCTGGCGCTGGGCGTCGGGGGCCACCTCACCGCGCTGCGGCGTACCGCCGTGGGTGGCTTCACCCTCACCGAGGCCGCCACCCTCGACGACCTGGAGCGCCGCGCCCCCGAGGTGGTCACGCTGCCGCTCGCGGCGGCGGCCGACCGGTTCTTCGCGCGCCGCGACGCGACCGCCGACGAGGAGCGGATCCTCTCCCACGGCGGTCCGCTGGACCCGGTCGGGATCGACGGGCCGTACGCGGTGTTCGGCCCGGCCGGCGGGTTGATCGCTATCGTCAGCGAGCGGGACGGTCGGGCCCGCGCGGAGATCGTGTTGGCGCCGGCGTGACGGCGGCGGTCGCGGGCGCAGGGAGGAGCAGCATGCAGCGGTGGCGGGGGTACGACGCGGCGCCCGGTGGCTGGGGCCGGTCGGTCGTGACCATCGGCGTCTTCGACGGTGTGCACAAGGGGCACCAGGCGACGATCGGTCACGCCGTCGCCCGCGCCCGGGAACTCGGCGTCGCGTCGGTGGTCGTCACGTTCGACCCGCACCCGGCCGAGGTGGTGCGCCCGGGATCGCACCCGGCGGTGCTCACCGAGCCGGCCCGCAAGGCCGAGCTGATCGAGGCGCTGGGCGCGGACGTGCTCTGCGTGGTGCCGTTCACGCCGGAGTTCTCCCGGCTGCCGGCGGAGGAGTTCGTGCACGACGTCCTGGTCGAGCACCTGCACGCCGCGCTCGTGGTGGTGGGGGACAACTTCCGCTTCGGGCACCGGGCGGCCGGGGACGTGCCGCTGCTGGAACGGCTCGGCCGCACGTTCGGCTTCGCCGTGGAGGGCGCGCCCCTGGTGGCCGAGGCGGGAACGGTGTTCTCCTCCACGTACATCCGCTCGTGCGTCGACGCCGGTGACGTGGTGGCCGCCGCGAACGCGCTGGGCCGGCCGCACCGGCTGGAGGGCGTCGTGGTGCGGGGCGACCAGCGCGGCCGGGAACTCGGCTTCCCCACCGCCAACCTGCTCTGCCACCGCTACGCGGCGGTCCCCGCCGACGGCATCTACGCCGCCCGGCTGGTGCGTCGGGGGCAGCGGGAGCCGCTGATGGCGGCGGTGTCCATCGGCACGAACCCGACCTTCTCCGGGCGGGAACGGCGGGTCGAGGCGTACGTGCTCGACTTCGACGGCGATCTGTACGGCGAGCGGCTCGCCCTGGACTTCGTGGCGCACCTGCGCGGGCAGGTCCGCTACGACTCGATCGAGCCGCTGGTGGCCCAGATCACCGAGGACGTCGAGCGCACGCGCCGGGCCCTGGGCTGAGCGCGGGACCGGACGCACGTGCCCTTGACCGGCCCCTCCGGCGGGTTGCTGGTAGGCTGACGGAGACGTCGGCTGACCGACGTGGGGCCTCGCGTGCCTGCACGACGCCGCGGGTGCGAGGACCGTCCGCCTCCGGGCAAGCGACCCGGCCGATCGGGTGACACCGACACGGCGGACACCACCGAAACAACCCACCGAAACAGGGAGAACATGGCGCTCGACCAGGAAGCCAGGGCCCAGATCCGCTCGGAGTACGCGACCGCCGAGGGCGACACCGGTTCGCCGGAGGTGCAGGTCGCGGTCCTCACCAAGCGGATCGCGGACCTGACCGAGCACCTGAAGGTGCACAAGCACGACCACCACAGCCGCCGTGGGCTGCTGCTGCTGGTCGGCCGTCGCCGTCGGCTGCTCAACTACGTCCAGAAGAAGGACATCAACCGCTACCGGTCGCTCATCGAGCGGCTCGGTCTGCGCCGGTGACGTGACGGGGGAGCGGCCGACCTGGCCGCTCCCCCGCGCCGGCTTCACCGGCACCCGAACAACCAGGACCGCGCGACCACCCGACACACCGGGAGCCGGTCAGCGTACCGGTCTCCGGTAGTGGCCCCCGGGCATCCGGCACGACGCCGACCCGCCCGGGCGCTTCGATCGAAGACCGGCCGTCTGAGCAGCTCCGCGTCGCGGGTCCGTTACGCGAAGGAGCACAACCGCAGATGACCGAGACCAACCTCGGCACCGAGTCCCGCACCGCCGTGATCGACAACGGGGCCTTCGGCACCCGGGAGATCACCTTCTCCACCGGTCGCCTGGCCCGCCAGGCCGCCGGCTCCGTCGTCGCCCAGCTCGGCGAGACGGTCGTCCTCTCCGCCACCACCGCCGGGAAGCAGCCGAAGGAGCAGTTCGACTTCTTCCCGCTGACCGTCGACGTCGAGGAGCGGATGTACGCCGCGGGCCGCATCCCCGGCTCGTTCTTCCGCCGCGAGGGCCGGCCCAGCGAGGACGCGATCCTCACCTGCCGGCTGATCGACCGGCCGCTGCGCCCGTCGTTCGTCAAGGGCCTGCGCAACGAGGTCCAGGTCGTCGAGACCATCCTGGCGCTCGACCCGCAGCACCCGTACGACGTGGTGGCGATCAACGCCGCCTCGATGTCGACCAAGCTCTCCGGCCTGCCGTTCTCCGGCCCGATCGGTGCCACCCGGATGGCGCACGTCGACGGCCAGTGGGTCGCCTTCCCGACCCACGAGGAGCTCGGCCGCGCCACCTTCGACATGGTCGTCGCCGGCCGTGCCCTGCCCGACGGTGACGTCGCGATCATGATGGTCGAGGCCGAGGCCACCGAGCACACCGTGAAGCTGGTCGCCGGCGGCGCGCCCGCCCCGACCGAGGAGGTCGTGGCGAGCGGCCTGGAGGCCGCCAAGCCCGCCATCCGTGAGCTGTGCCGCGCGCAGAGCGAGCTGGCCGAGGTGGCCGCCAAGCCGGTCGCCGAGTTCCCGGTGTTCCTCGACTACTCCGACGACGCGTACGACGCCGTGTCGGAGCTGGCCCGCGCCGACGTGGCGGAGGCCCTGAAGATCGCCGGCAAGGCCGACCGCGAGGAGGCCCTGGACCGGATCAAGGCGCGGGTGGCCGAGGAGCTCGGCCCGCGCTTCGAGGGCCGGGAGAAGGAGCTGTCCGCCTCCCTGCGGTCGCTGACCAAGTCCGAGGTGCGCAACCGGGTCCTCCGCGAGCAGGTCCGCATCGACGGCCGTGGCCCCCGCGACATCCGTCCGCTGAGCGCCGAGGTCGGCGTGCTGCCGCGGGTGCACGGCTCGGCGCTGTTCGAGCGTGGCGAGACCCAGATCCTGGGCGTCACCACGCTCAACATGCTGCGCATGGAGCAGGCCCTGGACACGCTCTCCCCGGAGAAGTCCAAGCGCTACATGCACAACTACAACTTCCCGCCGTACTCCACCGGGGAGACCGGCCGGGTCGGCTCGCCGAAGCGGCGCGAGATCGGCCACGGCGCGCTCGCCGAGCGGGCGCTGATCCCGGTGCTGCCCTCGCGCGAGGAGTTCCCGTACGCCATCCGGCAGGTCTCCGAGGCGCTCGGCTCCAACG
>JAEYGD010000206.1 GCA_023402505.1 Actinomycetes bacterium
GGCCCACCCTGCGGACGCCCGCCGCCGGACGGGCCGGGAGCCACCGGCTGTTCACCGGACACGCCGCCGGTCCGGGAACGGGGTGCCCGGTCCGCCACCGCCCCGATCGCACCCACCTGTTGCCCCAACTCGTCGGTCGCGCCGCCCGCGTCCGACCCGCGACCGAGGGCTTCCGACCGGCGCTCGGGCGCCTGGCCGGCGCCGCTGCGGGCCGGGCCCGGGCCGGCGCGACCGGCCGTGGACTCGGTGACCCTCCGCGCCGCCGCCAGTTGGTCGCCCTGCTGACGGAGGTGATCCGCGGCGCGGTTCACGTCGTCGATCGAGTCGATCGCCGTAGCCGCCAGCGCCTCGATGACCTGCGGATTGCGGTCGATCGTGCTGAGCGCCCGGTCGAGGATCTGCACCAGCTTCTCCAGGCGCACCTTCAGCTGCGCCTCGGCGTGCACCCCGGTGATGTCCAGCTCGACCCCGCGCAGGTGCACGCGGACGCCGGCGTCGAGTTGGAGCAGGTTGGCCAGCCGGGCGCGCAGGGACAGGTCGGCGTCCAGGCCGTCCACCGCCAGCCGGATCGAGTCGACCGACACCTCCGGCACGTCGAGGAAAACGTCCGGCTCCGCGCCCCCGGGCTGGCTGGCCGTACCCTCGTCCCTTCGGACCGGCTCCGCGCCCTCCCGCCGGCCCCCCGCCTCGTCCCCGGACCGGCCCGGTTCCCGTCGCTCCGCGTTCTCGCTCATGCTCCGCTCCCGCTCCACGCGGCCGCTGGGCCGACCGTCGGGCGCGCTTACCCGCTTTCCGCCCACCCATCCGGACCTGTCGGTCTGGGCGGCCCGGCCCGATCCCGGCAGGCCGGGTTGCGGGGGCCGACCGCGGTGCGGCATCCGCCAGGCCGTCCACCAGCGTCGATCAACCGTGCGGCGGCACGGCGTCCCGGGACGTCCGGAACCGGGCGGCCTCACGAAGCTGCGCACCCGGGCATCAGCCGGTATGGTCCGGGCCTATGGGACAGGAGATGGCCGATCCGACCGACATCCGGCAGGATCCCGAACGGTTCTCACTCCGCAGCCGGCTCCTCGTTCCCGCCCCCGTCGAGCAGGCGTTCGAGGTGTTCACCGGCGCGATGACCGACTGGTGGGTCACGGAGTACACCTGGTCCGGTCCCGGCCTGCTCACCGAGCTGGGCATGGAGCCGCAGGCCGGCGGGATGCTCTACGAGATCGGCCCGCACGGCTTCCGGAACGACTGGGGCCGGGTGCTGACCTGGGATCCGCCCCGACGGCTCGTGTTCACCTGGCAGATCGGCCCGGACCGGGCCCCGGTGCCGGACCCGGCTCGGGCGAGCGAGGTCGAGGTGCTGTTCCACCCCGACGGGCCGGACCGGACCCGGGTCGAGGTGGAGCACCGCCACTTCGACCGCCACGGCGAGGCGGCGGAGGGCTACCGCCAGGCGCTCACCGCCGGCTGGCACGAGTTGCTGTCCCGCTACGCGAGCGTGGTGGCCAAGGGCAGCACCGGCTGAGTCCCGCCGGCCCTGTCGCGCGGCGACGCCGAGACGCACCCGCCGGGTTCAGCGCCCGAGCCCCGGCCGGCCCGGCCGGGTGGTGACACCGGGATCGCCGAGGTCGGCCCGGTGCCCGGCCTCGGCGCCGGACCCGAACCCGGTGCCCGCCAGCCGGCGTGGCTGGGCGGTACGCAGTCGCGGATAGACCTCGGCGAGCCGGCGTCGTACCCGGTCGGACCGGTCGGCGAGGACCAGCGCGACCGAGGGGGCGCCCGAGTCGGCCGCCGCGTGCGCCTCCGCCGCGCGCAGCCGCTGGCCGACGACCTGCGCGAAACCGGCCAGCCACGAGCGCCGGAACGCGGCCGGATGCTCGTCGGCCGGCACGGGCGTGCCGGCGAGGCCGTGGGCGGCCTGCACGAGCAGCGAGGTGAAGAGCAGGTCGACGCGTTCGAGGTCGCTCGCGAAGCCGAACAGGTGCATCGCGAACCCGCTGCCCTGGCGCCGGCGGACGCACCGGCAGCGCAGCGGATCGGCGACGGCCGCGAGCAGCCCGGCCTTGTCCCGGGCGTACGGGGCGACGACCTCGACCACCCGGTCGCCGACCGGGTCGGTGGCCGGGTCACGGGCGGCCAGCAGCGCCCGGTCGACGCCGTAGCGGGCGATCAACTCGGTCGCCTTCGCGGTGAAGGCCGCCGACTCGGCGGGCGTGCAGGCCGGGTCCTCGGCCTGGGCCAGCAGCTTGCGGACCTTGCTGAGCATCGCCTCGGACATGCGCACAGGCCTACCACGCGGGTGGCCGGCGCCGGGCGGCGGCACGGTACGAGCGGCCGATCTCCCACCACGCGGTCGGACCCGGTCGGCTGCCCGATGCCCGGCGCGACCGGGCGTCGCTCGGCCTACCCGGCGCGGCTGCGCAGGGTGGCGACCGTCGACCCGGCGAGGGTCAGCAGGCAGTCGGGCAGCAGCCCGTCGGCCGCCGCGGCACCGAACAGCGCCTCGCCGGTGTCGGAGTCGGAATTGGCGTACGCGCTGACGAAACGGGCCACCCAGCGGGTGTCGTACCCGGCCTCCTCGATGCCGGGAAAGTCGAGCGTGCACGCGCCGGAGGGGCCGGGTTCACCCACCATCGTCGCCGCGAGACACCACGCGACCCCGTACGCCCCGGCCAGGCCCGACCGGTCGACGACGGCGTCGAAGGTGCCGCAGACGCCGTCGCCGTCGCCGGCCAGCGCCGAGCGCAGCACGGCCGCGGCGTCGTCGAACGTCTGCTGTGGTGAATCGGTCACGCAGGGCACGGTAGGACGGCGGGTCAAGCGACCGCTCAACGGTGACTCTGCGTAATCGAGGCCGTCTACCTGCGGATTGAGGCACAGCCACGGTCCCGCGCCAAAGCCCGGCACGCTAATCTGCCCAGCGGACCTTCGCCAGAGGGAAGGACGACCATGTTCATCTCACGCGCCACGCGAGCAGCCACCCTGGCCGCCTGCGCGACGTTCCTGCTCGCCACCAGCGCCTGCGGGACCGACCAGCCTGAGGAGTCCACCACCACCCAGGTGCGGCTCTACGGGACGGACGGCAACATGCTCAACTCGTACCCCGCCGAGCTGAAGGAGCACGCCGGTCTGGTCGACGGGATGAAGGGCACGACGCCACTGACCCCCCTGCCGGAGGACTTCAAGTCGCGACTGCGTTCGGTCGACCCGAAGCTGACCGACTACCTCTACGCCTCCGAGACGTACGACGCGGTCCTGATCAGCGCGCTCGCCGCGCAGCTCGCGGGCACCACCGACCCGGCCGCCGTCGCGAAGCAGATCGTCGGCGTGACCAACGGCGGCCAGCGCTGCGAGACCGCGGCGGCCTGCCTCGACCTGGCCCGCAAGGGGCAGGACATCGAGTACCGCAGCGTCTCCATGGCGCGGGCCGGGTTCACCGACGCCGGTGAGCCCTCCACGGCCAGCTACGCCACGCTGCACTTCGACGGGCAGCAGATCAACGACGGCAAGACCGAGTTCGTCGGTGCCGGCACCGAGTCGGCCGCGAGCACCACTGCGCCGCCGAAGCCGAAGAAGCAGGGCAAGGGCGCGGCCGACCGCAACGACGGTTCGCCGCTGGTGCTGGGCGGCCTGCTGCCGAAGACCGGTGACCTGGCACTGGCCTACCCGCCGATGGCTGCCGGCGCGCGGCTCGCGATCAACGAGATCAACGCCGGCGGTGGGGTCCTCGGTGACCCGGTCACCTGGGTCGACGGCGACGACGGCACGAACCCGGCGGTCGCGAAGGCCACCGTGGCGAGCCACGCGGCCGGTGGCGTACATGTCATCATCGGCGCCGGCGGCTCGGGCATCTCCCGGGAGGTGCTGCCCGACGTGGTGCGGGCCGGGCTGGTCCTGTTCTCCCCGTCGAACACCGACGCGAGCCTCACCAGCCTGGACGACCAGGGCCTCTACTTCCGCACCGCGCCGCCGGACAGCCTCCAGGGCCGGGCGCTCGCCGACGTCATCATGCGGGACGGCCCGCAGAAGGTCGCGATCGTGGCCCGCAAGGACTCCTACGGCGAGGGCCTGCAGAACATCGTGCGTACCGAGCTGGAGAAGGCGGGCATCGGCACGGACCGGCTGAAGCTGCTCACGTACGACCCGCCGGAGGACGCCAAGGCGAAGCCGGTCGACTTCTCCTCCGGTGCGCAGGAGATCAAGACCTTCGGGGCGGACGCCGTCCTGATCATCGGCTTCGGCGAGTCGGCCGCGGTGATCCGCGCTCTCGCCGACGCGGGGGTGCAGCTGCGGCGCTGATGCCCCAGCGGAACGTGGACGGCCCGCACCGGGTGCACCGGGTGCGGGCCGTTCCCCGTCTCAGGACCGCCGGCGCCGTTCCAGGAACTCCGTCATCCGCCGGTGCTTCTCCTCGTCCTCGAAGAGCACCGCCTGGCTGACCAGGTCCAGGTGCGGGTGGGCGGCGGCCGGCGCGTCCACGGCCAACTTGGTGAGCCGCAGCGCCAGAGCGGAGCCCTTCGCCATCTCGTCGAGCAGGCCGTGCGCCGTCGGCAGCAGCTCGGCCGGATCGCCGACCACGCGGTTGACCAGGCCGATCCGCAGCGCCTCCTCCGCGTCCACCCGCCGGCCGGTGAAGAGCAGCTCCTTGGCCCGCGCCTCGCCGACGAGGGCCGGCAACCGGTGGGTCGCGCCGGCGCCGGCCAGGATGCCGAGGCGCACCTCGGGCTGGCCGAAGACCGCCCGCGCCGTACAGACCCGGAGGTCACAGGCGTACGCCAGCTCGGCGCCCCCGCCCAGCGCCGGCCCGTCGACGGCCGCCACGGTCGGCATCGGCAGCGCCCGGATCCGGGCGAACACGGCCGAGTTGATCGCGGCGAGCGCGTCCAGCCGCCCGCGCTCGCGGAGCTGGCCGATGTCGGCGCCCCCGGCGAAGATGCCGTCGGTGCCACCGGTGAGCAGCAGCAGCCGCGGCCGGGCCTCCAGCGCGGCGCACAGCCCGTGCAGCTCGCCGACCAGGTCGGCGTCGATGGCGTTGCGTTTCTCCGGGCGGTCCAGCGTCGCCACCACCCGGTCGGCGTGCTCCTCGATCCGCAGCCCGGTCACGCCCTGGCCCCGTTCTCCCAGCGGTAGAAGCCCTGACCGGACTTCTTGCCGAGCCGGCCGGCGGCGACCATCTCGACCAGCAGCGGCGGCGGCGCGAACCGGTCGCCGTACGCGGCCTGGAGCGTGCGGGCGATGTCGAGCCGGACGTCCAGCCCGACCAGGTCGGTGAGTTCCAGCGGGCCGACCGGGTGCCGGTACCCGAGCGTCATCGCCTTGTCGATGTCGGCGGGGCTCGCGACGCCGTCGGCGACCATCCGGATCGCCTCCAGGCCGAGCGTCACGCCCAGGCGGGAGGTGGCGAAGCCGGGCATGTCGCGTACGACGACGGGGTCCTTGCCCAGCCGGCCGGCGAGCGCGACCGCCGCGTCGGTGGTCTCCGGCGCGGTGGCCGGGCCGACCACGACCTCGAGCAGCGCCATCGCCCAGACCGGGTTGAAGAAGTGCAGCCCGAGGAAGCGCTCCGGCCGGGCCAGCCCGTCGGCCAGCTCCGCGATCGAGATGCTGGAGGTGTTGCTGCCGAGCAGGGCGGGGCGCAGCGCCTCGGCCTCCCGCAGCACGGACCGCTTGAGGTCGGCCCGTTCCGGCACCGCCTCCACCGCCACGTCCGGGCCGTCGGCGACCTCGCCGAGGGCTCCCCGGAGGGTGATCCGCGCCCGGTTGCGGTCGGCCTGCTCGGCGGTCAACCGGCCACGGGTCACGGCCCGGTCCCACAGCTCACCGAGGCGCGCCGTCGCGACCTCGCCCCGGGACCGGTCGACCTCGACGAGGTCCACGTCGTATCCGGCGCCGGCCGCCACGTACGCGATCCCGAGGCCCATCGTGCCGGCCCCGACGACGACACAGCGGTCGGCTGCCTCCCTGCCTGCGGGGGCGCGGGGGTCGCCCGCGCTGTGCCTGACGATTCGCTCGCTCATGCGGGGACCCTATTAGGCGGCACCGGTCGACCCGCATGAGGCTCCGGCGTCGTGGCGGAGGCGTGCGGCCGGCGCGGTCCGGGTACTGTCCGGCCATCGATCGAGGGAGGACGAGATGAGCCAGGCACCGGAGACCACCGGGGAGACCGTCGAGACGCGCGGCGACGAGCGGGTGGACCTGCTGCGGGCCGACACCAACAACGACGGGCGGACCGACGTCTGGGTGGCGGACACCGACGGCGACGGGAAGCCGGACCTGTTCCAGTTCGACACCGACCACGACGGCACGGTGGACGTCACGATGGTCGACCTGGACGAGGACGGCACTCCGGACACGGTGGTCGACGGCGACGGCGGCCTGCCGCCCGAGCCGCTCCCCCCGACGGTCGAGGTGTGAGCGGCCCCGCTCAACCCGGCTGGCCGCCCGCGCGCAGCCGCAGGGTCGCCAGGTAGTAGGGGGCGTCCCGGTCGTCGACGTCGACCAGCCGCCAGGGGCTGCCGTGGACCAGCTCGGCCAGCTCCTGCGGCGAGCAGACCAGGTAGTCGAACCAGGGCGTGCCCAACTCCCGGTAGCGCAGCCGGAGCCGCAGCTGCCCACCGAGGCGTCCCCGGGCGCGGTTGCGCTCGTGGTAAGCGGTGTGTAGCGGGTCCCGCGTGCCGTACGGGTCGGTGCCGTGGGCGATCACCTGTGCGCCGGGACGGGCGAGCGCGGCCAGCGCGGCGAGGAAACCGGGGGCCCGCTCGCGCCCCTCGACCAGCCCGAGGTTGTTGCCGAGCAGCAGGAAGGTGTCGTAGCGCCGCCCGTCGGCGACGTGCGCGTCGATCGTCGCGTGCACCAGGTCGCGTACGCCCCGACGGCGGCACACGTCGAGTGCGCCGGCCGAGGTGTCCAGCCCGGTGACCGGTACGCCGCGCTCCTGGAGCACCAGCGCGACGCGTCCCGCCCCCACGCCGATGTCCAGCGTGGCGCCCCGCGCCCGCTCGACGGCGCGGTGGTCGTACGGCTGCCAGTGCTCCGGCCCGTCCAGGTAGTGCGCGGCCGGGGCACCGTTGATCAGGCCGTCGTCGCGTTCGATGATCTCGATGACCGGCCGGGGCAGCCGGCCACCCACGAGCGGCCGGGGGCCGACCCCGGTGGCCACGGCGAGAGTGTCCCGCAGCATCTCCCCGAACACGTCGCCGGTACGCGGCTCGCCGATCATGCCCTCACGTTAGGCCATGGCACGCGATCGTCCCTGGTCAGCAACGGGTGCCGGCGACACGCCCTAACCGCCCACTCAGCCGGCCGTGGCGGTCGTATCCTTGCGGCGTGACCATGCTGGACCGGCTCGCGGCGGAGAAGTACATCCTGCTCACCACCTTCCGGAAGGACGGCCGGGCGGTGGCGACGCCGGTCTGGGCGGTCCGCGACGGCGACGCGCTCGCGGTGTGGACGGTGGCCGACTCCGGCAAGGTGAAACGGATCCGCCGCAGCGGGGACGTGACCGTGGCGCCGTGCGACGTCCGGGGCCGCCCGCACGGCCCGGCGGTGCCCGGCCACGCCACGCTGTCCGACGGGGCGGGCACCCGGCGGGTCCGCGCCCTGATCAAGGAGAAGTACCGGCTGCTCGGCCGGCTCACCCTGCTGGGCAGCCGGCTGCGCCGGGGCGAGCAGGGCACGGTCGGCATCCGGGTGACGCTCAAGGGGTGACGCCCTGGACATGGGTGAGGGCGGCGGACCGATCGTCCGCCGCCCTCACCCACATCGTCTGTTGGCTGTCGCCCCGGTCAGTCCCCCTGGCGCTGCTGCGGGATCTGCCCCTGCAGCAGGGCCCTGACCTCCGACTCCCGGTATCGACGGTGGCCGCCCAGGGTCCGGATGGCGCTCAGCTTGCCGGCCTTCGCCCACCGGGTCACCGTCTTCGGGTCGACACGGAACATCGACGCCACCTCGGCCGGCGTGAGCAGCGGCTCCGGTTCGTGCGTTCGCGATGCCATGGGTCACTCCTCCACATGTATAGACATCGGCCGGGGACCCGCCGGCCGACGCGGCTCCCATGGTCCGGCTAGTCCCCGATGTCCGACATGGGCCGAACGGCCGAACGTCCCTAGACGGACGGATGAACCATGCCCGAATTATGCGACTTTTACACGGCAGAAAGTACCTTATTCGGACTCATGATCACGGTTCGTGATGCGTCAACTACGAGCCCGCCTCGTCTTACCGCACCGACCTGGGCGGTTTGCGGTTAGTTGCACCGCTCCAGGAGCTGGATAGCGCGCCACCGGGCGACCAGCTTGTCGTACGCCGCCGACGCCTCCTCCGCCTCGCCCCGCGACAGCCCCGCCAGGCCGGCCGCGACCAGCTCCGGCGAATCGTCGGCGGCGAGCGTCTCGTCGGAGAGCAGCTCCACCAGGCCCCCGTAGTCGAGCTCCACGACGGACCGTGGGTGGAACTCCTCCAGCCAGCGTGCGGCCTCCTCCACGGCATCGGTGATCGGTGCGGCGCCCACCGACTTGCGCAGCACGGCGAGAGCGCGCGACGACCGGCGGCGCGCCTTGGAGATCTCCGTCCGGTACCGCAGCGCCCGCCCGCCGGGCCGGG
This sequence comes from Actinomycetes bacterium, assembly GCA_023402505.1. Taxonomy (GTDB): domain Bacteria; phylum Actinomycetota; class Actinomycetes; order Mycobacteriales; family Micromonosporaceae; genus Micromonospora. The sequence goes on from JAEYGD010000206.1 coordinate 8,593, forward strand.
TGACGTGGTGCCGCTCCTCCGGCGCGAAGAGGACGAACCACCGCAGCGGCACGCCCCAGGTGGCGACCTGCTCGTGCACCCGGGGGACGCCGTGCTCCAGCACGCGCGCCCCGCTGCGCCAGTCGTCGACCACCGCCTTCGCCTGCCCGGCCAGGACCGGCGGCACGAAGGCGTCGGCCAGGACCGGGGGTACGCCGTCCCGCGCGCTCAACGCCGCCTCCGCCACCCGGATCCGCAGGTTCCACGGGCACACCAGCAGCGTGTCGTCGGCCTCCAGGACGTACGCCTCGTCCGGCAGCTCCGGCAGGCGCGTCCAGCCCGCGCCGAGCGCCTCGATCACCGACGTCCGCTGGCGGCCCGGCCCCTCGACCGGGGCGACCGCCCGCCCCTGTTCGACGTAACGGCGCCAGTACGTCTGGCGGTCGCGGTCGAAGGCGGTCAGCGGTTCATACACGCGCAGGTATGAAGCGAAGAGCGACGGCACGGCGCGATCCTCCCACGAGTCGGACGCGAAGCACCGGCGGCACCGCGTTCACGGAGGCCACGCGGCGGGCCGCGGGGTCGGTCCCGCCGTACGGACGCACACTGCGGGGACGGCGGGGCGACGTCGGCCGATACTAGGCTCAGCGGCACCGGCAACATCCCGCCGGCGTCCAGGTCGCGGCCCACAAGGCCGCACACCCCCACCAGGAGCGAGTCATGGGCGTATTCGCCACCACCGACGACCCCGGTTCGGCCGGTCACGAACAGGTCGTGTTCTGCCAGGACAAGCAGACCGGCCTCAAGGCGATCATCGGCATCTACTCCACCGCGCTGGGCCCCGCGCTCGGCGGCACCCGGTTCTACCCGTACGAGAGCGAGGAGGCCGCCCTCGCCGACGTGCTCGACCTGTCCCGTGGCATGGCGTACAAGAACGCGCTCGCCGGCCTGGACCTCGGCGGCGGCAAGGCGGTCATCTGGGGCGACCCCGAGCAGGTCAAGAGCGAGCCGCTGCTGCGCGCGTACGGCCGCTTCGTGGAGACGCTGCGCGGCCGCTACTACACCGCCTGCGACGTCGGCACCTACGTGGCGGACATGGATGTCATCGCCCGGGAGACCCGGTACGTGACCGGTCGCAGCGTCGAGCACGGCGGCGCCGGTGACTCCTCGGTCCTCACCGCCTGGGGGGTCTTCCAGGGCATGCGCGCCGCCGCCGAGCACGTGTGGGGCACGCCCACGCTGCACGGGCGGCGCGTCGGCGTCGCCGGTCTCGGCAAGGTCGGCAAGTACCTGGTCGGTCACCTCCTCGAGGACGGCGCGGAGGTCGTGGCGACCGACGTCAACCCGAGGGCCCTGGAGTGGGCCCGCACCACCCACCCGCAGGTGACGCTGCTCGACGACGTCAGCGCGCTGGTCGCCGCCGACATCGACGTGTACGCGCCCTGCGCGCTCGGTGGCGCCCTGAACGACGAGACGGTCCCGGCGCTGCGGGCCAGGGTGGTCGCCGGGGCGGCGAACAACCAGCTCGCCCACTCGGGCATCGAGAAGGTGCTCGCCGACCGCGGCATCCTGTACGCGCCCGACTACGTGGTCAACGCCGGCGGCGTGATCCAGGTGGCTGACGAGATCGAGGGCTTCAACTTCCAGCGGGCCAAGCTGCGGGCGACGAAGATCTACGACACGACGCGGGAGATCCTCCGGCTCGCCGATGCCGAGGGTGTGCCGCCGGCGGTTGCCGCGGACCGGCTGGCCGAGCGGCGGATGGCCGAGGTGGGCCGGCTGCGGACGATCCACCTGCCGTGACCGGGGCCGGGGGCGGGACCGGAGCTGGTTCCGCCCCAGCGCCTCCTCGACGGGGTGACGGCCGTTAAGCTGTATTTCGCGGCGATTCGTCCGGTGTCACGGGCGCTCCCAGGATCGGTCCTTACCGGGTACACTGTGTGACGACTGGACCACCGCGACGCGCGGAGCCGGTCGACGGTAACCCGAGGTGCCGAACGGTGGCATCCCCATGTACCGTAAGAGCCACGAGAGATGCCTGACGTCATCGGGGCCCGCCTTCGGGCTGCCCCGCATTCTGTGCGAGGGGGTCGAGCCATGGGGCGCGGCCGTGCTAAGGCCAAGCAGA
>JAEYGD010000507.1 GCA_023402505.1 Actinomycetes bacterium
ACGCTGGGTCACCACACCATGATCCACAGCAGAATCACCCAGGGTAAGCGGCTTACCTGCGCCCGCCACCCAACACCGGTCACCGCCGGAGCCGCACCATCCCTGACCAGGACATCCGCTCGAAACCTTCGCCACCGCACACACCACGATTCTCCGGCTTTGCTCTGCACCCTAATTCGCACCAGCCACTCTCCGTGAGTGGTGCGAATCAGGGTGCAGAGCAAAGGCAGCGAACGCGTTCTGCCGGGTCTGGCAGATCATTACGCACCGTCACGAAGTTCGTCGATGCATACCCCTGCTTCGGCGACGCGCCACAGGACGAAGCTCGTCGCCCGTTCTGCCGAGGCAGGCGAGACATCCGTTCCGCCGAGGCAGGCGAAGACATCAGGTGCCGCGAAGGAAAGAGACGAAGGTCGACAGCCGGCGACCGACCCGTGAAGGTCCGCCAGGGCAAGGCCCCAAGAGCGGTCCCCTTGCTATGGGTCAGCCGGGAAGGGCCGGCCGGGGCAGGGCGAGCCGGGCAGAGCGGAGGCCGGGAAGGGCGGGCCGGGCAAACCGGGAGCCCGGGCAGGGCGAGGCCGGGCAGGGCGAGGCCGGGCAGGACGGAAGCCGGGGAGGGCAAGGCGCGAGAAGGGGATGGCCGGGCAGGGCGGCCGCCGGGGCACGGACCGGCCGCGTGCTGTGGTGGTGGTCAGTAGCGCTGGCGGAGCAATCCGGCGGCCTCGACCGCCCAGTAGGTGAGGATGATCTGGGCGCCCGCACGACGGATCGAGGTGAGCGTCTCCAGCATCACCCGCTCGCGGTCGATCCAACCGTTCGCGGCCGCCGCCTCGACCATCGCGTACTCGCCGGAGACCTGGTAGGCCGCGACCGGGACGTCGACCGCGGCCCGGACCGCCGCGACCACGTCGAGGTACGGCAGGGCCGGCTTGACCATGACCATGTCGGCACCCTCGGCGACGTCCAGCTCGACCTCGCGCAGGGACTCGCGCAGGTTCGCCGGGTCCTGCTGGTAGGTACGGCGGTCCCCCTCGAGCGCCGACTCCACGGCGTCCCGGAAGGGGCCGTAGAAGGCCGAGGCGTACTTCACGGCGTACGCGAGGATCGTCACGTCCTGGTGGCCCGCGGCGTCCAGGGCCCGGCGGACCACGCCGACCTGGCCGTCCATCATCCCGGACGGGCCGACCACGTGGACCCCGGCCTCCGCCTGGGCCACCGCCATCTCGGCGTACGCGGCGAGGGTGGCGTCGTTGTCCACGGACCCGTCCGGGGCGAGCAGTCCACAGTGCCCGTGCGAAGTGAACTCGTCCAGGCAGAGGTCGCCCATCACCACGGTGGCGTCGCCCACCTCGGAGACGACGTCCCGGATGGCCACGTTGAGGATGCCGTCCGGGTCGGTGCCACCGGAGCCGCGCTCGTCCCGCGACGCGGGCACACCGAAGAGCATGATCCCGCCGACGCCGGCCTGGACCGCCTCGACGGCCGCCTTGCGCAGCGAGTCCCGGGAGTGCTGGAGCACCCCCGGGAGCGACGCCACCGGCCGCGGCTCGGTCAACCCCTCCTTGACGAACATCGGCACGACCAGCTCGGCCGGGGCGACGTGGGTCTCGGCGACCAGCCGCCGCAGGGGTACGTTGCGACGCAGCCGGCGGGGCCGGATCTCGGGGTAGGGCACGGGAGCCTCCAGGTCAGCGGAACCTCAGGGCGGTCGGCCCCTGCACCTTCGAACCGCGGCGCTGCTTCGCCGGCATGGCGGCCAGCTTCTCGCGCAGCTCGACGGCGTAGGCGGCCAGCGCCTCCACCAGGTCGGGGACCGAGGCGTGCGGAGGCTGCACGTCGACCCGCAGGCCGAACTCGGTGGCGGTCTCCGCCGTCTTGGGCCCGATGACTGCAACAACGGTACGCGCATGCGGCTTCCCGGCGATACCGACCAGGTTCCGTACGGTCGACGACGACGTGAAGAGCACCGCGTCGAACCCACCCGACTTGATCGCGTCGCGGATCTCGGCCGGCGGGGGCGCCGCCCGGACCGTGCGGTACGCGGTCACGTCGTCGACCTCCCAGCCGCGCTCGGTGAGCCCGGCGGCGAGCGTCTCGGTGGCGATGTCGGCACGCGGCAGCAGCACCCGGCCGACCGGGTCGAGCACCTCGTCGTGCGGCGAGAACTCGGCCAGCAGGCCCTCCGACGACTGCTCGCCCGACGGGATCAGCTCCGGCTGGATCCCGAACGCGCGGACCGCGTCGGCGGTCGCGTCGCCGATACAGGCGATCTTGACGCCACCGAAGTGCCGGGCGTCGAGCCCGTGCTCGGCGAACTTCTCCCAGACCGCCCGGACGGCGTTGACCGAGGTGAAGATCACCCAGGCGTACCGGCCGTCGACCAGGCCCTTGACCGCCCGCTCCATCTGGGCCGGGGTACGCGGCGGCTCGACCGCGATCGTCGGCACCTCGCAGGGGATCGCCCCGTACGCGCGCAGCCGGGCGCTCATCACACCCGCCTGCTCCTTGGTCCGGGGTACGAGCACCTTCCAGCCGTACAACGGGCGGTTCTCCCACCAGCTGAGCTTGTCCCGCTGGCCCACACCCTCGCCGAGGGTGAGCACGACCCGGCCGGTGAAGCCGAGTGCCGCCGCGACGAAGGAGTCCACGGTCGACGTGGTCGTGTACTGCGTCTCGCCGGTGCCGTCACCGGTCACGCCGACGGCGGTCGTGCCGTCCACCCCGGCGGCGAGCAGCCCGTCCCGGATCGCGGCGAGGTCACCGGCGTCCACCGCGAGCGCCAGCGAGCCCCGCGCGACGGCGGCGGCCAGGGCCTCGAAGTCCAGCGTGGTGACGTCCTCGACGTCGGCCGCCGTGCGGACGCCCGGCAGCGGCACGCCGGCGTACGTCGCCACGCCCTCCGCCTGCCCGACACCCGGGACCACCTCGAAGTGCGCGGCGGTACGCGCGACCGCCTGCACCTCCTTGACCACCGAGTCGTGGCCGAACGGGTCACCGGCGACCAGGTGCACCGCGTTGAGCCCGGAGCGCGCCGCCGAGATCAGCACCTTCGCCACGTCACCCGGCGCGCCCTCCGCCGGGGTGAACTGGGCGTCCTCCTTCGCCTGCGCGCGGACGACGTCGAGCAGCGACTCGGGGACTCCCCGGTCGTACACCACCTGGTCGGCGTCGACCAGGGCGTCGTGCGCCCGGCGGGTCAGCAGGCCCGGGTCGCCGGGACCGGCCCCGACGAACGCGATACGGCCTACGGGCTTACGGGTGCGGGTCATTCTGTGCTCCCAAATTGCTGGGTCCCCGGGCCGGTGTGTCCATCCTGGCCGAGGATCGAGTCGGCGCCGAGGTCGAGGAGATCGGCGGCGAGTGCCTTGCCGATCTCCGCCGCGCCGGCGGGCGTTCCGGTGCGGGACAGCCGGAGGTCACGAGTGCCGTCCGGACTGATCACCGCCCCGCGCAGGTAGATCTCTTCACCCGAGTCGCCCTCGGCGAGCTCGGCGTAGGCGGCGACCGGTGCGCTGCAGCCGGCCTCCAGGGTGGCCAGCAGCGCCCGCTCCGCGACGACGGCGGCGCGGGACGGTGCGTGGTCGAGCACGGCGAGCATCTCGACCAGGTCCTGGTCGTCGAGCCGGCACTCCACGGCCAGCGCGCCCTGGGCGGGTGCCGGCAGCATCAGCATCGGGTCGAGCGTCTCGGTGATCACGTCGGTGCGGCCCAGCCGGGCGAGCCCGGCCCGGGCCAGCACGATCGCGTCCAGGTCGGCGTCCGGGCCGAGTACCCGCGCGAGGCGGGTGTCGACGTTGCCCCGGATCGGCTGGACCTCCAGTTGCAGCCCGAGCGCGTGCAACTGGGCGATGCGGCGCAGCGCCCCGGTGCCGATCCGCGCGCCGGGCGGCAGCTCGGCGAGGGTACGGCCGTCGCGGGCGACGAGGGCGTCGCGCGGGTCCTGCCGGGTCGGGACGGCCGCGACGTGCAGGCCGGGGGTCGCCGCGGTGGGCAGGTCCTTGTACGAGTGCACCGCGAAGTCGATGGTGCGCGCGGCGAGGGCGTCCCGCAGCGCGGACACGAACACGCCGACGCCGAGCCGGTGCACCGGCGCGGTGGACCGGTCGCCGGCGGTGACCACCTCGACCAGTTCGACGGGGCGGCCGGTCGCGGCGGTCAGCGCCTCCGCGACGTGCCCGGACTGTGCCATCGCAAGGGCGCTGCCCCGGGTCCCGAGACGCAGGGGCGTGCTCATCGCTCACCTCCGGTGGGCGGGAAGTCGTCGGTGCCGACCTCCAGGGTGGCGTCCACCACGTCGGGGACGGTGTCGACCGGGGAGGTCTGCGGCACCTCCAGGTCGAACAGCTCGCGCAGCAGCGCCGCGTACTGGTCGCCGCCGGGCTCCGCGGCGAGCTGCCGGACCCGCACGGTGGGCTGGTGCAGGAGGCGCTGCACGACCCGGTGCACCGTACGGGCGACCTCGGCGCGCTGGTCGTCGGTCAGGTCGGGGCGGCGCTGGGCGAGCCGGCGCAGCTCGACGCCGACCACGTCTTCGGCGCGGCCGCGCAGGGCGGCCACGGTCGGCGCGACGTCGGCGCCCCGCAGCCAGGTGAGGAAGGCGTCGACCTCGCCCGCGACGATCCGCTCCACGGCGGCGGCGTCGGCGGCGGCCGGGCCCTCGGCGACCAGCGCGGCCATCCGGTCGATGTCGATCACCTCGACGCCGGGCAGGTCGGCGACGCCGGGCTCGACGTCGCGCGGGACGGCGAGGTCGAGCAGCACCAGCGGCCCGCGCCCGGGGTCCCGGTCGGCGAGCGCCCTCGTCACCACGTCGCGGGTGAGGACCGCCTCGGTGGCGGCCGTGGCGGCCACTACGATGTCCACTGTGGAGAGTGCTGTGGTCAGCTCGGCCATCGGGGCGGCGGCGGCGCCGTACGACTCGGCCAGCCGGACGGCCCGGTCGGCGCCGCGGTTGGTCACGGTGAGCGGCCCGGCACCCAGCCGGGAGAGGGTCGCCACGCCCAGGGAGCCCATGGCGCCCGCCCCGACGACCAGCGCCGGCCGGCCGGCCAGGTCGCCGTCGAGCAGTTCGGCGGCGAGGTCGAGCGCCGCGGTGACCACGCTCTGCCCGGCCCGGTCGATGCCGGTTTCGGAGTGGGCGCGCTTGCCCACCCGCAGCGCCTGCTGCATCAGCTCGTGCAGCAGCCGGCCGGTGGTGTCCGCGCCGGACGCCCAGTGGTACGCGTCGCGGAGCTGGCCGAGGATCTGGGCCTCGCCGACGACCATGGAGTCCAGCCCGGCGGCGACCCGGAAGACGTGGTCCACCGCGGCGGCGTCGAAGTGCACGTACAGGTTGTTGGCGAGCGCCGTCGGCTGCGTGCCGGCCTGGTCGGCCAGTACGGCGCAGATGTCGCCGAGGCCGCCGTGGAAACCGGACACGGCGGCGTAGACCTCCACCCGGTTGCAGGTAGAGACCAGTACGGCCTCGGTCACGTACGGCTGTGCGACCAGGCGGTCCAGGGTGCGGGTGAGGTCGGCGGGCGCCACCGCGAGCCGCTCCAGCGTGGCGACCGGTGCGGTGCGGTAGGACGCGCCGACGACGATGAGTTTCACGTGCCGGTCGCCTCCTGCGGGTCGGTGACCGCGAGCCCGCCCGGCAGGGCGGTGAGGGTGGACCCGCCGGCGGCGGGGAGCGCGGTCAGGGACGCCTTGCGGTGTTCGTGGAAGGACAGGATCTGCAGCTCGATCGCGAGGTCGACCTTGCGTACGTCGACCCCGTCCGGCACGGAGAGCACGCAGGGCGCGAAGTTCAGGATGCTCGTCACACCGGCGGCGACCAACTGGTCGGCGACCCGCTGCGCGGCGGCGGCCGGGGTGGCGATCACGCCGATGGCGATCGACTCGTCGGCGGCGACCCGGGGAAGGTCGTCGACGTGCCGGACGACCAGGCCGTTGATCTCCTCGCCGACGCGGGAGAGGTCGGCGTCGAAGAGCGCGGCGATGCGGAAGCCCCGGGTGGCGAAGCCGTCGTAGCCGGCCAGGGCGTGACCGAGGTTACCCACACCGACCAGGGCGACCGACCGTCGCTGGGTGAGGCCGAGCACGTACTCGATCTGCTCGATCAGCAGGGCCACGTCGTAGCCGACGCCCCGGGTGCCGTACGAGCCGAGGTGGGAGAGGTCCTTGCGGAGCTTGGCGGAGTTCACTCCGGCGGCGCTGGCCAGCCCTTCGCTGGACACTGTCTCGTGACCCGTCTCGGCCACGTTGTGCAGGGCGCGGAGGTATTCCGGGAGCCGGGCGACGGTCGCCTCCGGCAGGTCCGGCAGAGCCGGCACGGCGGCGGGACGGTCGGGCCCGCCTGGCGGGCGGTGCTGACTCATGAGACTCCGTGCGGTGCGATCCTGGGCCAACCCCGCCGGTCGGCCGCGTCGGGACTCCCGCTGGCGACCGAGGTTGCCGGCTGTGCTAGCAGGGCGCGTCGGAACTACAGGGTAGGCGCTTGTGAAGACACGCACAAATCGCGATCTTGGTCGCGTGCGACGCGGCTTCACCAGGCCTCCATTCCGCAAGATCGATCCGGCGGCTCTCGCCCACGCCGCACGGCGATTATTGCTCAATTACGACTTCTCTGACCAATCGCGCGCAGGCGCGTCGTGCCACATCACACGTGGTAGGGCCAGCACCACCAGCCAGAGGCCGGTCTGCGGGATGGGAACGGCCGGTGCCGCTACCTAGCCTCGTGACATGACCGCCGTACCCGCCGCCACCGCGCCGGCCCCCGCCACCCCCGCCCGCAACCTCGTCCGCCAACTCCTGCGCGACTCGGGTTACGTGCTGTTCGGCCTGCCCCTGGCACTGGTGGGTTTCGTGCTGGCTGTGGTCGGGATCTCCCTCAGCGCCGGCCTGCTGGTCACCACGCTCGGCCTGCCGGTCCTCGCCGGCACGCTGTACGCCGTCCGGGCGCTGGCCGACGTCGAGCGGTTCCGGCTACCCGCCGTGCTGCACCAGCCCCGGGTCCGCCCGGTCTACCGGACACCCGAACCGGGCGTGGGCTTCTGGCGCCGGGTCCTGGTGCCGATGCGTGACCTGCAGTCCTGGCTCGACCTGCTGCACGCCCTCGGGAAGCTGCTGGCCGCGCTGCCCACCTTCGTGGTGCTGCTCGTCTGGTGGGCGCTGGCGCTCGCGGGCACGCTCTACGGCGCGTACGACTGGGCGATCCCGCGCGGCCCTGGCGACCAGGACCTCAGCCAGCTCCTCGGGATGGGCGACGGCCCCGGTCCCCGGATCTTCCTGAACACCGCGATCGGCGTGTTCGCCCTGTTCACCCTGCCGCTGGTGGCCCGCGCCTGCGCCCGGGTCCAGGCCGGACTGGCCCGTTCCCTGTTGACCGGGGTGGCCGAGATGCGCAGCCGGATCACCACGCTGGAGGAGCAGAAGCGCGCGGCCGTCTCGGCCGAGACGATCGCGCTGCGCAGGCTGGAGCGCGACATCCACGACGGGCCGCAGCAGCGGCTGGTCCGGCTCGCGATGGACCTCAGCCGGGCCCGGGAGCAGCTCGCCTCCGACCCGGACGCGGCCCGCCGGACGCTCGACGAGGCGGTCGGCCAGACCCGGGACACCCTCGCCGAGCTGCGCGCCCTGTCCCGGGGCATCGCGCCGCCCGTCCTGGTCGACCGGGGGCTGCCGAGTGCGCTCGCGGCGCTGGCCGGGCGCGGGCTGATCCCCATCGAGCTGCGGGTCGACCCCGCCCTCGGCGAGCCGGGCGGCCGGCCCGACCCGGCGGTGGAGAGCACGGCGTACTTCGTGGTCGCGGAGGCGCTCACCAACGTGGCCAAGCACAGCCGTGCCACCGAGTGCCGGGTCACCGTGGAGCGGGACGGGTCACGGCTGCGGGTCGGCGTCGACGACGACGGCCAGGGCGGCGCGCACCTCGCAAAGGGGCACGGGCTGGCCGGCATCGCCGACCGGGTACGCGCCGCCGACGGGCAGCTCACCGTGACCAGCCCGCCCGGCGGCCCCACCACGGTGCACGCGGAGCTACCGCTCTGAGCGGTACGTGGTACACATCCGTCCATGCGGATCGTGATCGCCGACGACGCCGTCCTGCTCCGGGAGGGGCTGGTCCGGCTGCTCACCGAGCGCGACCACCAGGTGGTGGCCGCGGTCGGTGACGGGGACGCCCTGGTGACGGCGGTGGCGGAGCACCGGCCGGACGTGTCGATCGTCGACGTCCGGATGCCACCGTCACACACCGACGAGGGCCTGCGGGCGGCGGTGGCGGCCCGCCGCCTGGTGCCCCGGACGCCGATCCTGGTGCTGTCGCAGTACGTCGAGGTGTCGTACGCCGACGACCTCCTCGCCACCGGCGCCGGGATCGGTTACCTGCTCAAGGACCGGGTGGCCGCGATCGGCGAGTTCCTCGACGCGCTGGAGCGGGTCGCCACCGGCGGCACCGTCCTGGACCCGGAGGTGATCGCCCAGCTCTTCGCCCGCCGCCGCCGCGACGACCCGCTGCGGAACCTGACCCCGCGCGAGCGGGAGGTGCTCGCCCTGATGGCCGAGGGGCACTCCAACACGGCGATCGCCCGGACGCTGGTGGTCAGCGACGGCGCGGTGGAGAAGCACGTCCGCAACATCTTCACCAAGCTCGACCTGCCCCCCGACACCGAGCAGCACCGTCGCGTCCGGGCCGTCCTGACCTACCTCCGCACCTGACGGCAGCGGGGGTCAGTGGGTGTGGGCTAGTTTCACTGCTTCGGTCAGGGTTTCGGCTACCGGGTGGCCGCTGGCGTAGAGCCGGACGGGGTCAGTGAAGCCGCCGGTGTAGAGGACGGCGCGGCCACCGACCGACCGGGCCGCGTCGGCGTCGTCGAGCGAGTCGCCGATCAGCACCACGTCCCGGCCGTCCACCCCCAGCTCGGCCAGGTGCCGGGCCAGTGACTCGGCCTTGCGGTCGCCGCCGATCTCCGCCCGCAGCCCGTCGACGCGCACGAAGTGCCCGGTCAACCCGTACGTGTGCACGGTCGGCACCAGTTCGTCGTGGAACCACATGGACAGCAGCGACTGGCCGCCGGACCAGGACGACATGGCCTCGACCGCGTCGTGCGCCAGGGCGCAGGTGGTCAGGCCGTTCCGGTACGCGTCGTGGAAGATCCGGTCGAGCCGGCCGAACGCCTCGTCGTCGACCGCCCGGCCGAGCACCTCCGCGTAGTAGTCGGCGACCGGCCGGCGGAACCGGACCCGGTGCTCGTCCGCGGTCACCGCGGGCCCGCCGACGCTGGCGAACGCGGCGTTGGTGGCGGTCACGACCAGGTCCAGGTCGTTGAGGAGGGTGCCGTTCCAGTCCCAGACCAGGTGGGGGCGCGCAGGGGTCATCGCCGCACCCTACCGGCGCCGCGGTCAGAGCTGGGGGGTGGTGAGGTCGCGCAGCAGCCGCTCCTCCTCGACCCGCCAGTAGCCGTGCTCCTTGCCGTCGAGCAGCACCACCGGCAGCCGGTCGCCGTACTCCCGCTCCAGCTCCGGGTCGCCGGTCACGTCCTTCTCGACCCAGCGGTCCCCGGTGACCGCCACCACCCGGTCCATCGCCGCCTTCGCGTCCTCGCAGAGGTGGCAGCCGGGCCGGGTGATCAGGGTGAGGCGGGGTTCACGCATGGGTCTCCTCCGTCGTGCCGGCCCCGGCCGGGGACCGGAGCAGTGTCTTGCGGACCTTGCCGATGGCCGAGTGCGGCAGCTCGTCGACGAACTCGACGCCGGTCGGGCACTTGAACCGGGCGAGGTTGCGGGCGCAGTGCGCGTGCAACTCCTCCACCGTCACCTCCTGCCCCGGCCTCGGCACCACGTACGCGTGCACAGTCTCGCCGGTCCGCGGGTGCGGCACACCCAGTACCGCCGACTCCGCCACGCCCGGGTGCCCGTCGAGCACCAGCTCCACCTCGTGCGGGTAGACGTTGAAGCCGTTGACCAGGATCAGCTCGCCGATCCGGTCGACCAGGAACAGGTCGCCGTCCTCGTCGGCGTACGCCACGTCGCCGGTCGCCCACCAGCCGTCGGCGTCCGGCCCGCCCCGCCCGTCCGGCCAGTACCCGGAGAACACGTTGGCCCCCCGCACCACGATCTGCCCCGGGTCGGTGCCCGGCGCGATGTCGGAGACGTCCAGCTCGTCGGCGTCGTCGTCGGGCACGGCCACACCGTCGCGCCACAGGTCGGTCCCGTCCGGCGCGACCAGCCGCAGCTCGACACCGGGCAGTGGGCGGCCGATCGAGCCGGGCTTCGGCTCGCCGTTGACCAGGGTGGAGGTGAGCACCGGCGCGGTCTCCGTCAGCCCGTACCCGACGTGCACGGGCAGCCCGGCGACCTCGCCGAAGCGCGCCGCGACGGCCGGCTCCAGGGGCGCCGCGCCGCAGACCGCGACCCGCACCGTCGCGAGCGCCGGGGCGGCGTCCGCGGCGGACCAGGCCGCGACCATCGACGGTACGCCGACCAGCACGGTGACCTGGTGCCGGGCGATCTCGGCGAGCCCCGCGTCGACACCGGGGTCGTCGACGAGCACCCCGGTCGCGCCATGGTGGACGACCGCGCCGAGCCCGGAGTTCAGCCCGTACGCGTGGAACAGCGGCAACGCGAGCAGCACGGTGTCGTCGGGGCCGACCACGGGCGGCTGGATCCGGGCGACCTGCTCGTGGTTGGCGGCCAGGGCGTGGTGCGTGAGCATCGCCCCCTTCGGCCACCCCTCGGTGCCGGACGTGTAGAGCAGGACGGCCAGGTCCGCTCCGTCCCGGGTGGGCAGGCCGTCGCCGCTGTCGGCGCCGGGTGGTGTGGTGTGCACGGCGGCGAGGGCCGGCAGCGTGTCCGCCGCACCGTCGACCAGTTCGCGGACCCGCGGGGTGCCGATCAGGACGGACGCGCCCGAGTCGGCGAGCACGTACGACAGCTCACGGGCGGTGAGGCCGGGGTTGACCGGCACGGCGACCAGCCCGGCGCGCAGCGTGGCGAGGAAGCCGACGACGAAGTCCGGCGTGTTGCCGAGCGCGATCGCGACCCGGGGCGGGTGCCGGTCGACGGTTTCCGCCTGCCCGGCCAGCGCGTACGCGGTGGCGGTCACCGCCGCGTCCAGTTCGGACCAGGTGAGCGTCGTCGCGCGCCAGTGCAGCGCGGGGCGCTCGCCGTGGGCGGCGGCGGCTCGGTGGAGCCGGCCGGAGAGGCTGGTGGCGGAGCCTTCGGTTGCGTCCTGCACGGTCGCTGAGTCTGGCACAGCGGAGAGGCGGCCGGCCACGTCCCGACCGGCCGGACCGGCGAGGGGTGAATCGACCGATGTCGAAAAATTGGACCGTTCCGGCAACGCGTGGTCCCGGCGACGGGACCGTCCGGGTGGCCGGCCGTGACATCGTCGGTCCCGTGGACAGGACCCCGGCGCCGTCCGACACGCCGATCCGCCCTCGGCCGACCGGCTGGACGGGAACCGCCGGCACGGTCTACGGACGCACGGTCCACCTGGGAATCCTTCACGGACCAAGGTGGAATCCGAAAGTCAACCGCACACGACGGACAACCGGTCCGCCATTCGCGTGACACAACCGGAAATACTTTGGCCCTGTGTAACGGACTTGCCACGCGCGGGTGACGTTGGCCCTATCATCACTCGGGTCGGCTCACCCCATTTGCCGTGAGTCGACACCCCTCAGCCCGAGGAGGCCCCCGTGCCCGTCAGCGCATTGGACCAGCACCTCAAGGGGAACTGCCGCGCGACGGCACACCCCCGACCCGCACTGCCCGACCCGCGCGTGCCCGACCGCTGCCCGCGGTCGGTGCGGCCCGCGAGCGGCGGGACGGAGGTGGCCCGGTGACGACGTTCGGATACGCGGAGCGCCCCGTCGGCCTGACCGGGGCGACACCCCGACCGGCGGTTAACGAACGCCCGGCGGCCCGTCAGCCCGTCGAGGACGCCGGCAACCTGGTCACGCGCGGCGACAGCGGGTCGAGCCGGGTCCGCAGCCGGCCGCACCAGAACGACGCGCCCGCCCGGCCGGCGACACCGGGCGCGAACGCGAAGCCGGTCGGTGGCCGGATCGCGTCGCCCGCCCGGCCGCCCATGCCGGTGCAGGGCCGCCGGTCGGCCGACCCGCCCGCCACGGCCGACTCCTCCACGACCGAGACGGCGGTGCTGCCGGCGGTGACCGCCAGCACGCCCGCCACCACGACCGGGTTCCCGAGCCGTCCCGACCCGTCCGACCCGGCCACCGAGGTCTGGGCGCTGGTCGAGCGGGCGCAGGCCGGCGAGGCCGAGGCGTTCGGCCTGATCTACGACCGGTACGTGGACACGGTCTTCCGGTTCGTCTACTTCCGGGTCGGCAACCGCCAACTGGCCGAGGACCTCACGTCGGACACCTTCCTCCGGGCGCTCAAGCGGATCGGCAGCTTCACCTGGCAGGGCCGGGACCTGGGTGCCTGGCTGGTGACGATCGCCCGCAACCTGGTGGCCGACCACTTCAAGTCCGGTCGCTACCGGCTGGAGGTGACCACCGGCGACGTGCTCGACGCCGACCGCGAGGACCGGGGACCCGAGGGCAGCCCCGAGGCGGCCGTGGTCGAGCACATCACCAACGTCGCCCTGCTCAGCGCCGTCAAGCAGCTCAACCCGGAGCAGCAGGAGTGCATCGTGCTCCGCTTCCTCCAGGGCTTCTCCGTGGCGGAGACGGCACGGGCCATGGGCAAGAACGAGGGCGCGATCAAGGCGTTGCAGTACCGGGCGGTACGGGCGCTGGCGCGGCTGCTGCCGGACGGCTTCCAGCCGTAGCCGGCCGGCGGCCCGCGGGGCGTACGCGCGCACGCCGGCCCGGTCGACGTCCCGGTGAGACCGATCACTTTCCGTGATTTCTCCCCCGCCGGCCCCGTAACCCATGCCAGGTGCGGCGCGTTTTTCCGGGTGCGACCGTTTAAGTCCCGGCGTCCCCCCGGGTTTCTCAGGTCGGCATCGCCGCCGGCCACGAGCCTCCCCGTGGTGTCCGCCGTCACCGGTCGCCGGTGACGACCGCGGCCGATCCGGCCGTGCAGCGAGAGGAGGTGCCAGCGGTGGACAGCGACCTCTTCTTCTCCCGTCGGCGAGCTGAGCGCTTCGCGCAGCTTCTCGACGAGGCCAACGGCGGCCGGCGGCACCACGTGCGGTCCCGGGTGGACGGCGAACTCGCCACCCTCGTCGCGGTCGGTCAACGGCTCAGCGCCGCACCGCCGGCCGTCGAGGTGGACCCGGAGTTCCGCACCGGCCTGCGAGCGATGCTGCTGGCCACCGCCGAGCGGGAGGGCATCGGCCGGCCCGCCCCGGAGGTCGCCGCCGGCACGACGGCCCGCCGCCCGCTCGTCGGCCGTTCCGGTCTCCTGCCGGCCGTCACCGCGCGCCGGGCCCGGGCCCGTGGCGCCATCCTGGTCGGCATCGCCGCCGGCGCCGTCGCCGTCTCCGGCATCTCCGCGGCCAGCGAGAACGCGGTGCCGGGCGACGCCCTGTACGGCATGAAGCGCTCCACCGAACGCGCCCAGCTCGCGTTCACCAGCTCGGACGTGAGTCGCGGGCAGCTCTTCCTCGACTTCGCCCGCACCCGGCTCGGCGAGGCAGCGGAACTGCGCGGCGACCGGTCCGGCTACAGCGGTGTCCTGGACGACATGGACGCCGACACCCGCCAGGGCGTACGCCTGCTGGCCGGCGCCGCCGTGCAGCGCTCCGACCCGGCGGCGCTCGACACGGTCAACGCCTTCGTCACCGCGCAGCGGGAGGCGGTCGGCGCCCTGCTCGACGACGGAACCCGCGCCGAGCGCGACCGCACCCGCCGCTCGATCGCCCTGCTCGACGCGGTCCGCAAGCGTTCCGACGCGCTGCGCGCAGCCATCGGGTGCGGCCTGCCTGCGCCGGTCGGCAGCGACGCCCTCGGTCCGGCGCCGGCCACCTGCCCGGCCGAGCGCTGACCTCGCCCGGGCCCGGAGGAGCCTCGCCACAGTTGACCGGTCGACCATCCGGTCCGGCCGGGCGCCCGGCTACCCTCGGCTGGTGGCGCACGGCGCGCCCGTCCAGCGGAGGGAGAGCGCGTGGCCCGCAGCCGTAAGGTGACGGTCAGCACCGACACCCACGGTCACACCACCGGCTGGGCCGAGGCCGACGCCCCACCCGCCGCACCGGACCGGACCGCCGCCGCCTTCTTCGACGTGGACAACACGATGATGCAGGGCGCGTCGATCTACTGGTTCGCCCGTGGGCTCGCCGCGCGCAACTACTTCACCACCGGCGACCTGCTCCGGTTCGCGTGGCAGCAGCTACGGTTCCGGGTACTCGCCACCGAGCACGCCGGGGACATGTCGCAGGCCAAGGAGGCCGCGCTCGCCTTCATCGAGGGCTGGCGGGTGGACGACGTGGAGCAGCTCGCCGAGGAGATCTTCGACGAGCTGATGGCACCCCGGATCTGGAGCGGCACCCGCCGGCTCGCCCAGCGTCACCTCGACGCCGGGGAGCGGGTCTGGCTGGTCAGCGCCGCCCCGGTGGAGATCGGCCGGGTGATCGCCGCCCGGCTCGGCCTGACCGGCGCGATCGGCACGGTGGCCGAGGTGGTCGACGGCGCGTACACCGGGCGGCTGGTCGGCGACCTGATGCACGGGCCGGCGAAGGCCGAGGCGGTCACCCAGCTCGCCGCCGTGGAAGGGCTGGAGCTGTCCCGCTGCTCCGCGTACAGCGACTCGTCCAACGACCTGCCGATGCTCAGCACCGTCGGTCGGGGTGTCGCCGTCAACCCGGACACCGCGCTGCTGCGGGAGGCCCGCCGGCGCGGCTGGGAGGTGCGGGACTTCCGCACCGGCCGCCGGGCCGTGAAGATCGCCGTACCGTCCACGGCCGCCGCCGGGCTGGTCGCCGGGGCGGTCACCGCGGGGCTGGCACTGCACCGCAGGCGGCACACCCCGTCCTGACGGCCGCGCCGGCGCCGGCCGGTCAGCCGGCGGCCGGTACGGCCGGCTCCGGGGTCGGGCTCGCCTCGTCGGTGTGCGCGATGCGGGTGAACTCCCGCCACAGCAGGACGACGAACACCGCCGAGCCGGCGAACGCGAACCAGAACGGCCCGGTGACCCCGAACGGGGTGACCAGCAGGCCGCCGATCGCCGAACCGACGACCAGGCCGCCGTACGTGCTGATGGAGTTGATGCTGTTGACCCGGCCCTGGAGGTGGGTGGGCACGGCCCGCTGCCGGACGGTCAGCGAGGTGGTGCCCCAGACGAACGCGTGCGCCCCGAAGACGAAGAGGACGGCCGAGGCGACCCACGGCGACGTGGTGAGGACGAGACCCAGGTGGGTGAGCGTCTCGATGATCAGCCCGACCCGCATGATGTCGCCGAGGCTCACCCGACGGGTCAGCCACCCGTACCCGACGGTGCCGAGCAGCCCGCCGACCGCCGTCACCGTGCTCAGCAGGCCGAACCCGACCGGGCCCAGGTCGAGGTGGTCGCTGGCGTAGAGGACCAGCACCGACCAGGCCGCGCCGTACGTGATGTTGAAGACCAGGATGGTGAGGCACAGCGTCCGGACGGCCGGGTGGCGGACGGTCCACCGGAGCCCTTCGACGATGTCCCGCCGGACGCTGCGGGTCCCGCCCGACGGGGCCGGGTCGCGGGGCGGCAGCGACACCCGGGACACCAGCAGCAGCCCGGCCGCGGCCAGGACGGCTTCGGTGGCGAAGGGCCAGGACCGGCCGGCCACGAAGAGCGCCGCACCGATCGCCGGGCCGGCCATCTGGTTGAGCGTGATGAACCCGGCCAGGACGCGCGCGTTGGCGATCGCCAGGTCCTCCCGGCGCACCAGCATGGGCGTGAGCGTGCCGGTCGTGTTGTCGGCGAACACCTCGGCGGTGGCGATCAACGCCAGGGCCAGCAGCGCCCCGGACACCGAGACCCGGTCGGCCGTCAGCGCCACGGCCAGCACGCACAGCACGACCGCCCGGACCCCGTTCGCGACCATCACGATCCGGCGCCGGTCGAGCCGGTCGGACAGCACGCCGGCGTACAGGCCGAACACCATCGCCGGCGCCCACCGCAGCAGCGCCGCGAGCGAGACCAGGAACGGGTTGTCGGTCAGCGACGCCACCAGCAGCGGCCCGGCCGCCACGGCGATCCCGTCGCCCAGGTTCGTCGCCCACGACGACGCCAGCAACCAGCGGAAACCGTTCCCCAACCGGGCCGGTACGAGGGCCTCGACGATCCTGCTCACATCCCGAGGACCGTACGGACCGGCGGGCCGGGTCGCACCCCTATTACGCGCGGGGCCGCGCCGTCAGGGCCCGAACGGGTCCGGCCGGCGTTCCAGCAGCTTGTGCAACGTCTGCTGGATGGTCTCCCGGACCTGGTCGGCGAGGTTGAACACGACCAGCGGGTCGTCCGCCGACTCGGTCAGGTGCGCGGTGGGGATCGGCGGGCAGAACTCGATCAGCCACTTGCTCGGCAGCGGCACCACGCCGAGGGGACCGAGCCACGGGAACGTCGGCGTGATCGGGAAGTACGGGAGCTTGAGCAGCCGGGCGAGCGGCTTGACGTCGGCGAGCATCGGGTAGGTCTCCTCCGCCCCGACGATGGCCACCGGAACGATCGGGGTTCCGGTGCGCAGCGCCGCGGACACGAAGCCGCCCCGACCGAAGCGCTGCAGCTTGTAGCGCTCCGCGTACAGCTTGCCGACGCCCTTGAACCCCTCGGGGAAGACGCCGACCAGCTCACCGTTGCCCATGAGACGTTCGGCGTCCGGGTTGCAGGCCACCGTGCCGCCCGTCTTGCGGGCGATCTCCGACACCACCGGCATCCGGAACACCAGGTCCGCGCCGAGCAGCCGGAGGAACCGGTGCCGCGGGTGCCGGTCGTGCAGCACCGCGGAGAGGATCAACGCGTCCAGGGCGACCGTGCCGGAGTGGTTGCCGACGACCAGGCCGGCGCCCTCGGCGGGCACGTGCTCGATGCCGGTGACCTCGGTGCGGAACCAGTCCCGGTAGAGCAGCCGCAGCAGCGGGTGGAACACGGCCTGGGTGATCTGCGGGTCGAAGCCGAACTCGTCGACCTCGTAGTCTCCGGCGAGCCGCCGCCGCAGGAACGCCAGCGCGCCCGCCACCTTCCGGTCCCAGTGGTCACCGGGCCGGTCCGGCACCCCCGGACCGGTCGCGCCGACCGCCGCTCCGGCCTCCGCACCCCGCTCGCCGCCCGCCGTCGCCGGCTCGCCACCCGCCGTGGTGTCCGGCTCGCCGCCCGCCGTGGTGCCCGACTCGTCGGCCAGCGTGATGTCCGCCTCGCCACCCGACGTGGTGTCCGGCTCGTCGATCGCCGTCGCCGGCTCGTCGGTCGCCACGGTGTCCGGCTCGCCGGACGGCACCGACT
>JAEYGD010000218.1 GCA_023402505.1 Actinomycetes bacterium
GGCCCGGCCCGATCGCGGCCAGGTCGCCCAGCCGCCAGGCCAGCGCCGCCAGGTCCCGGGGCGAGTCGACGCGGCGGCGCAGGATGTCCCGCTCCGAGGCCGCCCAGACCCGTCCGGCACGCCGCCACAGGCGCCGCCAGTCGGCCGCGGCCCGCTCACCGAGGGCGGCCCCGACGCGGGCGGCGAACTCGTCCGGGTCGGCGCACGAGTCCAGTGCCGGCCCGCCGCCCGGGAAGACGTGCCGCACGATCGGGTCGAGCGGGACCAGGTCCAGGTACTCGTCGAGCTTCGCGCCGGTGGCCTCGAACAGGTCGTGGAACACCTGGGGCAGGGTCAGCAGGCTGGGCCCGGTGTCGAAGTGGAACGGGCCGGCCGGGGTCTCGTGCACGTGCCGGCCGAGCTTGCCGCCCACCGTGTCGCCCTGCTCGAAGACGGTGACCTCGTGCCCGGTGCCGGCCAGCCGGGCGGCGGTGGCGAGGCCACCAACCCCGGCGCCGACGACCACGATCCGCGCCATGCCGCGCCCCCCTAGAGAACCGGACGGCCCCGCCAGCTCAGGCGCCGCCGCTTCCGCAGATGGTACGACCGCAGGGTCAGCCAGCCGAGGACCGCGACCGACACGGGGTGTGCCAGCGCGTCGGGCCACCACCGGCCGCCGGTCGCGCGGGCGGTGACCACCCGGCCGGCGACCCCGAGCAGGTACGCCCCGGCGGCGACGGCGGCCGTCCCGGGCGTGCCGACGGCCAGCGCCGCCACGGTGACCAGCGGGGGAGCGGTGTAGAGCAGGAGCAGCAGCGCCACCACGGCGGCCGCCGCGGCGGGGTGCCCGAACGAGGCCCACAGGGACTTCGAGTAGCCGTCGCGCAGCTGCGGCCAGTCGTCGTACATCCGACAGGTGGCCAGCCGCGAACCGTCGGCCAGCGCGATCCGGCCGCCGGCCCGCTTGACCGCCCGGGCCAGTTCGATGTCCTCCAGGACCCGGTCGGCGACGGTCGCGTGTCCGCCGGCGGCGAGGTAGCCGGCCCGGTCCACGACCAGGAACTGCCCGCCGGCCGCGGCCAGCGACGGCCGCGCCGAGCGTTCCATCGCGCGCAGCGGCAGGAACGTCAGCCACAACCACTGCAGCAGCGGCTGGACCAGCCGGTCGGCCGCCGTCGTGACCACGATCCGGGGGTACGGCGACAGCAGCGCCAGCCGGGCGGCGCGCAGTTCGCCGACCGCCGCCGCGACGGCGTGCGGAGCGAGGACCACGTCGGCGTCGACGAACACCAGCACCGTCGCGGCGGGGTCGGCGCGGGTGGCCAGCTGCCAGCACGCGTGCGGCTTGCCCAGCCAGCCGGGCGGCGGGGCGGCCCCGTCGAGCAGGGTGACCCGGGGGTCGTCCCCGGCGACCGCGCGGACCACGTCGGCGGTGCCGTCGGTCGACCCGTCGTCGAGCACCACGATCCGCAGCTCCGGCACGCCCTGTTGGGCCAGCAGCGCGCGCAGGCACGGGGTGACCCGGGCAGCCTCGTCGCGCAGCGGCAGCAGGACCACCACCGGCTCGCGTACCCCGGCCGGCGTCCCGCCCGGCCGGCGCAGCCAGCGGGCGGCGTTGACCAGGGTGTGCGCGGTCAGCGCGGCGACCACCAGCAGCAGCGCGAGCGTCGGGCTCATGCCGCCGCTCCGGCGTCGTCCGGCCGGCTCATGCCGGGACGTCGACGCGGGGGCGGGGGAGCCGGTCGGCCGGCCGGCGGCGGTCGCGCAGCAGCGTCACCACCAGCGGTACGGCGGTCACCGCCATGCCGGCGGCACCCCAGGCCGCCGAGGCGGGCAGGTCGAGGAAGACGGCGTGGGCCAGCACGCTGGACGCGTACGTCCAGAGGTAGAGCGCCAGCATCGGGTGGTCGCGGCGGTCGGTGGCGGCCACGGCGGGTCCGGCCAGGGGGCGCAGGGCGGCCATCATCAGTACGGCGAAGAGCAGCCACCCCAGGTAGTTGCTGACCGGGATGCCGGGCAGGCCGGGCAGCGCGGGGGTGGCGTCCCGCCAGACCCAGTGGCCCTCGGCCACCATCTGCGGGTCGAGGAAGAGGTCCCACGTGGCCAGCCCGAGCGTCGCCAGCGCGATCCGCCGGACCGTCCGCCCGGCACCGGCGGGCCCGCCACCGGTGAGCCGGACCGCGACCAGCCAGGCGGGCCAGGCCATCCAGGTCCAGGCGAGGGGGATCACCAGGGGCACCCCGGCAAGCTTCGGCCCGAGTTGCCCGGAGTAGTCGTAGCTGCCGAACGGGAAGCCGGTGGCCACACCGAGCGCCTCGATGGCGAGGCCCCCGCCGGTGGCCACCGCGACCAGCGCCACCGCCGTCCGCGGGCCGCGGCTGAGCAGCGCGTGGCTGACCGAGAGCAGGTAGCCGAGCAGCACCGTGGCGACGGTGAGCCGGGCCCGGGTCTGCCCGGTGGTCAGGGGGTAGCAGATCTGTGCCAGCACCAGCACGGCCAGCAGCACCCAGGCGGTGTGGACGGCGCGGCGGCCCGGCGGAGCGGGGGCGGGGCCGGTCATGCCGGGCCCGGCGCGGGGGAGGCGGGCGGGGGCAGCGGCAGGTCCCGGCCGAGCACCCCGAACGGACGTTCGTCACCGGGGAAGTGGAAGTCCCGCAGGATGTCGACGAAGCCGAAGCGCCGGTACAGCCGCCAGGCCCGGGACCGCTGCTCGTCGGCCTCGGGCGTGGACAGCAGGGTGGTCGTCCCCTCGGCCAGGGTGAGCAGGGCGCGCAACTGGCCGGCGCCCAGGCCGTGCCCCTGCGCGGGTGGCCGGACGTGCAGCTCGACCACTTCGAAGCAGGTGGTCAGCCAGCGCCGGCGGGCGGCCGGGTCCAGCGCCCGCCACACCTGGTCGTGCCACCACTGGCCGGCGGCACCGAGGTAGCCGTAGCCGAAACCGGCCAGGTGGCCCTCGGCGGTGAGGCTGGCGACGGCACGGAAACCAGGCCGGCGTACGTGGGTGGCGATGTAGCCGCGGCGGGCCTCCAGCAGGTCGGTGCGGTATCCCATCGCCTCGCCGTAGACGGCCACCACGTCGTCCAGCCGCCGGACGAGATCGTCCGGTGTCCAGCGCACCAGCCTCATGCCGTCCTACCTTCTCCGTTCGCGACCCAGCCCAGCACCGCCCGGTCGCCGACCACGTCGCGCACCTCGAACCGCGCGAAGAGTTCCTCCGCGTACCACCCTTCGGTGGGGGTCCGCATGATCGCGGCGCGGTGCTCCGGGTGACGGTACGCGAACGCGACCAGGTCCGCCGGGCTGCGCCACACGCTGACCGTGCCCTGCCAACCCAGCGGCGCCTCGCCGACGCCGAACCGGGCGAGCAGGCCGGGCGCGGTGTGCAGCTCGGCGGCGACCGGCGGGATCGCGCGCCAGAACGTGGCCGCCCGGCGGGCCCGCAGCCGGGCCC
>JAEYGD010000243.1 GCA_023402505.1 Actinomycetes bacterium
CGGCCACCGAGGTCGAGCTGAAGGAGCGCAAGCACCGCATCGAGGACGCCGTCCGCAACGCGAAGGCCGCCGTCGAGGAGGGCATCGTCCCGGGTGGTGGCGTCGCGCTGGTGCAGGCCGGCAAGACTGCCTTCGACAAGCTGGACCTGACCGGTGACGAGGCGACCGGCGCCCAGATCGTCAAGATCGCGCTGGACGCCCCGCTGCGGCAGATCGCCGTCAACGCCGGCCTGGAGGGTGGCGTCGTCGTCGAGCACGTCCGCAACATCGAGGCGGGTCACGGCCTGAACGCCGCGACCGGCGACTACGTGGACCTGCTGGCCGCGGGCATCATCGACCCGGCCAAGGTGACCCGGTCGGCGCTGCAGAACGCGTCGTCGATCGCGGCGCTCTTCCTCACCACCGAGGCCGTCGTGGCGGACAAGCCGGAGAAGACCCCGGCCGCCCCGGCTGGCCCGGGTGGCGGGGACATGGACTTCTGAGTCCTGCTCCACGACACCGGGAGGGGCGGGCCGCGTCAGCGGCCCGCCCCTCCCGCGTCCGTACTACGTCGGCAACGGCCGCTGGTTGCGCCGCTTCTGCGCCCGGTCGTACGGCTGGCGCACCTGGACCGGCTCGTCCACCACCGCCACCGGTTCGTCGGCCGGTGGCTCGTCGGGGCCGTCCATCTCCGCCCGTTGCTCGGCGTCGCCGAAGTCGATGCGGTCGAAGGGCAGCGGCCCGGGCCGTTCGTCGTCCGTGGTCATGGCGCCTCCTCTACCGAAACGGTAGGGGGCGTCGATGGGCGACGCGGGCGAATGACGCTATCAGGTGATCTATCCTTTTCGCCCGTTATCGAGCGCCGAGCGTCCTCCGGTACAGGAAGAAGACCCGCTCGATGCGGGCACCCGCGCTGCCCGAGTAGAACCGGACCGGGCCCACCCAGCCGATCTGCGCCGCGGTGACCCCCGAGGCCCGCTGGTCGGCCAGGCAACGGCGGAGCAGCACACCGCCGATCCCCGTCCCCTCGGCCGCCGGCGCGGTGCCCATCGGGCCGAACCAGCTCGGCCGCGACGAGCCCCAGGCGGCGAACCCGAGCACCGCACCGTCGCGCTCGGCGAGGTGGCAGCCGGCCCGGTCCCGACCGATCGAGCCGGCCAGCTCAGCGTCCCAGGTGCCGCCGAACACCGACCGCGCGAAGGACGCCAGCGCCGGCAGGTCCGCCGGCTCCGCGCGGCGCACCGTCACACCCCGGCCGGCCAGCCGCCGCTCCGCCGGCTCGGTCGTGCGCAGGGCCGGGCTCCCGTCGTACGACAGGTCGGCGGTCATGTTCCAGGCCGTGCGGTCCTGCGTGTAGCCGAGCGCCTGCGCCGCGCAGATCGCCGGCGTGTACCGCACGTCGATGCCCGGCCAGGCGTAGTACGGCGGGTTGCCCGCCAGCAGCACCTCGGTCGCCCCGAGCGCGGCGAGCTTCTCCTCGGCGTACGACAGCAGCGCCCGGCCGACGCCCCGCCGCCGGTGCGCCGGGTCCACCGCGACCAGGTCCACGTGCCCGTGCGCGCTGTCGCGCCCGGACACCGAACCGATGAGCACGCCGGTGAGGAGACCGTCCCGGTACGCGCCCAGCGCCACCACCGGCCGGTCGGCGGCGGCCCGGGAGCAGAGCACGTCCACGATGGCCGGAGCCTCGACCGCGTCCTCCGCCAGGTCCAGGGCCCGGCCGCACAGCTCCACCACGGCGGGCAACCGGTCCGCTGCCAGCTCGACGATCTCCACGTCCATGGACGCCGACCCTAGATCACCGGGGCACTTCTGTTAAGCGGCGGCGATCTCACCCTCTGGCGGCGCGGACGGCCGCGTACGCGTCGACGAGGCCGGCGCCGGCGACGTTGCGCTGGTTGCCGCAGACGTCGGCTCCGACCGGGACCGGGCCGGCGGTCTCCGCCAGGATCCGTCGCGTCCCCGGCAGGTCACCGACCAGCGCCGGGTTGGCCGACCACATCAGCGCCGCCACGCCCGCCACCTGCGGCGTCGCCATGGACGTGCCGCTGAGCCGGCCGTACCCGCCGCCGGGAAGCGCACTGAGCACGTCGGCGCCGGGCGCCACCAGGTCCGGTTTCGCCGCACCGCCGGGAGCCGGCCCGCGCGAGGAGAAGTCGGTGACCCGGCGCTCGCGGTCGACCGCGCCGACGGTCAGCACGTCCGGGTACGGTGCCGGCGGGTCGTCGATCGAGCCGCAGTACGGCCCGGTGTTGCCAGCGGCGGCCACCACCAGGATGCCGGCGGCGTCCAGCGCGTCAGTGGCCGGCTGAAGCGCCCTCGGGTCGCACCCTTCCAGCGCCGGGCAGCCCCACGAGTTGGTGAGGATGTCCGGCGCGCGTTGCGGGCGGCCGTCGGTGAACGGGTTTCCGCCGGGCGGGAAGGGCGCCAGCATGAACTGGAGGCAGTCCAGGTAGTAGGCCGGGTTGCCGAGGTTGCGGTCCAGGTTGACGCAGCCGGTCCACGAGGCGCCCGGGGCCACCCCGACACCACCGTCGCCGACGGCGCTGCCCAGCGTGTGGGTGCCGTGCCCGCCTTCGTCGGTGGGTGCCGTCGTGGCGTCCCACGGGTCGTACCACGAGTCGTCGCCGCCCCGGAAACCCCCGGCCAGCGCCGGGTGCGCGCCGTCCACGCCCGAGTCGGAGCTGCCGATGGTCACGCCCGCACCGGTCACGCCCAGCTCCGACCAGACCCGGTCGGCGCCGATCAGCCGGATGTTCCACTCCGGACCGGCCGGCGGTGCCGCGTCCCCGCGGGTGGGGGCGGCCGGCGCCGGCAACGGCCGGACCCGCTGGCTGACCAGCACCCGGTCCACCTCGGGACGGCCGGCGAGCCAGGCCCGCACCAGCGGCCCGCCGTCCACCTCGACCGCGTTGACCAGGTAGTACGGCGTGTGGTCGAGCCCGAACCGGCGCAGGTCGCGGCGCAGGCCGGCCTGCGTACGCTCGGCCGTCTCCACCAGCCGGCGGTAGACCTCGGCGGTCCGGGCGTCCCGGCCCGCGCGGCCGGTCGTGGCGGGGACGCCGCTGAGGTCGGCCTGCTCCCGCAGCACCACGAACAGCCGCTCGCCGTGCAGGCCCGGCTGACCGAACCCGACGGCCACCACGCCCACCGTGGCCAGCAGGAC
>JAEYGD010000269.1 GCA_023402505.1 Actinomycetes bacterium
CGGCCCGGCCCCCCCCCCCCCGGGGGCCCCCCCCCCCCGGGGGGGGGGGGGGCCACCGCCGTCTGCACCGCCCGCCGTCGCACCCCGCCGCGCCCCGACCGGCGACGGGCCCGGACCGGTCCGGCGGGTAGGGTCGCGCGCCATGACGTACGAGGCGTTCTACGAGCCCACCGGCGCGGGCCGGTTCGTCGCCACACCGGCCACCGCCGGCCCCTGGGATCCGGCCGCCCAGCACGCCGGCCCGCCGTCGGCGCTGCTCGCCCGCGCGCTCGCGACACACGAGCCGGTCGACGGCCAAATGTTGAGCCGGGTCACGGTGGACATCCTGCGGCCGGTGCCGGTGGGCGAGCTGACGGTACGCGCGCGCACGCTCCGCCCCGGCCGCCGGATCACGCTGGTGGAGGGCGTCGTCGAGGCCGGCGGGCAGGAGGTGCTGAACGCCCGGGGTTGGCGGATCCTGGCGCCCGCCGAGCCGACACCGGCCACGACGGACGGTGCCACGGACGTGCCGGGCCCGGGCTCCGGCAGCGAGCCGGACATGTGGTCCACCGCCCACACCGACGGTTACCTGTCCAGCATGCAGTGGCGGACGGTCGACGGAGGGTTCGCCGAGCCGGGACCGGCCCGGGTGTGGGCCCGCCCGCGCATCCCGCTGGTGCCCGGCGAGCCGGTCCGTCCGGTCGAGTTGGCGCTGCTCGTGGCCGACTCCGGCAGCGGGGTCAGCGCCCAGCTGGACCTGGCCCGTTGGCTGTTCGTGAACGTGGACCTCACGGTCGTCCTGCACCGTCCGCCGCGTGGCGAGTGGCTGCTGCTCGACTCGGCGACCACGATCGGCCCGCACGGGTCGGGGCTGGCGACCAGCCGGCTCGCCGACGTCGACGGCACGGTGGGCGAGGCGTTGCAGACGCTGGTCGTCGGGCCACGCTGAACGGTGGCCGGAGTGGGTGTGACGTCGCGCACCAGGCGGGTCGGACGGGCACCTAGACTACGGACGTTCCCGTCGCCGCTGGCGACACCCGCCGCCGGCAGACCACGGAGGTCACCTCGTGTCGACGCCCACCACCACGCTGGCCCTGGGCCCGGACTGGCTCGATCCCGAGGTGCTCATCTCGACGTTCGGCCTGCTCGGCATCCTGGTGATCGTCTTCGCCGAGTCGGGGCTGCTGATCGGGTTCTTCCTGCCCGGTGACTCGCTGTTGTTCACCGCCGGCCTGCTCACCGCCGACGGGCGCTACATCACCTGGCCGCTGTGGCTGGTCTGCCTGCTCATCACGCTGTCGGCGATCGCCGGTGACCAGGTCGGGTACGCGTTCGGCCGCAAGGTCGGGCCCGCGTTGTTCCGGCGACCGAACTCGCGTCTGTTCAACCAGGAGAACGTGCTGAAGGCGCACGACTTCTTCGAGAAGTACGGTGCGCGCTCGATCGTGCTGGCCCGCTTCGTGCCCATCGTCCGGACGTTCACGCCGATCGTGGCCGGCGTCAGCCGGATGAACTACCGCACGTTCGTCGTCTACAACGTGCTCGGCGGCATCCTCTGGGGCACCGGCGTGACGGTGCTCGGCTACTTCCTCGGCCAGATCCCGTTCGTCAAGGCGAACATCGAGTTCATCCTGATCGCGATCGTGGGGCTCTCGGTCCTACCGATCGTGTTCGAGCTGCTGCGGGCGCGCATCGCGGCGAAGCGGGGCGCCACCCTGGAGCAGCTCGCCGCCAGCGAGGAGGCGATCCGGGAGACCCGCGAGCACTACGGCAAACACTGAGCGGATCGGCGGCCGGGCACGCCCAACCGTACGTCCGGCGCCGTCCCGGTCAGGGAGGGCACCGGACGGACGGTACGGGTCAGCGCGCCTTCTTGGTGGCGCGCTTGCGCGGCGGCGTCAGCAGATCGGCGATGGTCGCGATCGCGCTCGGCACCAGCCGGTAGTACGCCCAGACCCCGCGCTTCTCCCGCTCCAGCAGGCCGGCCTCGGTGAGGATGCGCAGGTGGTGGCTGACCGTCGGCTGCGAGAGGCCGAGGGGCGCGGTGAGGTCACACACGCACGCCTCTCCCTCCGGAGCCGACTGGATCAGGCTGAGCAGCCGCAGCCGGGCGGGGTCGGCGAGGGCCTTGAGGACCCCCGCCAGCCGCTCGGCGTCGGCACGTTCGATCGGCTCGCCAGCAAGCGGCGAGATCTGAGGCATGGTCATTTCAGCCAACGCAGTTCCCACGTATTCCATCCTTCCACCAGCAGCATCGATCCGCCTGCATATCAGCAGATCCGAATCGGCAGACTTTTACGCCACAAGGCCGAGGTCAGCCAACGTATAGGCCGCCCGATAAGGCAGTCCGGCGGCTCGCACCGCGTCGCCGGCACCTCGATCAACAATAACCGCCACTCCCACCACGTCGGCCCCGACCTCGCGAAGGGCCTCGACGGCGGTCATCACGCTCTGCCCGGTCGTGGAGGTGTCCTCCACCGCGAGCACCCGGCGCCCGCGTACGTCCGGACCTTCGATCCTGCGCTGCAGGCCGTGCGCCTTGCCCGCCTTGCGGACGACGAACGCGTCCAGCGGCCGGTCGGTGCCGGCGGCGGCGTGCAGCATCGACAACGCGATCGGGTCGGCGCCGAGCGTCAGCCCGCCCACGGCGTCGTACGCCCAGTCGGCGGTCAGCGTGCGCATCACCCGGCCCACCAACGGTGCCGCCTCGTGATGCAGCGTGACGCGTCGCAGATCCACGTACCAGTCCGCTTCGCGCCCTGAGGACAACACCACCCGTCCATGGACCACAGCCAGGTCGGTAATGAATTTACGCAGGTCGTCGTGGTCCCCCATGGGGGTAGAGGGTACTGCTCGATGCTGTGAACCGTGTGCCGGGTCCACCCGCGTCAACCCCGCGGGCGATGAGACGGTCGGCGATGGACGGCCACGCTGAGCGACCGCCCGTGGGAGCGGCCGGGCCGGCCGGGGTGGTCGGCCGCTCAGCGTTCCTCGCGGCCGATCCGGCCCCGGGTGTCCCGCGAGACGACCTCCAGCAGCCGGCGCGGCGCGTGCCGCAACCCCGCCACGGCCAGCTTGTACTTCCACGTCGGCACGCTGACCAGCTTGCCTTTCCGCAGGTCACGCAGCGCTTCCTCGACGACGTCGTCGGCGCGCAGCCACATCCACTCCGGAGTCTTCGACATGTCGATGCCGGCGCGGTCGTGGAACTCCGTCCGGGTGTAGCCGGGGCACAGCGCCATCACCCGGACGCCGAACCGGCGGGCCGAGAGCCCGACCGACTCGCTGAAGTTGGTGACCCACGCCTTGCTGGCCGAGTACGTCGAACCGGGCATGACCGCCCCGAAACCGGCCACCGAGGAGACATTAATCACTGCACCGCTGCCCCGCTCGGTCATCGGCCGCACCCCCGCCAGCGTCAACCGCATCACGGCGTGCACGTTGAGCCGGAGCAGACGCGCCTCCGCCTCGGCCGACGACCGCAGGAACGGCGTGTTCAGGCTGATCCCCGCGTTGTTCACCAACAGCTCGACCGCGGGCCCCTCGGTGAGCCGCCGCTCCACCGTGGCACAACCGTCGTCGGTGGACAGGTCGGCGGAGATCGTCTCGACGTCGCGGCCGTGCCGACCGGTCAGCTCCGCGGCGAACTCCGCCAGCCGGGCGGCGTCCCGGGCGACCAGCACGAGCTGCCAGCCGTCGGCGGCGAGCCGGCGGGCGAACGCGGCGCCGATGCCCGCCGTCGCGCCGGTGACCAGGGCCCGTCGCTCGGTGGTCGGCTGGTCGAGCGTCACGCGGTCCTCACCTCGGCGGGTACGGGGGCGGATACATCGGGGTGTGCGGGGCCGGCGAGGGCCGGCGGAACCACGCCGCCGCCGGTGGCAGCACCAGCAGCACGGCCACCACAAGGTAGCCGAGCACCTGCCCGACCGAAAGCCCCGCGCCGAGCGGGATCCACCAGCCCGGCCACGCCTCGTCGAGCCGGGCCAACAGCTCGGCGGTGACCCGGTCCTCCTCGCCGAGCCGTACCGGGACGGCCCGCATCCCGCCCAGCGCCACGAGCCCGCAGCAGCCGGCGAGCACCCCCAGCCCGGCGACCACCCAGGTCGCCACCCGCGCGCCGGGACGGCCGGCGCGCAGCCCGACGGCGAGCGCGGCGAGCAGCACCCCGGCGAGCAGGCTCACCGCCGCGCCGACCACCGTCCAGGCACCGGCCAGGACGGCCACGGCGCCGACCTCGTCGGACGAGGCCGACGTGTCCGCCGCCGCCGACCGGAACGCGTCGACGGTGCCCGGCAGGACGAGCAGGCTGACGACCGCGTAGCCGACGGCGACAGCCGCCATCAACGCCAGCAGCACGACGGCCGCCGTCACCGGCACGGGACGGCGGGCCCGATCGGGGTACGACACGACTGGTCCCTCCGGTAGGC
>JAEYGD010000364.1 GCA_023402505.1 Actinomycetes bacterium
CGTCCGGACCGCCCGCCGGCCCCTGGTGGTGGCCGGCGGCGGGGTGATCTACAGCGGCGCCACCGAGGCGCTGCGCTGGTTCGCCGAGGACCACGGAGTGCCGGTCGCCGAGACGCAGGCCGGCACCGGCGCGTTGCCGTACGACCACCCGCTCGCCCTCGGTGCGGTCGGCGTCACCGGGACCACCGCCGCCAACGAGATCGCGGCGGGCGCGGACGTGGTGATCGGCGTGGGCACCCGCTACAGCGACTTCACCACCGCCTCCGGCAGCCTGTTCGGCCAGGACGCGCGCTTCGTCAACGTCAACATCGCCGGCTTCGACGCGGCGAAGCTGTCCGGCGCGCAGGTGGTCGGCGACGCCCGGGAGTGCCTCGCCGCCCTGGACGCGGCCTGCGCCGGCTGGGAGACCCCGGAGGAGTACCGGGCGTCGGTGGCGCGGCTGCGGGAAGGATGGACGGCCGTGGCGGACCGCGCCCGGCACGCCGCACCGGACGCGACACCCAGCCAGACCGCGGTGATCGGCGCGGTCAACGAGGCGGCCGGTGACCGCGGCGTGGTGGTCTGCGCGGCCGGGTCGATGCCCGGCGACCTGCACCGGCTGTGGCGCGGCCGCGACCCGAAGAGCTACCACGTCGAGTACGGCTACTCCTGCATGGGCTACGAGATCGCCGGCGGGATCGGGGTGAAGCTGGCCGCGCCGGAGCGCGAGGTGTTCGTGCTGGTCGGTGACGGGTCGTACCTGATGCTGCCGAGCGAGCTGGCCACCGCGGTCGCCGAGGGCGTCAAGCTGGTCGTGGTGCTGGTCGACAACTCCGGCTTCGCCTCGATCGGCCGACTGTCGGAGAGTGTCGGCGCGCACCGGCTCGGCACCGCCTACGTCGACCGGGCCGGGGCGTCGCTGCCGGTCGACCTCGGCGCCAACGCGGCCAGCCTCGGCGCGGACCTGATCCGGGTGTCCACCATGGAGCAGCTCCGCGCGGCTCTCGCGACGGCGACGGCGGCGACCCGGACCACGGTGGTGCACGTCCGGACCGACCGGTTCCAGGGCGGTCCCGACGCGGGAGCGTGGTGGGACGTCCCGGTCGCCGAGGTCGCCACCACCGCGGAGGGGCGGGCCGCCCGGGCCGCGTACGAAGCGGGGCGCGCGAGCCGGCGTACCCACCTGCGTCCCACCTGACCCGGCTGCGGCGGCAGGCGGGCTCGGTCGCGGGCAGGTCCGCTCGGCGCAACCGGTGCGGAGGAACGTGCCGGTGCCGGTGCCGGTGCCGGTGCCGGCGACGGTGGCGAGGTTGGTGACGCCACCGTCGGGTATATGCCGCCATGCGATTCGCGCCGGGCGGAGCCGTCCCGTCGATGCTGCCCAGCCGCGTGCGGCGTGCCGGCCGCGCGAGTCGCCGCCGGCTGGAGGCGTACCTCATCGTCGCGGTGCAGGCCGGGCTGGCCGCGACCCTGGCCTGGTTGGTCGCCCGGGCGGTGCTGGGCAACCAGGATCCGACCTTCGCGCCGGCCGCGGCGGTCGGCGTGATCGCCGCCGCCCTGGGCAACCGGGCCCGGCGCACCGTCGAGCTGATCATCGGGGTGCTGCTCGGTGTCTTCGTGGGCGACCTGCTGATCGAGACCCTGGGGACCGGCCCGTGGCAGACGGGCGCCGTCGTCTTCCTGGCCGCGGCGCTGGCCGCGGCGGCACGCGGCACCGGTGCGCTGATGACCCAGGCCTGCGGTACCGCCGTGCTGATCGCCACCGTCGCACCGACCACCCCCGACCTGGAGTGGCCGCGGACGACCAACGCGCTGGTCGGCGGGGCGATCGGACTGCTGGTGGTGCTGGTGATCGCCCCGCTGAACCCGATGCGGACCGTGCGCCGGGTCGCGGACCCGGCGCTGAACGGGTTCGCCCTGGAGATGACCGCCACCGCGGAGGCGCTGGCCTGCGCCGATGCCCGCGCAACCGAGGAGATCCTGTCTCGGCTGCGCGCCGCGAAGCCACGGGTGGGGCGGATCAACGAGGCGGTGACCGCGGCCCAGGAGGTGGTTCGTCTTTCGCCCGTGCGGTGGCATCGGCGCCGGACGCTGGCCGCGTACGGTCGGGCGCTCGAACACCTGGACCGGGCCTTCCGCAACAGCCGCGCCCTCGTGCGGCGCGCCGGCACCGCCCTGCGCGACCGGGAACCGGTGCCGGCCGGCCTGCCCGCCGCCGTCGAACGGATCGGCGAGGCCGTGCGGATACTGCACTGTGACCTCCTCGCCGCTCGGGAACCGGTCCGGGCACGCTCGAAGGTGTTGCAGGCGGTGCGGGACGCCGGCGAGGCATGCCGGCAGGACATCGGATTCTCCGGGACCATCGTCGTGGCGCAGTTGCGCACCATGGCCAACGACATGCTCCGCGCCACCATGTGTCCTCCGGTGAGGCGCGGCGACTGGTCCGCGAGGCCGCCGCCGGGGAGGTCACGACGCCTCGGTGAGGAACACCCGACACCGGGAGGTTAGAAAACCCGCCGGGAAGGTACTCCCGGCCATGGGCACCACAGACGATGCTGGGCGGGCGCCGGTGTCAGGTCCGGGCCGGCCGGCCGAGCCGCCCAACGTCCTGTTCATCCTGGCCGACGATCTGGGCTGGGCGGATCTCGGCTGCTACGGATCGTCGGCGATCCGTACGCCCAACCTCGACCGGCTGGCCGGGGAGGGCCTGCTGTTCCGCCACGGCTACGCGTGCTCGCCGTGGTGCTCGTCGACGCGGATCGGGCTGTACACCGGTCGCTACCCCACCCGCCTGCCGGCGGGCCTGGAGGAGCCGCTGACGACGCACGCGGAGGGCAACGGGATCCCCGCCGACCATCCGACCCTGTCGTCGTTGCTGCTGACCGCCGGCTACGAGACGGCGATGTTCGGCAAGTGGCACTGCGGGTGGTTGCCCTGGTACAGCCCGCTGCGGATCGGTTTCCAGACCTTCTTCGGCAACTTCGACGGGGCGATCGACTACTTCGAGCACGTGAACACGGTCGGCGAGGCCGACCTGTACGAGGGGGAGACCTCGGTCGAGGAGACCGGCTACTACACGTCGCTGATCTCGGAACGGGCGGCCGAATACGTGGCGGCAGCGGACCGGACCGGACCGTTCTACGTGCAGCTCAACTACACCGCGCCGCACTGGCCCTGGGAGGGCCCCGACGACCGTGCGGTCGGCGTGGAGATCCGGCGCAGGTTCGACGGGCAGCGCACACCCACCCCGCTGATCCATCCCGACGGGGGTTCCCTGGCGAAGTACGCCGAACTCGTGGAGGCGATGGACGAGGGCGTCGGGAGGGTGCTGACCGCGCTGTCCGACGCGGGCCGGGCCGACAACACGATCGTCGTCTTCACCTCCGACAACGGCGGTGAGCGGTGGTCGAAGAACTGGCCGCTGGTGGGGGAGAAGGGCGACCTTGCCGAGGGCGGCATCCGCGTTCCGCTGGTCCTGCGCTGGCCCGCCGCCGTCGCCGGCGACCAGGTCAGCGACGACCCGATCGACACCCTGGACCTGACCGCGACCCTGATCGAGGCAGCTGGGACGGCCCCCGACGGGCGTTACCCGCTGGACGGGGTGAGCCTGCTCCCGTGGCTGGTCGAGGGGGCCGACTTCCCGGAGCACGACCTGTTCTGGCGTACCTCCAACCAGGGGGCGCTGCGCCGTGGCCGGTTCAAGTACCTGTACGACCGCCGGGACCGGTCGGTGCTCGGCAACTGGCCGCGCCGCTACGGTCCCTACCACCTCCTGTACGACGTGGCGGCGGACGGCCGGGAGCAGGCCGACATCGCCGGCCGGGAGCCCCGGCTGCTCGACGACCTGCGCGCGACCTGGGAACGGATCGAGGACGAACTGCTGCCGTACCCGACGAGCCATCCGGGCGTGCCGCGGCCCTCGCAGCCCGCCACCAGCGAGCCCGACTAGGGCCCGGACCGCGACGATGCGGGATCTGCTCGCCACCGTGGCGGACCTGGCGGTCCTGGTGTTCGCCGTGACGTCGATGCTCTCGGTCGGCCTCGCCCACTCCGCCCGGCAGGTTCTCGGCCCGCTGCGTGACCTTCGGGCCCTGGCGCGGGCCGTGCTGGCCAACTTCGTGCTGGTTCCCCTGCTCGCGCTCGGCGTCGTCCGGCTCTGGCCGCTCGACCGCCCGCTCGAGGCCGGGCTGATCCTGGTGGCGATGTCGGCCGGTGCGCCCTTCCTGATCAAGCTGACCGAGGTGGCCGGGGCGGACGTCGCGCTCAGCGCCACGCTGCTGGTGCTGCTCCTGCCGGTCACCGTCGTGTACGCGCCGGTCGCCGTACCCCGGGTGCTGCCGGAGGCGGAGGTCTCCGCCGTGTCCCTCGCGGTGCCCCTGTTCCTGACCATGCTCCTTCCCCTCGCCGTCGGCCTGCTGGTCAACTCCCGGTGGGCGGGCCGGGCCCGGCGGTGGGCTCCGGCCACGCGCCGCACCTCGACCCTCGCGCTGGTGGTGATCGTCGTGGCCACCACGCTGGCTAACTTCTCGACGATCGTCGAGCTGTTCACCGACGGTGCGATCGTGCCGGCCCTGCTGGTGATCGCGGGTGCCTTCGTGATCGGCTACCTGCTCGGCGGCCGGGACCGCAACGCGCGCGCGGTGCTCGGGCTGGGGACCTCCCAGCGGAACATCGCGGCGGCGACGGTGATGGCCACGCAGGGCTTCGCGGACAACGACACGGTGGTGATGGTGATCGTGACGTCGCTGGCGGGTTTCGCGCTGCTCTTCCCGGTCGCGGCGGTGCTGCGCAGGCGCGCGCGGACCCCGGCCGCGCGTGCCGGCTAGGCGCCGTCAGTCCAGTGCTATGCGGACGACCTGGACGTCGTCCTCGACGGTGACGTCGAGGACGCGGGGCCCGCCCTTGCGCGGGATGACGCTGATGCTGCCGTCGCGTTCGAGGTAGGCCAGCCGCACCCGGGACAGGTCGGCCTCGCTGCCCGTCCCGCGCAGGGCCTCGTCGAGATCCAGCCAGGAGACGTGGGTGTCGCGCATCGCCTTGCGGTCGGCCTGTCCGTCCTCGACGAGCCGGACCGGGTGACCCTTCACGACCGGGCCGAACCAGTCGACGTGATAGGCGACGGTCGCCATCAGCCGGTGCAGCATGACGAGCACGAAGCCGGCGAGCCAGATCGCGAGCAGCCCGGAGGTGTTGGTGATCGCGCGGCTCAGCACCGAGCCGACCATGATCGCGACGACGAGGTCGAACGCGGTGGACTTGCCGAACAGCCGCTTGTGCCCGAGCCGGACGATCGCCACGGCCACCGCGAAGGTCAGGACCGCCCGCAGCGCCATCTGAACCGCGGTGAGCTGGTCCGCGCGGATGCCGAGCAGGGACTCCAGGAGGTCCATCGTCCGTTCGACCACGTCTAGGCTCACCCGGCTCGGCTGTGTCGCTACCAGCCGCAGCCTACTGGACGCGACGTCTCAAACCGGGCGAAGCGCTGCTTCCCGGTGGTCTCGGCTGCGCCCGCGCGGCTCAGAGCCGGCGGAACCGGCTTCGCCGGGCCCGCAGGCGCGCCGCCGGATCGGCGTCGAGCAGGGTGACCAACTCGTGTGCCAGCACCGCCCCCAGCCGGTCGAGGAAGGCCGCCGGCTCGTCGGCGGCGTCGGTCGGCTCCGGCACGATCCGGTCCACGATGCCCCTCGCCCGCAGGTCCTGCGCGCGGATGCCCTGGGCGGCCGCGACCTCGGGTGCCCGCTCGACCGAGCGGTGGAGGATCGCCGCCGCGCCCTCCGGAGGCAACGGCGAGAGCCAGCTGTGCGCCGCGGCGACCACGCGGTCGGCCGGCAGCAGGGCGAGGGCCGCGCCCCCGCTGCCCTGCCCCAGCAGCACGCACAGGGTCGGCACCGGGAGGTTGACGAGTTCGGCGAGGCAGTGGGCGATCTCCCCGGCCAGGCCACCCTCCTCCGCCCGAGCGGAGAGCGCGGCGCCCGGTGTGTCGACGACGGTGACGACGGGCAGGTCCAGTTCCGCGGCGAGCTTGAACCCACGCCGGACCGCCCGCAGGCCGGCCGGGTCGGGCGGGGTGTCGCGCCGGTCGTGCCCGACGACCACGGCCGGAGCCTCCCCGAAGCGGACCAGCGCCACGATCACCCCGGCCCCGGTCTCGCCGCTCTGCGTGCCGTGCAGCGGGACGACGTCGCGGGCGGCGTGCCGCAGCAGCCGGCGGATGCCGGGACGCTCCGCCCGGCGGGACCGCCGCACCGCCTCCCAGGCGTCGGGGTCGCCGGGCGGTTCCTCCGGCGGACCGGGCGTACGGGGGAGGCGGCGCGGTGCGCAGAGGGTGGCCAGCGCCCGGGCGGCCAGCGGCGCCACCTGCTCCGGCGCCACGACCGCGTCGATCAGGCCGTGCCGGTGGAGGTTCTCGGCGACCTGCACGCCCGGCGGGAACGGCGAACCGGTCAGCGCCTCGTGCACCTTGGGCCCGAGGAAACCGATCAGCGCGCCCGGCTCGGCGACCGTCAGGTGCCCGAGGGAGCCCCAGGACGCGTACACGCCCCCGGTGGTCGGGTGCCGCAGGTACACCAGGTACGGCAGGCCCGCCGCCTTGTGCGCGGTGATCGCCTGGCTGATCTTCACCATCTGCAGGAACGCGACCGTGCCCTCCTGCATCCGGGTGCCGCCGCTCGCGGGCGCCGCCACCAACGGGATCCGCTCGCTGGTCGCCCGCTCGACGGCCCGGGTGAGCCGTTCGGCCGCGGCGACGCCGATCGAGCCGCCGAGGAAGGCGAACTCGCCGGCGATGACGGCGACCCGCCGCCCGCCGAGCCGGCCCGCCCCGGTCAGGACGGCCTCGTCGACGCCCGCCGACCGGCGCGCGGCGGCCAGAGCCGCCGCGTAGTCGGGGTCGCACGGGGGATCGACGACCGGCTCGTCCCACGACACCCAGGTGCCGGGCTCGATGACCAGGTCGATCAGGTCCTGCGCCGAGCGCCTCACCTCGGGTCGGCCTCCGCGTACGGGCCGCCGGAGCGCGGCGCCGGGCCCCGGCCGGAGGAGGGGGCGCGACCAGCACGGCGGACGCCCGGCACGGCGGCGGGGGAAGTGGTCGTCTCGTCGGACCGGTCACCGGACACGACGACACCATAGCCGTCGTGCCGACCGGTGCCCCACCCGACGACGGGATCCGGGATCACCCCGGACCGGTGAGGACGACGAGTTGCCGGGTCGCCCGGGTCATCGCGACGTAACGGTCGACCGCCCCCTCGACACCGCCGCCGAACGCCGCCGGGTCCACCAGGACGACCAGGTCGAACTCCAGCCCCTTGGCCAGTTCCGGGGTCAGCGACCGGACGCGGGACGTCGGCCGGAAGGTGGGATCACCGATGACACAGGCGACGCCTTCCGCGTGTGCGCCGGCCCAGGTGTCGAGGACCGCGCCCAGGTCGGCGGCGGATCCGTGTACGACGGGGAGACCGCTGCGGCGGATGGAGGTCGGCACGTTGGCGTCCGGAAGCACGGCCCGGATGACGGGTTCGGCCTCCGCCATGATCTCCATCGGGGTGCGGTAGTTGATGGTCAGCGAGGCCAGCTCGATCCGGTCGAGCCCGATCCGCTCCAGCCGCTCCCGCCACGACTCGGTGAACCCGTGCCGGGCCTGGGCCCGGTCCCCGACGATGGTGAAGCTGCGGGACGGGCAGCGCAGCAGCAGCATCTGCCACTCCGCGTCGGTCAGCTCCTGGGCCTCGTCGACGACGACGTGCGCGAACGGGCCGGCGAGCCGGTCCGGGTCGGGTTCGGCCAGGCCGGCGTCGTCGACCAGGGCGTCCTGGAAGTCCTCGCCCCGCAGCATCGTCACCAGACCCACGCCGTACTCGTCGTCGGCGGCCTCGATCAGGTCGTCGACGACCCGGGTGACGCGCTCGCGTTCGGCGGCGACGACGGCGTCGTGCCGCTGCCGGCGCCGGGACGCCTCCGGGTCGCCGAGCCGCTGCCGGGCCGCGTCCAACAGCGGCAGGTCGGACACCGTCCAGGCGCGGGGGTCGCGGCGCTGCAGCGTCCGGACCTCGTCCGGGGCGAGCCAGGGGGCGCAGGTACGCAGGTACGCCGGCACGGTCCACAGGTCACCGACGAGGTCGGCCGCGTCGAGCAGCGGCCACGCGCGGTGGAAGGCGTTGCGCAGTTCCCGGTTGCGCAGCAGGGACCCGCGCACCCGGTCCGCCGGCTCGTCGCCGTCGTACCTGTCCACCAGGATGGTGAGCAGCGCCGCCCAGATCTCGTCCCGCGCCTCGTTGTGCGGCGTACCGGGGCCCGGCGCGTCGAACGCCTCGGCCCAGTCGTCGGCGCTCAGCCAGAGGTCGGTCTCGCCGCAGGCGACGGTCATCCCCTTCGCCGGCGGCTCCTCGTAGAACCGGACGGCCGCCTCGATCGCCCGCACCAGGTCCGCCGACGACTTCAGGCGGGCCACCGCCGGGTCGGTCTCGACGGTCGCGGTGGCGCCCTCGGGTACGAGGTCGCGCAGGGTGCAGGTCTGCACGTCCTCCTCGCCGAGGCTGGGCAGGACGTCGGCCACGTACGCGAGGTAGGGCTGGTGTGGACCGACGAACAGCACCCCGCCCCGGCGGTGACCGAGCCGCGGGTCGGCGTAGCGGAGGTAGGCGGTGCGGTGCAGCGCGACGACGGTCTTTCCCGTCCCCGGGCCGCCGTCGACGACGAGGGCGCCGCGGGATCCCGCTCGGATGACGGCGTCCTGGTCGGCCTGGATGGTGCCGAGCACGTCCCGCATCCGCGCCGACCGGCTGCCGCCGAGGCTGGCGATGAAGGCGGACTGGTCGTCGAGGGCGGCGTGGCCGTCGAGCCCGTCCGCGGCGAACACCTCGTCCCAGTAGTCGCTGATCCGGCCCCGGAACCAGCGGTACCGGCGGCGGCTGGCCAGGCCCATCGGGTTGGCGTGGGTGGCGCCGAAGAACGGCTCGGCGGCGGGGGATCGCCAGTCGACCAGCAGCCGGCGGCCCGTGCTGTCGGTGAGGCCGCGCCGTCCGACGTAGACCGGCTCGGAGCCGTCCGCGCCGACCATCCGGCCGATGCACAGGTCGAGCCCGAAGCGACGCAGCGTACGCAGGCGGCTGGTCAGCCGGCGAACCTCCTGGTCCCGGTCCAGCGCCTGCTGGCCGATGCCGCCGGGGGCCCGGCGCGCGGCGTCGAGGCGCTCGGACAGGTCGGTCGACAGTTCCTCCAGCCGCTGCGCGATGGCCGCGAAGTGCCGCTCGTCGCCCGCGACCAGCGCCGGGTCGGCCTTGGCCGAGAGGTGGGCGGGAAGGTCGAACACGTGGGACGGCATGTAATCCATCGACTCCGATCGACAGTCGCTTGA
The DNA here is from genome assembly GCA_023402505.1 of Actinomycetes bacterium. Taxonomy (GTDB): domain Bacteria; phylum Actinomycetota; class Actinomycetes; order Mycobacteriales; family Micromonosporaceae; genus Micromonospora. Next base: position 9,335 of record JAEYGD010000364.1, read on the forward strand.
CCAGCCGCGTGGAGCGTCCGACGCCGACAACCGGCGCTGACCCGCTCTCCTCACGGCTCCGGCCGGTGATTCTGTGGCATCGACCCGGTCTTGCCGCAAGCCCCCCGGTCCGCTATACCTTGAAGGTGGAGGGAACGATTTGCCCCTCTCCCGCAACCTCGCATACGC
>JAEYGD010000469.1 GCA_023402505.1 Actinomycetes bacterium
CCACGGTGGTGGTGTCCCTTGCCGGTGCCGCGGCCCGAGCCGCGGACCGGGCCGGACGGTCGGCGGCCGGCACGACCGCGCCGGCCTGGCGCAGGGTGGACGCTCGGGTGCCGGCGCGATCCGGCCGCGACACCGTCCGGGCCGGCGAGACCGGTACGCCGTTGCGGTCGGCTGGCCAGCGCGGGTCGCACCGGAGTCCGGGCGACGCCCTCGACCGCCCCGCCACTGTGCAGCGGCACGGCCTCGCGGCGCTCCGACCCGACTTACCCGACCCGCGACGCCGCGCCGTCCCGCGGGCGGCCTGACCGGCCGCGACGGTGCCCCCGTCCGCAGCGAGGACCGGATCCCCCGCGTAGCCACCATGATCGGATACGGCTGAGCAGCTCCCGGTACGGCGTGTCGTGCCGCTGGCACGTATCCGATCACCGGCGCGCGGCCAGGGTGCCGGGCGCCGGTCAGGGCGGCCGCCGGTCACGCTCCGGTCAGGGTGCGGGCCATCGATCAGGGCACGGGGCCGCCGGTCACGCCCCGTTCAGGGTGCGGCTGCGGCCGCGGAACTCGGCGACCACCTCGCCGTCGCCGTCCCGGGTGACGGTCACGTCGTAGATGCCGCTGCGGCCGTACCGGGTGCGTTCCGTGGCGTGCGCGACCAGCAGGTCGCCCTCGCGGGCCGGCCGGACGAAGGTGATGTCACCGCCGGCGGCCACCGTCACCGGGCCGTGGCTGTTGCAGGCCAGGGCGAACGCGGTGTCGGCGAGCAGGAACACGTAGCCGCCGTGGGCGATGGCGTGCCCGTTGACCATCGCGGTGGTCACCCGCATCCGGGCCACCGCCGCCCCGTTACCGGCCTCGACCAGCTCGATGCCGAGCGCGCGCGAGGCGACGTCGGCGGCGAACATGTCGTACGCGGCGTTGTGCTCCCCCACGTCACCCGCCCCGCCGCTGGTCGACGATCCGGCGCATCTTGCCCATCGACCGCTCCACCCCGTCCGGGGCGAGCACCTCGACGGCCACGCTCACCCCCACCGTGTCCTTGACCAGGCCGGCCAGCGCCGCGCCGGCCCGCTCGGCGGCGTCCGGGTCCGCGCCGGCCCGCCGCTCCACCCGTACGGTGAGGGTGTCCATCCGCCCCTGCCGGTCCAGGACGCACTGGAAGTGCGGGGACAACTGCGGCGTACGCAGGATCAGCTCCTCGATCTGGGTCGGGAAGACGTTCACCCCGCGCACGATCATCATGTCGTCCGTCCGGCCGGTGATCTTCTCGATCCGCCGCATCGGCCGGGCCGTGCCGGGCAGCAGCCGGGTGAGGTCGCGGGTGCGGTAGCGGACGACCGGCATCGCCTCCCGGGTCAGGGAGGTGAGGACCAGCTCGCCGCGCTCCCCGTCGGGCAGCACCGCACCGGTGACCGGGTCGATGATCTCCGGGTAGAAGTGGTCCTCCCAGAGGTGCAGGCCGTCCTTGGTCTCCACGCACTCCATCGCGACGCCCGGGCCCATCACCTCGGACAGCCCGTAGATGTCGACGGCGTGCAGGTCCAGGCGTGCCTCCATCTCGCGGCGCATGTCCTCCGTCCACGGCTCGGCGCCGAGGATGCCCACCCGCAGCGAGGTGGACCGCGGGTCGACGCCCTGGCGTTCCAGCTCGTCGACGATGGCCAGCAGGTAGCTGGGGGTCACCATGATGACGTCGGGTTCCAGGTCACGGATCAGCAGCACCTGCCGCTCGGTCATCCCGCCGGAGACCGGGATGACGGTGCAGCCCAGCTCCTCGGCGCCGTAGTGCGCGCCGAGGCCGCCGGTGAACAGCCCGTACCCGTAGGCGACGTGCACCCGGTCGCCCGGCCGGCCGCCGGCCGCCCGGATCGAGCGGGCCATCAACCGCGCCCAGGTCCGGACGTCCTCGGCGGTGTACCCGACGACGGTGGGCCGCCCGGTGGTGCCGGAGGAGGCGTGCAGCCGGGCGACCCGCTCGCGCGGCACGGCGAACATCCCGTACGGGTAGTTCTCCCGCAGGTCCGCCTTCGTGGTGAACGGGAAGCGGGCCAGGTCGGCGAGGTCGCGGCAGTCGTCCGGGTGCGCGCCGGCCTCGTCGAAGGCGCGACGGTGGTGGGGCACGTTGTCGTACGCGTGCCGCAGCGACCGCCGCAGCCGCTCCAACTGCACGGCCCGCAGCTCGTCGACGCTCGCCCGCTCGATCGGTTCCAGCTCCTCCGGGCGGGGCGTGCGGTCTTCCATCGCTGCCCTCCTCAGGCGGTGCCGGGGCGGAGGGGCACTCCGCCGATCCCGGGTACGGTACGCCCGTACCGGGCCGCGCACCACCGCCGGTCACACGGTGAGCAGCACCTTCCCGACCGCGCTGCGCTCCTCGAGCGCGCGGTGCGCGTCCGCCGCGCGGCCGAGCGGGTAGGTCTGCCCGACCAGGGGCGTGATCCGGCCGGCAGCCGCGGCGTCCAGCGCGGACCGGAGGTGGCGGCGTGCCTGCTCGGGTGCGAACTGGAGGTCCCCGATGCCGGTGACGGTGATCCCCCGGGCCCGGGCGGTGTCCGGGTCGGGCACGGCGAACTCCCCGGCCGGGGTGCCGTGGGCGGAGAACCGGCCGCCGTCGCGGACCAGGTCGAACGCGGCCCGTCCGTACGCTCCGCCGGCGCCGTCGAAGACCACGTGCACGCCGCCGGTGACCGACCGGACCCGCTCGGTCCAGCCGGGCTCGGAGTAGTCGACCACGGCGTCGGGGTCGAACCGGCCCAGCGCGTGCAGCTTCGCCGGGCCTCGTGCTGCCGCGACGACCATCGCGCCGGCGGCGCGTACCTCCTGGACGAGCAGGGCGCCGAGACCGCCGGCGGCGGCGGTGACCAGCACCCGGTCGTCGGGGCGTACCGGGACCAGGTCGAGCAGCCCGTGGGCGGTCGTCCCGTCGTGCAGCAGCGCCGCCGCGTCGGGCAGGGACACCGCGTCGGGCACCGGCACGACCCCGTCGACCGGTACGACCGCGCGCTCCAGGTAGCCGCCGCGCTCGTCGGTGGGGGTGACGACCCGCCGGCCCAGCCAGGACGGGTCGACGTCGGCACCGGTCCCGCTGACCGTGCCGGCCACCCCCACGCCCGGACGGTACGGCGGCCGGACCGGGAAGTAGGGGCCGCCGTGGCCGCGGCGGATCATCGTCTCCACCCACAGCACGTCGGCGACCGCCACGTCGACGAGTACCTCGCCCGGCCCGGGTGCCGGGTCGGGCATCTCGGTCAGAGCCAACACCTCCGGACCACCGAACCGCGCCACCTCGACCATCCGCATGTCGCTCTCCCGTCGCTCGTGTCGTCTCCCGACACGTCGAGCCTCGAAGCTGAAGCGGGGTTGAGGTCAATCGGAGCGGGCGGTGACGTCGGCCACGTCAGGGATGCCCGGGGTCCAGGTTCCGCCCTCGGCAGGGCGCGCGGGTGGTCGGGACGTCGTCCGGACCACCCACGCCGATCATCGCATCGCCATTCTGTCGCAGTTGCAAATTATTGGCAAGAAGTCTGGACACGGAGTCGGGCTGTAACTAGCCTTCCGTTCATGACTCCTTACATCTCGGATGCGGCGGCGTGGCAGGAGAGCTGGGACCGGCAGCAGGAGGCGTACCTGCCGGACCGGGAGCACCGGTTCACCGCCATGCTCGACGCCGTCGACGCCGTCCACGACGCCGACCGTCCGCTGCGCCTGCTGGACCTGGCCGGAGGCACCGGCAGCATCTCGGCACGCGCGCTGCGGCGCTTCCCGGACGCGCAGGTCACCCTGGTCGACCTGGACCCGGCGCTGCTCGCCCTCGCCCGGTCCACGCTCGGCGACCGGGTCACCATCGTCACCGCGGACCTCGGCCGGCCGGGCTGGCCCGACGCGCTCCCGCACCGGGAGTACGACGCCGTCCTCACCGCGACCGCGCTGCACTGGCTCCCGGCGGAGCGCCTCACCGCCCTCTACGCCGAACTCCGCGACCTGCTGCGCCCCGGCGGCGTGCTGGTCAACGCCGACCACATGCCCGACGACGCGCTGCCCGACCTGACCAAGCGCCTGCTCGACCGGGCCCGCGCCAAGCGGGAGGCCCGGTACGCCGCCGGGGCGGTGCTGTCCTGGTCCGAGTGGTGGGAGCGCGCCGGTGCCGACCCCGCACTCGCGACCGCAGTGGCGCAGCGGCACGTGATCTACCCGACCGGGCACAGCCCGGAGTGGAACCCACCGGTGTCGTGGCACCTCGCGGCCCTCGGCGCCGCCGGGTTCACCGAGGTCGGCACCGTGTGGCGGGGCGGCACCGACGCCGCCGTGGCCGGCGTCCGCTGACGGTGACCCGAGGTCCCGGCCGGTGGCCGGAGCCCGCCGATAGGCTGGCCCGGTCGCCGGTTGCCCGCCGGCGGTGACCCGGAGGGAGAGGCGGGTGTCGGGACCGGAGCGGGACCGCGTCGACCCCGACGTCGACCTGCACGTCCCCGCCGACCGGGTGGAGTCGCCCGCCCGGCCCGCCGCGGTGCTCGGAGCCGTCGCCGCCGGGGGCGCGCTCGGCGCGCTGGCCCGGGCCGGCCTCGGGTACGCGGTCCCGCCCGGCCCGACCGGTTTCCCGTGGGCGACATTCGCGGTGAACCTGAGCGGCTGCCTGCTCCTCGGCGTGCTGATGGCGGTCCTCGGCCGGTACGACGGCGGGCCCGCCTTGGCCCGGCCGTTCCTCGGCGTCGGGGTGTTGGGCGGCTACACCACGTTCTCGGCCTACGCCGTCGAGGCCCGGCAGCTCGTCGCCGCCGGTGCCGTGCCGACCGCCCTGGCCTACCTGACCGCGACCCTGGCCGGCGCGCTGCTCGCCGTCGGGGCCGGTCACGCCGTCGCCGGCCGGCTGGCGGGTGGCGGCCGGCCGGTCCGGGACGGGCCGCCCGCACGAGGTGACCGGTGACCGCCCTGCTCGTCGCGCTGGGCGCGGCGGTCGGTGCGCCGCTGCGCTACCTGACCGACCGGGCGGTGCAGGCCCGCCTCGGGACGGCGTTCCCCTGGGGCACGCTGGCCGTCAACGTGGCCGGTTCCCTGCTGCTCGGCTTCCTGGTCGGGCTTCCGGTCCCGCCGGCCGCCGCCGCGCTGCTCGGCACCGGCCTGTGCGGGGCGCTCACCACGTACTCGACGTTCAGCTACGAGACGCTGCGCCTGGCCACGTCGGGCCGGGTCGGCGCCGCCCTGGGCAACGCGCTGCTCAGCGTCGCCGCCACCGTCGCGGCGGCGAGCCTGGGCTACGCCGTGGCCGGCCCGCTGTCCTGAACCCCGGCCGGGCGGGCGCACCGGCAGCCGCCGGTCCACCTAGGATCGGTCGGGTGACGGCCGTCGACGGGGGCCCTGGCATCGAGTTTCACCACCTGGCCGGGCGGGTTTGGCTCACCCCGTTCGACCCGGATCCGGCATGGGTGCGGCCGTCCGTCGCGCTCGTGGCCGACGAGCGTGGCAGCGTGCTGGTCGACGCGGGCCAGAGCCCGGCGCACGCCGCCGAGATCCAGGCCGCGCTGCGGGCCGCCGGGCTGCCGGAGCCACGCTGGCTGGTCTACACCCACCACCACTGGGACCACGTCTGGGGCGCCTGCGCCTGGCCCGGGGTCGAGATCGTCGGCCACGTCACCGGCGCCGAGCTGCTGCGCGCCGAGGCGGCCCGGCCGTGGAGCACCCGCTACCTGCGCGAGCAGGTACGCGCCGACCCACGGCTCGGGCCGAGTTTCCGCGCCCGGGCGCTCGCCGTGGACTCCTGGGCGGATTTCGCGATCGTGCCGCCGACCCGGACGTTCACCGACGAGCTCGAACTGCCCACCGGGGTCCGGGTCCGGCACGTCGGCGGCCACCACGCGCCGGACTCGACGGTGGTCGTGGACCCGGCGTCCCGGGTCATGCTCCTCGGCGACAGCTGGTACCCGCCCCCGCTGCACCTGCGCTCGCCCGACGACGGGCCGGACCTGGCCCTGGTCCGCGACCTGCTCGACGACTCCGTGGAGTGGTACGCGTCCAGCCACAGCCCGCCCATGCCGCTGGCCGAGGCGCGGGCGGCGGTCGAGGGTTGAACGTCCCCTAGCGGGCGCGACGTTCCGGGTGGGCCCGGTTCCAGGCGCGCATCCGTTCCGGGTAGCCGGTCTTGGCCGCCTCGTAGAGCGGCAGGGCCAGCCGGTGCGCGAGGGCAGCCGCGACCCGCGGCGACCCGGTGCGGCGGCGGATCCACTCGCCGTCGTGGGCGATCGCCACCACGGTCGTGTCGGTCGCGGTGGTCTCCGGCTCCAGGTAGAACTCGACCCCGGCGTGGCTGGCGACGAACGCCTCCAGGGCCGCCAGGTCCTCGCGGGTCGCTTCGCGGTCGAGCTTCGTCGGGACCCCGTCGGATCCCCGGGTACGCGACCGCCGGCTGAACCAGCCCATGTCGACCTCCTCTCCTCGGCCCGACCTCCAGTGCACCACCTGTTCCTGGCAATCCCCTGTACGTCACCTGGTGCTCCGGTGACGCTAGGGTGCCCGGGTGAGCGGGGCGACGACCGACGCGGTCCGGGACAACGCGGCCTGGTGCGACCTGGTGTGCCGTACGCACGGGGTGGCCGGGGTCGTCGACGGCGACGCGTGGTCGGTGCCGCGCCGGTCGCCGACCTGGTACCCGGACGCGGTGACCCTCCGTCCGGGCGTGGACGCGGCGACCCTGCTCGGCCGGATCGACGCCGGTCCGGGCGCCTCGGTCAAGGACAGCTTCGCCGATCTGGATCTCACCCCGTACGGCTTCCGGGTCCTGTTCGACGCGCGGTGGATCCACCGCCCCGCCGGGGCCGGGCAGCCGTCCCCGTCGCTCACCCCGGTCACCACGCCCGCCGGGCTCGCCACGTGGGCCGAGGCGCACGGCGGGGGCCCGCTGTTCCGCCCGGCCCTGCTCGCCGACCCCCGGGTGACGGTTCTCGCCCGCCCCGACGCGTCCGGGGTCGGCGGGGGCGCGATCCTGCACCGGGCCGGGCCGGCCGTCGGCGTCTCCAACGTCTTCGCCCGCACCGTCGCGGCGCAGGAGGTGTGGGCGGCCCTACCGGCGACCGCCCCGCTGGTCGGCTACGAGTCCGGCGCCGACCTGGCGGCGGCGCAGCAGGCCGGGTTCCGTCCCGTCGGCCCGCTGCGCGTCTGGCTCCGCGACTGACCGGTGCCCCGACGGCACCGGGCAGGCGGCGGCACGCCGATCCCCGCCGGGAGGCGGCTCAGCGGGCAGGTGGGCGGGTGACCGGCACCAACGCGAGCGTCGGCAGCAACAGGATCGGCACCACGAGCAGGGCCTGGAGCGTACCGACCCGGTCGCCGAGCAGGCCCAGCAGCGGCGGGCCGGCGAGGAAGGCGGTGTACCCGATCACGGCGACCACGCTCACCCGGGCCGGCGCCCGGTCCTCCTCGTCGGCCGCCGCGCTCATGCCCACCGGGAAACCGAGGGACGCGCCGAGACCCCACAGCGCCACGCCGGCGACGGCCACCGGCCCGGAGCCGGCCAGCACCGCCAGGCCGGCGCCGAGCACCGCGAGCAGGATCGTGCCGGAGAGCACCGGCACCCGGCCCCACCGGTCCAGGGCGACGGTGCCGAGGGTCCGGCCGACGGTCATGCCCACCACGAACACCCCGAAGACGGCGGCCGCGGCGGCCTCGCTGAGGTCGTACCCGTCGACGAACGCGACCGCGACCCAGTCGTTGGCGGCGCCCTCGGCGAACGCCGCGACCAGCACGAACAGGCCGATGAGCAGGGTCCGTGGCTCGCGCCAGGCGGCGAGCAGCGCCCGGCGGCGGGTCGCCGCGGACGCGCCCTCGGCCGCCGGGGTCGTCTCGGCGGCCGGCAGGAACGCCCGGGCGCCCAGCACCGTGCCGCCCAGCACCACGACCGCGATCAGCGACAGGTGGACGCCCACCGGCAGGCCGACCCGGGCCGCCCCGGCGCCGAGGCCCGCCCCGGCGACGGAGCCGAGACTCCACGCGGCGTGGAACCGGGGCATGATCGTGCGGCCGAGCCGGCGCTCCACGGCCGCGCCCTCGATGTTCATCGCGACGTCGCACGTGCCGGAGCCGTAGCCGAACGCGAACAGGCCCGCCGCCACGCCGGGCAGCCAGCCGGCCGCGCTCGCGGAGACACCGGCGACCACCAGGCCGACGGCGACCAGCAGGGTCGCCACCACGACCGTACGGGCGGTGCCGAGGCGCTGGGCGAGCAGGCCGGAGGTGGGCATCGCGAGGATCGCTCCCGCCGACATGGCGAGCAGCAGCAGCCCGAGCCGGCCGGCGCTGAGGTCGAGCGCCTCGCGTACCGCCGGGACCCGGGAGAACCAGGAGCCGACGGCGAGCCCGTTGAGGGCGAACACCGCCGCGACACCGTTGCGGGCGGCCAGGACCGACCGGGCTACGACGGGCGGGGCGGCCGGCGCGGTGACGCTGCTCACGTGGTGGTTCCTCTCCTCACGAGGTGTGCCTGCTGCACGATCGCACATCTGAAAGCGCTCCCACTACAAGCCCGATAACCCCTTACCACGGCCGGGGCCGGCGCGCGATGATGCTGCTCGCACCGGACGGGTGCGCGAGGACGGGGGGACCATCATGCGAGAGCCGGGCCACGTGCCCACCCTGGAGGACGTCGCCCGGGCGTCCGGAGTGTCGCGGGCCACCGCCTCCCGGGTGCTCGCCGGCACCGGGTACGCCGCCCTCGCCACCCGGGAGCGGGTCACCGCCGCGGCCGACCGGCTCGGCTACGTGCCGAACCCGGCGGCCCGCGCCCTGGTCCGGGGCACCGGGGTCCGGCTGGCCACCGTCGTCTGCGGCACCGCACCACAGGTGCTCGACGACCCGTACGTCGACCGGGTGGTCGGCGCCGCCGCCCGGGCCTGCGCGCCGCACGGGGTCGGCGTGACCCTGCACTGGCTGCCGACCCGCGACCCGGGCCGGCTGCGCCGGATCGCCGAGAGCCGGGGGCTGAGCGGACTGGTCCTACTCAACACGACCGACCAGGTGCTGGCCGCGGTACCCCGGACGATGCGCGGCCGGGTCGCCTCGGTCGGCGTCGGCTCCGCGCTGGTGTCCTCCTTCGACGTCGACAACGGCGGCGGCACGGCGGCCCTGGTCCGGCACCTGTACGCGACCGGGCGCCGCCGAATCGCCATGGTCAGCGGCCCCCGATGGCTGCCGTGTGCCGGTCGCTCCGTGCACGCGTACCGGCGGGTGATGCGCGAGGCCGGGTTGCCGGCGCGGCTGGTCCGGGGGGATTTCACCGCGCACCGGGGTCGCACGGCGGCGCGGGACGTCCTGGACCGCTGGCCGGACACCGACGCGATCGTCGCGGTCAGCGACGCGACGGCGCTGGGCGTCATCGACCGGCTGCGCCGCGACGGCGTCCAGGTGCCGGGGGACGTGGCGGTGACCGGTTTCGACGACATCCCGCTGGCCGCGGTGACCACCCCGGCGCTCACCACGGCCACCCATCCGGTGGCCGAGATCGCCGCCGCGGCGGCGACCGCCGTGCTCGCCGGCGGCGGGGTCCGGCCGCCGACGCTCTTCCCCTCGCGGCCGGTCCGCCGGGCCAGCGGCTGACCCGGCACGGTGGGCCCGGACCGTGGCCTCCCGCAGCGTGGCAGGCTGGTCGGCATGACGGACCGGCACGCGATCGTGGTGGGCGGCGGCATCGGTGGGCTCGCGGCGGCGGTCGCGCTGCACCGGCGCGGATGGCGGGTCACCGTCCTGGAGCGCGCCACCGAGCTGGGCGAGGTGGGCGCCGGGCTGACCTTGATGGCGAACGCGTTGCGCGCGCTCGACGCGCTCGGGCTCGGCCCGGCCGTCCGTTCCCGTGGCACGCCGGACACGCCGGGCGGCCTGCGTACGTCGTCGGGGCGCTGGCTGTCCCGGGTGGACGCCGCGGACATGACCCGGCTGCTGGGCACCACCGCGCTCGGCATCCACCGCGCCGAGCTGCACCGGGTCCTGTGCGAGGCGCTGCCGCCCGGGGCCCTGCGCACCGCGTCCGAGGTGGTCGACGTCGACCCGGACGCCGGTGCGGTGGACGTCCGCGGCTCGACCCCGCTCCGCGCCGACCTGGTGGTGGGCGCCGACGGGCTGCGCAGCGTCCTGCGCGCCCGGCTCTGGCCGGGCACGCCGCCCCCGGCGTACGCCGGCACTACGGCCTGGCGCGCGGTCACCGCCGAGCCCGGCCCGGTACCGACCGCGATCAGCTGGGGTCCCGGCGCCGAGTTCGGCATGGTGCCGCTCGGCGGCGGCCGGCTCTACTGGTTCGCCGCGCTGCTCGCGCCACCCGGCGGGCGGGCCGACGACGAGCTGGCCACGGTACGCGAGCACTTCGGTGACTGGCACGAGCCGATCCCGGCGCTGCTCGCGGCGACCCCGCCGGAGGCGGTGATCCGCACCGACCTGTACCACCTCGCCACCCCGCTGCCGTCGTACGTGCGGGGCCGGGTGGCGCTGCTGGGCGACGCCGCCCACGCGATGACCCCGAACCTGGGTCAGGGCGCCGGTCAGGCCATCGAGGACGCGGTGGTGCTCGGCGCGGCCTGCGCCGCCACGCCGGATGACGTGCCGGCGGCGCTGGCCGCGTACGACCGGCTGCGCCGCCCCCGCAGCCAGGAGGTGGCCCGCGCCTCGGCCCGGACGGGACGGTTCGGCCAGCAGCTGCGCCACCCGGTGGCGGTCGGCGCGCGCAACGCCCTGCTGCGCCTGACCCCGGCCCGGGCGTCGCTGCGCGGCATGGCCCGGTACGCCGACTGGCGGCCACCCGCCTGACGCGCCGCGCGGGACGGGGGAACGGCCGTCGTGGCCGCTCCCCCGTCCCCGCTCGGGCCGGCCGGTCAGCCGGTGAACTTGAAGTAGGCGCGGTACTGGAATCCGTCGTCGAGGGTCAGCACGAACTCGCGGCAGGTGCCGGCCCAGGCGGGGTCGGTCTTCCACGGGTACAGGTACCGGCCCTTGGCGTTGACCGACAGCTTCGAGTTGCCGGGCGTCTGCGCGGCGACCGGCGTGGGACGGGGGGTGATGCTTCCGTCCGGGTTGACGGTGGCCAGGGTGTCGCAGTCGACCAGCCGCGAGTAGGGCGAGTTGCTGGCCAGGATGTCCAGCCCCCGGTTGCCGGGGAGCTGGAACTTCATCGGCACCGCGTCGCCGGCGTCGACGGTGTTCAAGGCCGGCTGCGCGGCGAGGCCGGCGAAGTCACCGCGGCACGAGGGGTGCGTGTCGTACGCCTCGGTGTTGTCGTCGCGGTTCGTGGTGCCCTGCACCGCGCTGTAACCGAGACCACGGCGGGCGAACGACGCCCACAGGGTGCAGGCGTTCTCCCCGCCGGTCAGCGCCGCGTCGGCGGCGATGATCGCGTTGCGGCCGGTCACGAAGCCCGGCCCGCAGCCCTGCATCTTCAACCCGTCGATCACGAGCTGCATGGAGAGGTTGTTGCCGCCGGTGTCCCAGGAGTCGTAGACGTTGGGGTTGAGCCCGTGCCGGTCGATGAGGTCCCAGGTCATGTCCCACAGCACCGCCGCCCAGCCGTGGCCGATGCCGTGCGGAGCGGCCAGCGAGGTGCCGTTCAGCCAGCCACCGGTCTTGATGCTGTCGTAGGTGAACGGCTGGACCTCCATGTTGCGCGAGTACGGCCGTGGCCGCAGCCCGGCGCCGCTGCGGTTCTCCTGGAACAGCACGTACGGCACCAGGCCGCGCTGCCCGTCGGCGGTGTCGAGTTCGGGGTTGAGCAGGGTGGTGACGGCGAAGTAGTCGCTCCACCCCTCGCCCATCTGCTCGTTGCCGGAGAGGCAGTTGACCGTCGGGCCGCCGGTGAGCCGGTTGGAGATGCCGTGCCCGTACTCGTGGATGATGATCCCGGCGTCGAGGTCGCCGTCGCGGATGCCCGGGTGGTTCGGGTGCTTGCGGGCGGTGCCGGTGACCTCGCCGGCGGCGATCGCGGCCTTGATGGCGGCCCCGTCGGCCTGGGTGACCGCGACGGCCGGGATGGTGACCGGCGCGGTCGTCATGGCGCCGGTCAGCACCGGCGCGGCCCCGGCGGCGTTGTGCGCGACCACGACCGCCGCGGCGCCGAGGGACTCGGCGACCTGGGTGCGCTGCAGGTAGCTGCAGGCGGCGGTGCCGCCGTCGACCACCGCGATCCAGTCGCCGCCCGGCGTGCCGGGGTAGGCGTCGGCCGCGCAGCCGGTGCCGCCGTAGACGAACCGGCCGGACCGGCCGGCCGCCGAGAGCGCCGGGCTGAACCGCGACCACGACGCGTCGAAGGAACCGACGCCGTCGACGACGACCTGGTTCTGCGCGCCGAACTGGTTGCCGGGCCACAGGTACATCTGCATCCGGGGGGTTCCGGTGCCGTCCATCGCCGGCGTCGAGAAGTTCGCGTTGTTGGTGCCGTTGCCGTCCGCGGCCTCGGCCCGCACGTAGTCGCCCGCCGCGCCGCCGCGACCGTAGTTGTTGACCTGGAAGTTGCCCGACGCCTCGTCGAAGCCGTACAGGTAGGAGACGTCGTGGATGATGTTGTTCCAGTAGAAGAGATTCGACGTCGCCGCGGCCCGGTAGTTCTGCGGGTTCTCCGCGAGGTCGAGCGGGAAGTCGAAGGTCAGGCCGGCCCCGCCGTCGGGGCTGCTGCCGAAGTCCGCGGTGTTGTTGACGTCCTGGTCCTGGTACGCGTGGACGTTGTTCCCCTGGGTCGTGGTGTGCTCGGCGCCCGGCGCCCCGTCGGTGTCGTGCCAGCCGTACGGGGACGCGGTCGCGTCGGCCGGGTTGGTCACCAGGGTGCGTGGCCCGTCGTTCGGGCTCTCCGTCGGATAGCCGTAGACCCGGTAGCTCGATCCGTCCGGCACCGGGTTGCGGGTGCCGAGGCCGCCGGCCGCCAGCGTCCGGCCCTCCACCTGGCTGAGGGTGCCGGCCAGCTGGTCGACGTGCTCGTGGGTGGTCCAGTCGTCGGCGGCGAGCAGCTCACCGGTCCGGGCGTCCACGGTGGCGTTCCACAGGTGCGCGTCGGAGGAGTCGTCGATCACCAGTTGCCACGCCAGCCGCAGTCCCTCGTCGGTCGGCTGCCAGCCCAGCTTCGCCGGGATCGGCTGCTCGGAGATGCCGCTGCCGGACACCACGGTCCGTCCGGCCGCGCCGCCGGACCGGCTCATCACCCGCGGGTTCCGCGGCTCGGCCAGCTTGAGGCCCTCCGCGGCGGCCTCCACCGCCTGCACGGCGTCCAGCGACGCGGTCCCGGGCCCCTGCTCCGACAGGCCCGTCACCAGGGAGTCGCCGACGAAGACGACGCTGCCGTCGCGCGCGACGTTGACCGTCGCGGTGGCGCCGAAGACCTCCAGGTCCTGGTACCGCTGCGCCAGGTTCACGTGGGTGACGCCGTTGTGCCGGCTCGTGTACCGCGACGCCACCGACAGGTCACCCAGGTCGGCGGCCGTCACGCCGTACCGCACCGGGTTGGTCCGCAGGTAGTCGATCGCGATCGCGTCCGGTGTCCCCTCGTTCGGACCGGTCAGGAAGATCGGATTCGACCTCGCCGCGCCCTCCTCCGGAGCGGCCGACGCCGACGACGTCGGGAGCGAGGTCAGCGCGACGACAAGGGTCGTGGACAGCAACAAGGCCGCGCTACGGCGGCCACGGGATGGACGGTATCTCGGGGGCACGGCACTTCCTCCGGGGTTGGCGACGTTGCCGCTCACGACCACCGGAGCGCTCCGGCGCCGACGGTCCACGCCGTCCACCCATCGATGACGATGGGTAGTTACGCCAGGCGATGTGAGTGGTCCCGACGCTACGGTCTGCCGTGCGGCGGGTCATCCGACGAATGTTAAAGATTTCGGTCGATGCGTCCTACACGTGTCGCGCCGCGCGGCGGAAGGTGTGGCGGAAAGCCGACGGCGCCCGGCGGGCTCGCGGTGCCACCATGGCTGGAGGGCAGGAAGGAGCGCCATGGTCGCCGGGGTGGTCAGCGCGGTCGTCCACGTGCTCGCGGGCGGCCTGCTGGGTGGCCTGCTCACCGGCCCGGTCGGGCTGCTCGCGGGTGCCGTCGCCGGGCTGGTGCCGGGCGTCGTGTTCGGCGGGGCGGTCGCCGCCACCGGCGTCTACCCGCGCGGCGCCCGCGGGTTCCTGCTGTTCGTCGTCGACCACACCTGGAGCCTGCCGAACACCGCCCTCGGTGGCGTCTACCTGGCACTGCACCTGGCCGTCGGGCACACCCTCGACGGGCCGGGCTCGCGGCACGCCTGCCGGGTCAGCGTCGTCGAGGGCGTCTGGGCCCGGTACGCCACCACCCTCGGCACGGTCTGCGCCGGCTCCAGCCCGCGGGTGCAGCGGCACGAGGACACGCACATCCTCCAGGCGCGGCTGCTCGGCCCGCTCTACCTGCCGCTGGTCGCCGCCAACTATGCACTGTTCACCGTCGCGCCGGTCTGGTGGCTGTGGCACGACCACGCGGGCGCGCCGATCGACCGTGTCCGCCGGTACTTCGAGGTCGGCGTCTACCCGCACGTCTGGCACGAGGCCCACGCGTACCGGGTGCAGGGCCGCCCGCCTCGTTGACCTCTGGCGTGGGTCCGGTAGAAGTGGGTCATGGAGTTTCCGGCGCACCTCGCGACCATGCCGATGCACGCGATCACCGAGATCCACGGCGAGCCGGGCCTGACCGCCCGCTTCCGGCTGGAGATCGCCGGCTTCGACGACGCGGCGCGGGCCCGGCTCACCGACGCGCTGGACCTCGCCGCCCACCTGCACCGCGACGACCGGCGCGTCCGCGAGCCGTACCTCAACCACCTGCTGCGGGTCGCCATCCGCATGCTGCACCACTACCAGGTGCGCGACGTCGACGTCATCGTCGCCGGCCTGCTGCACGACGCCGTCGAGGACCACCCCGCCGAGTTGGCCGGGGACCCGGCCGCCGGCGCCGACGTCCGCGCGGGCGCGCTGGCCACACTCGCCGAGCGGTTCGGCCCGCGCGTCGCGCGTCTCGTCGCCGCCGTCACCAACCCGGTGTACGACGACTCGCGCGACCGCCACGAGCAGTACCGCGAGCACGTCGCCGCGAGCCTCGACCGGGAGCCGTGGGCGCGGGTCATCAAGCTCTCCGACTTCACCGACAACGGGGTGGGCGTGGTCTATTCGGTCGGGCCGAAGGTGCCGGAGTGGGCGGCGAAGTACCGTCCCCTGGTGCCGGTCCTGCGGGAGCTGGTGACCCGACCGGACACGCCTCTGTCGGCGCCGGTGAGGCGGCACATCCTCGACCAGCTCGACCTGGCCGAGGAGCGCTTCAGCGCGATCCTCGACCCGCAACCCATCTGACCGCCGGCCACCCCGCCCGGCGTTCCCGCTCGCCCGCGCCCGGTCGCCGTGCCCCCACAGCCGGCGCACAGTTGCCTATGCTCTGCGGGGTTTGCCCTGATCCGGGCTCCGGTGGACGTATAGGAAGGCTCAATCATGCGCGTGGCACGCGTACTCGTGCCCTTTGCCGTCGCGGGCGTTCTGCTCGCTGGCTGCGGTGACCGCACCGCCGGCAACGGCACGTGGTCGGCTCCGTCGAACGGGGCCGGCTCCGCCGCGCCCGCCGGCAACGGCGTCGCGGACCTGACCGCGAAGGAGATCCTGGCGAAGGCGAACGCCGCCCTCAAGAAGGCGGGCTCGTTCCGGGTCAAGGGCGAGACGAAGGACGAGGACGAGACGATGGCGATCGACCTCAAAATCCGGGGGAACGAGCTGATCGGCACGCTGACCATGGGCAAGACCAGCTTCCAGCTGCTGCTCGTGGACGAACAGCCGTACTTCAAGGCGGACGGCGACTTCTGGAAGAACACCGGCCCGCGCGGCGAGGGCATGGCGCGGCTGGTCGGCGACCGGTGGGTCAAGGTCGCCGCGGACGACCAGAACTTCGCCGGCCTGTTCAAGATGGCCGAGTCGGTACGGACACTCGAGACGGACGGCAAGGTCACGAAGGGGAAGGTGAGCACCGTCGACGCCGGCCCGGCCATCGCCCTGGTCGACGAATCCGACCAGAGCACCCTGTACGTGGCGACCACCGACGAGCCGTACCCGCTGCTCATGGTCGGCCCCGAGGACCAGGGCGAGATCGCCTACAGCGCCTTCGGCGAGTCCTTCCCGGAGATCGCCACGCCCGACGAGACCGACACCATCGACTTCAGCGAGCTGTAGTCCCGACCCGTGACGGCGGAGCTGACCGTCACGACAACCGTTCAGACCCGTACGTCCGTCAAGCGTGCGGGTCTGACCACATTCGAGGTCAGGGCTTCCGGACAGCAGTCCTGAAGTGACCCCCTGAGATCGGACACCTCCTGACTTGGCATCCTGCCGAGGAGGAGGAAACCGCTGTGGCTCGACAGAGCAAGTACCCCGAGGAGTTCCGCCGGCAGGCTGCGGCGTTGGTCATCGACTCCGGTCGCACGATCCGGGACGTGGGTCGGGAGTTGGGTGTCAACCACGAGACGTTGCGCAACTGGGTCGCGCAGATGCGGCAGGAACGCGACGGCGGCCGGCCCAGTGACCTGACCGCTGACGAGCGGGCCGAGCTGGTGCGGTTGCGGCGGCAGGTCGCGCAGCTGGAACTGGAGAAGGAGATCCTGAAAAAAGCCGCGGTCTTCTTCGCACGCGAGACGGAGCGGTGAGCCGGATTGATGTGTACCGGTTCATCGACGCGGAGAAGGCCACCTACCCGGTCCGTCTGCTCTGCCGGCTCCTCGGCGTCGGCCACAGCGCCTTCTACCAGTGGCTGCGGGATGGCCGGCATCGTGCCTTCGACAGGGAACGCCAGGACCAGGCCCGGGTCGAGGTGACCCGTCAAGCGTGGTTGGAGCATCGAGGCGTCTACGGAGCCCGACGACTCACCGCCGAGCTGCACGAACGCGGACACCGGTGGAATCGCAAGGCGGTGGCCCGACTGATGCGGCTGGCCGGGATCGAAGGCGCCCACCGCCGGCGGCGCGGCAAGCCCCGCCGCAAGGCCGTGTCCACGGCGACCGCGCCGGACCTGGTGCAGCGGCAGTTCATCGCCACCGCACCGAACCGGCTGTGGGTCGCGGACATCTCCTACCTGCGGACCTGGGAAGGGTTCCTCTATCTCGCCGTCGTGGTCGATGCCTACTCCCGCCGAGTCGTCGGGTGGGCGATGGCCGACCATCTGCGCACCGAGCTGATCCTCGACGCCGTCGGGATGGCCATCCAGCACCGCCGACCGGCCCGCGACCAGCTCATCCATCACTCGGATCGAGGGACGCAGTACACGTCGTTCGAGTTCGGTCGCACCCTGCGTTCCTGCGGCGTCCTCGCGTCGATGGGCTCGGTGGCCGACTGCTACGACAACGCCATGGCGGAGACGTTCTTCGCCACCCTCAAGACCGAGCTGGTCTACACCCGGGCCTGGCCGTCACGGCACGAGTTGGAGATGGAGGTCTTCTCCTACATCGAGGGCTTCTACAACCCTCGGCGCCGGCACAGCCGTCTGGGTAACGTCAGCCCCGACACCTACGAGAAGATCCACCGAGAGTCCCTGACACACATCGAGGTGTCCGGCCGATAGGGGTCACTTCATCCCCGAACCTGTCAGGCCCGGTCTGGTACGACCCGCTTGCCCTGGTGCGACGCCAGCTGCGAAACCACCTGTAGATGCCGCTCGTCGACCCATTGCGCCAGTTCGCCACCGCCCAACCCGTCATAGCTGTCATGGTCCTTCCTGGTCAGGTTGACCATCCGCCGACCGTCCAGGTCACACGCGTAGACATCGCAGGCCAGTCCGTTCGGCTGCGGCGACTCGAACGCCACCCGGGCTCGGTGGGGTTCCGGAGCCGACACGAGGGGATGACCAGTCGCCGGTGACAGCCAGACGTCCTGGGGATAACGGATGCCCGCGCGGACAGCAAGAAGATAAGGGCTCCGTGACAAGGGTCGTCCGGCTCGGTATTCGACGACGACGATCAGACCGAGTGCGCCGACCGCGCTCCGCACCTCGATCTGCCCGGCGTGCAGGGCACGCTCGTCGAGGTACGGCAGTATGCCACCCCGATCCAACAGCCCGACCATGGCGAACTGACAGCGCAGAGGTTGCCCGCCGACAGCCTGTAGATAGGCCAGGTCGGTGATGACGTACAGGGCGAGCCGCGTTCCCCACCGTTTGGTTCCCCGGACCACGAGACGGTGCGGCAACCGGGTGGCCTGGGCCTGATCCGTCTCGGACAACGCGGTGCGCAGCACAACCTCACGCCGGTCCCGCGTTCCCATCGCCCTGAGCAGCGACCAGTCGGCAGGCAGGGCATGCAGTTCCGCCCGCCCGAGCACACGCTTCTGTGGGCCTTCGCCGTACTGGATGGCAGTAACGGCAACCGTGTCACGCACCGGGATGCTGTCCAGGTCGAAGCTGTCGAGTAGATAGCGCCGGCGGCTCCGGGTGCTGACCTTGGCCAGCTCAGTCGGCGAACGTGCCGGCCCGAACTCAAGAACCAGATACCCGACGGCGCAGAGCGCGGTGAGCACCCACGCGACCCACAGGTGCCGATCTATGATCGTCGGCACCTGTGACGTGGAGTAGTTCACTACGACGCTCGTGACTATCAGCACCAGTGCCGCGAGAAGGGACCGACGGAGACCACGTTCAGCCCGCATGCTCAAAGAGTAATCCGCTGAGCACAACTGGTCACGCCTTGGCTGGCGGGCTTCGGGGCGCGTATCGCGCTACGTCGAACCGCCTCAACTGATAGATCGGCGCCGGGCCGGTTCTAATCGCCGAAGCTCAGCGCCCGCCGCAGGTCCGGGTCGAGGCTCTCCCCGTACTGGGGATCGGGCTCGGCGCCGCCGGCGCTCAGGACGGTGCTGAAGAAGCACCTGGCGGCGGCCGCGAGGATCACCTGGAAGATCTCCGTGTCGTCGAGACCGTGGCCGCGCAACTCGGCGATGTCCGCCTCGGTCACCGAGTTGGGATCGCCCGCGACCCGCGCGGCGAAGTCGACGACGGCGGCCTCCTGGGCGGACAGGCCCGCGTTGCCGTGATCCGTCGCGATGGCCACGACGGTCGGCGCGTCGAAGAACCTGTCCCGCAGCAGCTTGCCGTGTGCGAGCCCGCAGTAGGAGGACCGCAGGGCCCGGGCCGCGCCGAGCGTCGCCAGCTCGTAGCGGCGCAGCTCCATCCCGGCCTTCACCGCACCGTTGAGCTGCTGCCATGCGGTGTAGGCCGCCGGGCTGTGGGCGAACAGCCGGGTGTAGTTGGGCAGGTAGCCCATCGCCTCGGTGTCCGTGCCGAACATCCGGTCCGTGTCCGGCGACTGCCCAGCCGCCCGCAAATGACTCATCCGACGCCTCCGTCCAGTGGACCGCCGACGGTACGCCACCACGACCACCGGTGCTGTCCGGAAACCGGCGCGCCGTGCGGATGCCCGACGATCAGCCGCCGGATTGTTAACGTCAGCGGCATCGCCGCTGCCGGGTTTCCCCCTCGACCCGGTACCGGACCGCGTTTCCGGCTGGCAGGTCGGGGACGTGCCGACGAGGCACGGACACCGGAGGGGGACATGGCCGATGGCCAGCCGGAGGAGGCGAGCCGGCCCGACCGGCGGTCCCGCCCCACACGGGTTCGCCGAGCGGTCAGCCGGGTGCGGACCGGCACGATCGGGAGATCCCGTCGCCTGGGGGCACGGCTCGTCACGGTGGCCGGCCGGGTGGGCGCCCGGTCCGTCGCGGCCCTCCGGGGTGCGTGGACTCGGCTGGTCTCGGCGCTGCGCCGCCTGCGGGTGTGGTCGCTGGCACGGGCGCGGCGGCACCGGCCCCGGCTGGCGGCGGTGTCCCGCCGGGTGTGGCGGTGGGTGCTCTCCGTCGCCCGCAGGGTGGACGCCGCCGCGAAGGAGGGTCCGGCCCCTCCCCCGCCCGAGGAGCCGATCGAACGGCGGGAACCGGCCGGCCCGATCACGGTCTTCGCCCGGGGGCACGTCTTCACCTTCGCCGTGCACGCCGCGTTCACCTGGTGCGCGCAGGGCCTGCGGCCGGACCAACTGGCCTGGTACGCGCACTACTTCACGCCGAGGGCGACCCAACGGCTGACCCAGATCGCGACCGGTCTGGCGCGCACCGTCCCGCCGCACCGGGCCGACGACCTCGAGGAGCGGCTACAGCACGTGCTCAGCCACCAGGAGCCGTGGCCCTTCGAGCGTGGCGGGCACACGGTTACCTGCCGCGTCGAGGCGTGGATCCGCCTCGACGAGCGGGTCCGCCGGACGCTCCAGCCGTACTGGGAACGCATGATCGCGCTGGACTGCCGGCACGAGGAGATGCTGCGCCGGGCGCGGTACGCCGAGCAGCTCAACCAGCGGTGGTCGGAGGTCCTGGCCGACCTGGCCGACGGCGACGTGCCCGAGGCGCTGCGCGAGGAGTTGGGCCGGCTCCGCGAGCAGACCGTGGCGGAGCAGCGCGTCGCCGCGCAGTGGACCGGCGAGCTGCTCCGCCAGCGCCGCCACAAGCCCGACCTCTTCGAACCGTCCACCGACCCCGACGCGACGCGGCCCCCGTCCCGGCCCACCGAGCCGGGTCCGGCCCCGGCGGCGGACCAGCACGGCCGTCCCGCTGAGCAGCGAGCCCGACCGCCTGAGGCGCAGCCGGACCCGGCGAGCGGCTGACGTCGCGGCGCTCAGCGGCGACCGGCCAGGATCGCGAGGGTCTCCCGGCGTACCTGGTCGGGCTCGTGGACCAGGCGGCGGTGGGAGAAGCGGACGGTCAGGATGCCGACCGTGGCGAGCAGCGAGTCGCGCCGCAGGTCGATTTCGCGCTGCCGCGGGTCGCCGTGCGTGGTGGCGCCGTCGAGTTCGATGGCGACCTGCTCCCGCTCGGCGTACAGGTCGACGTACATGGTGCGCCCGCCGACCCGTACCTCACCGCGGCCCGCCCCTCGGCCCAGGTCAGCGCGGCGCGTCGGCCGAGCACCGGGTCGAGGCAGCTGATCGGCGGAAGGTCGTCGCACGACCGTGCCCGGTCACCGGACACGTACACCCCGGGCAGGACCCGGACCAGCTGACCCACCTGGCACGCCCGCCGGAGCGTCCACGCGGGCACGACCTGTCGGGCCGCCGTCCAGGTCGCGACTCCGCTGTGGGCCTCGACCAGATCCCGCACCACCACGTCCACAGGCCGGCACCCTGTCGCCCCGCCGCTGTTCAGGCAACCGCCGGACGCGCCGACCTGTGGACAACCTTGCCACTGTGGACAGACACCAGCTCAGGGGCGAGTGTGCTACACAAGATCGGATACGGATGAGCTACTCGACACGCCGAGGCGTGTACCGCTGAAACGTATCCGATCTTGGGATAGCCGCCCCGCCCAGCGCGACGGCGACCGGTTCAGCTGGGGATGTCGCGGTGGCGGAAGCCGGCCAGGCCCGCCGCGAGCAGCACCGCCCCCACTCCGGTCAGCACCGCCAGGGGCAGCAGCGCCGGGTCGGCCGCCGGCACCGAGGGCACGTGGGTGTACGGCGACAGGTTGAGCGCCGCCTGCGGCAGGTCGAGCACCGCGCCGAGTTGCCCGAGCAGCAGGAACCCGATCAGCGCCGCCCAGGACAGCGCCACCGACCAGCGGGGCAGCAGCCCGAACAGCGCGGTCACGACGCCCGCCACGACAAGCAGCGCCGGCAGCCGCAGCAGGGCGGCCCCGCCGAGTTCCACCGCCCGCCCGACCGGGTCGCCGGCCGCCAGCCCGTACCCGAGACCGGTCGTGAGCCCGGCCAGCAGCATCAGGACGCCCGCGCCGAGAATGGCTCCGACCAACTGCGTCGCCAACCAGCGGTGTCGGCTCACGGCGGTGGCGAGCACCGCTTCGAGCACGCCCTCGGACTCGTCGCCCCGGGCCCGCAACAGCGCCTGCACGACGTACGCGCCGATGGTCAGCGCGTACAGCCCGAGCATCGCGGCGAGGAACGCCTCGACGAGGTCGGTGCCACCGCCCATCGCGGCGATCGCCTCGGCCGCCGCCGGGTTCTCGGAGATCATGTCGTTGACCTCGTCGGCGGCGACGCCCATCGAGATCCCGAGCACCGCCACGGCGACCGCCCAGCCGAGCAGCGAGCCCCGGTTCAGCCGCCACAGCAGGCCGGCCGGGCTGAGCAGGCC
>JAEYGD010000510.1 GCA_023402505.1 Actinomycetes bacterium
GCGCTGGTCCGTCCCGGCCGGCGATTCGCGGCCGCCGTGGCCGCGCTCGCCGCGCTCGTCGCGGTCGGCGCCGCCGCCCTGATCGACCTGCGCCCGCCCGCGCCGCGCCCGGCCGACGCGCCCGCCGCGGAGTTCAGCGCCACCCGGGCGTACGAGCACGTCGAGGTGGTCGCCGCCCGCACCCACGTGGCCGGCAGCCCGGCCAACGACCAGGTCCGCGAGCACCTGCTCGGCGTGCTGCGCGGCCTCGGCCTGGAGACCGAGGTGCAGGACACGGTCGCGCCGGAGGCCGGCCAGCTCAGCGGCGCCGCCGGGGGCGCCACCCTGGCCCGCGTACGCAACGTGGTGGCCCGGCTCCCCGGCACCGACCCGACCGGGAAGGTCTTCCTGGTCGCCCACTACGACTCGGTGCAGTCCGGGCCGGGCGGCAACGACGACGCCGCCGGCACCTCCGCGATCCTCGAGGTGGCCCGGGCGCTCACCGCCGGCCCGCGACCGCGCAACGACGTCGTCGTCGTGCTCACCGACGCCGAGGAGGCGTGCCTGTGCGGCGCGTCCGCCTTCGCGTCCAGCCACCCGCTCGCCGCGGACGGCGGCGTCGTGCTCAACCTGGAGGCCCGTGGCTCGACCGGGCCGGTGATCATGTTCGAGACGTCCGAGCGGAACGCCGCGCTGGTGAGCGCCTTCGGCCGGGCGGCACCGCACCCCGTGGGCACCTCGTTCGCGGTCGAGATCTACCGGGCGCTGCCCAACGACACCGACTTCACCGCGTTCCTCGACCGGCCCGGCTTCGTCGGGCTCAACTCGGCGTACATCGACGGGGGCGCGATCTACCACACCCCGCTGGACACGGCCGCCGCGCTGGACCGGGCGAGCCTGCAGCACCACGGCGACAACGCCCTCGCCCTGGCCCGCGAGTTCGGGCGGCTCGACCTGGGCGCCCTCGACGCCAGGCAGGACGCCACCTACTTCCCGGTGCCCGGCGGGCTGGTCCGCTACCCGGGCTGGCTGGTGCTGCCGCTGGCGCTGGCCGCGCTCGCCGGCGTGGTCGCGCTCGGCTGGCTCGCCCGGCGCCGGGGACGGGTGAGCACCGGCCGGCTGGCCGCCGGTTTCGGGCTGGGCGTGGTACCGCTGGTGGTCGCGCCACTCGCCGCGACCCTGCTCTGGGCCGGGGTCACCGCGCTCCGTCCCGGCTACGCCGAACTGCTCGACCCGTACCGGCCCACCTGGTATCGGCTGGCCGTCGTGGCACTCGCCGCGGCCGTCCTGTTCGCCTGGTACGCGCTGACCCGCCGCCGGGTCGGCCCGGCCGCGCTCGCGATCGGCGCGCTCGGGTGGCTGGCCATCGCCGGGGTGCTGCTCGCGGTGCTGGTGCCCGGCGGGGCGTATCTGGTGACCCTGCCGGCGCTGGCCGGCGCGCTGGCCGGGCTGGTGGCGCTGGTCACCCGGATCGACGGGCCGTGGCCGGTGGTCGCGGTGACCCTGGCGGGCGCGGTGGCCGTGGTGATCCTGCTGCCCACCGTCGTGTTGCTCTTCCCGGCGCTCGGCATGGCGATGGGCGGCGTCGCCGCGCTCGTCACGGTGCTGCTCGGGCTGGCCGTGCTGCCGGTGGTCGACCTGCTGCACCCGCAGGCCGGTGGGCAGCGTGGGCTGGTCGCCCTGCGGGCCCGCCGGCTGGGCGCGCTGCCGGCCGCCGCCGCGGCCCTGGCGGCGGTGGTGTTCGCCGGTGTCGGGCTCGCCGTCGACCGGTTCGACGCGGCACACCCCGTGCCGACCCACCTGATGTACGCGCTGGACGCCGGCACCGGTCAGGCCCGCTGGCTCAGCCACGAGACCGAGCCGCAGCCGTGGACGGACGCTTATGTGACCGGCGACCGCGTCCCGGTCGCCGAGGAGTTCCCGCTCTTCGGCGACGAGGACCTGCTGAGCGGCCCCGCGCAGGCCGCCGACCTGCCCGCACCGAAACTCGACGTGCTCGCCGACACCACGGCCGGCACCGAACGCACGCTGCGGCTACGGCTCACCCCGCAGCGCCGGGTCCGGCTGGCCACCCTCCACGTCGACACCGGCACCGCGACGGTGCTCCGCGCCGAGGTGGCCGGACGGCCGGTGCCGGTCGAGACGCGGGCCGGCCGTTGGGGCTTCGGCGTCGTCTTCCACGCCCCGCCGGCCGAGGGCCTCGAGGTGACGCTGACGGTGACGCCCCGGGCGGGCCAGGTGGCGCTACGGGCGATGGACGCCAGCGACGGCCTGGCCGGTCTGCCCGGCTTCCGTCCGCGCCCGGCGGGCGTCGGCGTGGTCGGCTCGCACAGCTCGGAGATGCTGGTCGTCGCCCGCACCTACCCGGTGTGACCTGTTCGTGTCTCCCCGTGCCGGCCGGCGCGGGGAGACCGGCGGGATGGTCAGTGGAGCAGTTCGCGCCACCCCGGGTTGGCTCCGCGCCACGCCCCGGCGAGGATGCTCGCCGAGCTGCGGCTGAAACACTCCAGCACCTTCGAGCGGCCGTTGACGCCACCGATCTGCGCCTGCACTTCCCAGCGCCGCCCATCGGTGCGGATGTAGACATCGCGACGACCGCGTGCCGTCGCGTCCCCGTTCCACCAGTGCTCCTCGACGATCACGTGGCGACCGTACCAGCAGGTCCCCGGCCCGGACGAGAGGCCAACTGCCCCTACCGGAGGTCCGGGCCGCCGCGACTTCCGGTGGATTCCGGCACCACACCCCTACTTCCAGCGAAAGTGCACGAAGAGCCGGCCGAAGTTCTTCGAGTCCTTCTCCACCCGGTGGTAGAGCGCCTTGACGTCCTTCTGGTCGAGGAAGCGCAGCACCCGCTTCTTGAGCTGCCCGGAACCCTTACCGGGGATGATCTCGACCAGGGTGGCCTTCTTCGCCACCGCCTCGTCCATGACCCCGCGCAGGGCCCGCTCGATGTCGGTGCCCTTGTTGTAGATGTCGTGCAGGTCCAGCTTGAGTTTCACGGCCGGGCCTCCACCGGGTCGGGTTCCATGGCTGCCCATCGTAGGCCGGGGACGGCCCGAAATCGGTGGACACCGTGGCCGCCCACCGGGACCGTCGGGGGATGCGACAGGAGGATCTCTGGAACGACGACGCCGCGCGGCGCTACGACACCCCCGGCACCGGCATGTTCGCGCCCGAGGTGCTGGGGCCGACCGTCGACCGGCTCGCCGCCCTGGCGGCCGGCGGACCGGCTCTCGAGTTCGCCGTGGGCACCGGCCGGGTCGCGGTCCCGCTCGCCGAGCGGGGCGTGCCCGTCACGGGCATCGAGCTGTCCGGCCCGATGATCGACCAGCTGCGGGCGAAGGCGGGCGAGGAGACGATCCCGGTGGTCCGGGGTGACATGGCCGTCGCCACCGCCCCCGGCACTTACACGCTGGTCTACCTCGTCTACAACACGATCTCCAACCTGCAGACGCAGGCGGAGCAGGTCGCCTGCTTCCGCAACGCCGCCCGGCACCTCACGCCCGGCGGCCGGTTCGTGATCGAGCTGTGGGTGCCGGAGCTGCGCAAGCTCCCGCCCGGCCAGCCGGCCACCGTCTGGCACTACGAGCCCGGCTACATCGCGCTGGACACGTACGACGTCCTGCACCAGCGGGCCGTGTCGCACCACGTCAGGTACGGGGAGGACGGCCACGCGCGGGTGTTCCTCAGCCCGCACCGCTACATCTGGCCGGCCGAGTTGGACCTGATGGCGCAGCTCGCCGGTTTCGAACTGGAGAGCCGGCACGCCGACTGGTCGGGGGCGGAGTTCACCGCGGACTCCCGGTCCCACGTGTCCGTCTACCGCCTACCGGCGTGACCGGGCCACGGCGCCGGGCCACGGCCTGACCGGGCCTGACCCGATCCACAGCCGCCGGGACGACGACGGGGGCAGCCGCCGTGGCTGCCCCCGTCGTCGTGGTGGTCAGCGACCGACCCGGGTCTCGACCCGGCGCAGCGCCACCTGGTAGTCGTCGTTGCCGTGGTGCATCGCCGCCGCGATGCGCAGGTGCCGCAGCGCGTCCGCCGGCCGGTTCAGCCGCTCCAGCGTCCGGCCCAGCACGTGGTGCGCGTAGTGGTCGCTCGGGTCCCGGTCGACCAGCTCGCGGAGCTGCTCCTCGGCCCGGTTGAGCTGAGCCGACTGGAAGTACGCCCGGGCCAGCAGCTGCCGCACCGAGGCGTTGCCGGGCTCGGCCTCGACGATCGGCTCGAGCAGCCGGGCCGCCCCGGTCGGGTCACCGGCTTCGAAGAACAGGGTCGCCCGCCGGTACTCCGCCAGAAGATCCATCCCACCCACCCCCTCGGGTCCCGTCGTCATGTCCCGACGCTGGCACAACAACATCCGTACCGCGACTGTTCCCCGGGTGGGACGGGCGCCGCTAGGCCGACCGGGCGGCGGCGAGGTCCCAGGCGCGTACGCCGCCGACGATGCCGGCCGTGTTCGGCACCACCACCACGTCGTCGCCCATCCGGGCGAGCTGCTCGGGGCGGATCAGCCGGGAGTTGCCCCCGCCCAGGTAGAGCCGGTCCCAGCGGAAGACCGGGCGCAGGCCCTCGACCACCTGGCGGACCCGCCGGGACCAGAACGCGTCCCCGAGCCGGCGCCGCTCGACCTCGCCGACGTAGGTGTCGTACGTGGTTCCCCAGCGCACCGGGGCGTGGGACAGCTCCAGGTGCGGTGCGAGCATCCCGCCGTCGAAGAGGGCGCTGCCCAGGCCCGTGCCGAGGGTCAGGACCAGCTCGCAGCCGGTCCCGGCGACCACACCGGCGCCGTGGACCTCCGCGTCGTTGAGCACCAGCGCCGGTACGCCGAAGGCGTCGGCGAGCGCGGTGCGCGCGTCGTACCCGGACCACTCGGCGACCAGGTCCGGGTCCACCCGGCTGCGCGGCCCCGAGCGGGTGACGTAGTGGGGCGTGGCGACCACGACACCGTGCCGGATCATGCCCGGCATGCCGACCGTGAGGCGGTCCGCCGACGGCAGCCGCGACCCGAGGTCGCGCAGCGTCTTGACGAAGAGCGCGGGCGGCAGCGGGTACGGCGTCGGCACGCGCAGGGCGCGCGCCCGCATGGTCCCCGCGGCATCCAGCACGGACGCCTTGATCCCGCCCCCGCCGCAGTCGATCGCCAGAGTCGTCACCACGCCGTGCAGTGTGCCCGCTCCCCGCGCCCTCATCCGCACCGGTCCTGCACTTCCGGCCCCGGTCCGCCGGGGCGAAACCCCAAGATCCCGGAAGCGGGCGCGGGATAGGGTGCCGCTGATGGCTGGGAACTTGGTGGTCAAAGGGCTCGCGGCGGGGCACGGGGGTCAGGTGCTCTTCGCCGGGTTGGATCTCGTGGTCTCGCCGGGGGACGTGGTGGGGCTGGTCGGGCCGAACGGGGCCGGGAAGTCGACGCTGCTGCGTACCCTCGCCGGGTTGCTGCCCCTGGAGGCCGGAACCGTCACGCTCAGCCCGCCCACCGCGAGCGTCGGACACCTGCCGCAGGAGCCCGACCGGCGGCAAGGCGAGCGGGTCCGGGACTTCCTGGCCCGGCGCACCGGCGTGGCCGGGGCGCAGGTCGCCCTCGACACCGCCACCGAGGCGCTGACGGCGGGGACGCCCGGCGCCGACGACGCGTACGCCGAGGCGCTCGACCGCTGGCTCGCCCTCGGCGGGGCGGACCAGGCGGAACGCGCCGAGCAGGTCGCCGCCGACCTCGGGCTCGGCGTCTCCCTGGACGCCGAGATGACCGGCCTCTCCGGCGGTCAGGCGGCCCGCGTCGGGCTCGCGTCGCTGCTGCTCAGCCGGTACGACGTCTTTCTCCTCGACGAACCCACCAACGACCTCGACCTGGCCGGCCTGGAGCGCCTGGAACGGTTCGTCACCGGCCTGCGCGCCGGCACCGTCGTGGTCAGCCACGACCGGGAGTTCCTCACCCGCACCGTGACCCGGGTGCTGGAGCTGGACCTGCACCAGCAGCAGGTCAACCACTACGGCGGCGGTTACGCGGGCTACCTGGAGGAGCGGGAGGTCGCGCGGCGGCACGCCCGCGCCGACTACGAGGAGTACGCCGGGACCCGCGCCGAGCTGGAGGCGCGCGCCCGCACGCAGCGGGCGTGGATGGAGAAGGGCGTCCGCGACGCCCGCCGGAAGGCCACCGACAACGACAAGGTCGGCCGCCGGTTCCGCGCCGAGTCCAGCGAGAAGCAGGCGGCCAAGGCGCGGCAGACCGAACGGCTCATCGAACGGCTGGAGGTGGTCGAGGAGCCCCGCAAGGAGTGGGAGCTGCGGATGGAGATCGCCGCCGCGCCCCGCGCCGGCGCCGTCGTGGCCACGCTCCGCGACGCCGTGGTACGCCGCGGCGCGTTCACCCTCGGGCCGGTGAACCTCCAGGTCGACTGGGCCGACCGGGTGGCGGTCACCGGGGCGAATGGGTCCGGCAAGTCCACCCTGCTGGCCGCCCTGCTCGGCCGGTTGCCGCTGGACGCCGGAAAGTCCTCGCTCGGTCCCGGTGTGGTCGTCGGCGAGGTGGACCAGGCGCGCCGGCTGTTCCTCGGCGACGCGCCGCTGCTGGACGCGTTCCGGCTCGCCGTACCCGACCTGTCCCCGGCGGACGCGCGGACCCTGCTGGCCAAGTTCGGGCTGCGCGCCGAGCACGTCCTGCGGCCGGCGGCGACCCTCTCCCCCGGCGAACGCACCCGGGCGGCGCTGGCGTTGCTGCAGGGACGCGGGGTCAACCTGCTGGTGCTCGACGAGCCGACCAACCACCTGGACCTGCCGGCGATCGAGCAGCTGGAGTCGGCGCTGGCCGGCTACCCGGGGACCCTGCTGCTGGTCACCCATGACCGGCGGATGCTCGACGCGGTGAGCGTCAACCGGCGGCTGCGCGTGGACGCCGGGCGGATCGCCGAACACTGATCCGGGCGCGGCGGGTCGGGCGGGGTGAGAATGGACGCATGCTCAAGTGGGAGTACGCGTTGCTCGTGCGCCGCCGCCAAGCCGCCAGCAACGACATCGGCTGGGAGGTCGTCTTCGTCTGGTACGGCCCGGACGGCTCGATGGTCGACGTGACCCCGTACGGGGACACCGCGCTCGCCCACCTGAACCGCGCCGGCGACCAGGGCTGGGAGCTGGTCGCGATGAGCGAGGATCCGTCCCTGCCCGGCAACAACGAACTCCACCGTTACCACCTCAAGCGGCCCAAGCCGGCCGCCCCGCAGCCGCGCTCCCGGATGCGGACCGCCGGCCGCCCCCGCCGCCCGATCCCCGGCTGACCCGCCTCGGACCGGCACCGGCACGAGGCGACCGGCCATCCGAAGGGGCGGGGCATATCGGGCGCTGATGTGGGTAACGGGCGGCCGGAGGTGGGCCGATGGTCGCGCTGGCACTGACCCCGCCCTCGGCCGAACGGCTGCGGGCGGTCGACGAGTTCCTCGCCGAGGCATGGACGGACCAGGCCCGGCACGACGACCGCCTGCGGGACCTCGGCGTGGAGGTGCGCTTCGACCGGGGGGTGGCCCACCTGACCGGGGAGGTCGGCGAGCCGGCTGACCTGCGTCTGGTGCGGGACCGGGTCGGCCGGCTCGCCGGGGTCCTCGCCGTGTGGTGCCGGGTCCGGGTGGCCGGCCGGGATCCGGTGGTGGTCGACCTGGGCTGCGGGGCGACCAAACAGTGGCCGGGCAACCTGGGCCTGGACATCTTCCCGGCGCCGGGCGTGGACGCGGTTGCGGACCTGTCGGCCTCGCTGCCGCTGGCCGACGACTCGGTCGACGTGCTCTTCGCCGTGCACATCCTGGAGCACCTGATCGACTTCCTGCCACTGGTCGACGAGGCGCACCGGGTGCTGCGGCCGGGCGGTGTACTGCACGTGATGAGCCCGTGGTGGGGGCACGTCAACGCGGTCGCGGACCCCACTCACGTACGGCTGCTCGACGTCCAGACCATCAAGGGCGTCTGCCTGCAGCGCCCGCCCGGTACCCCGCGCTGGTACCCACTGCACGCCGGCTGCGACGGCGCGTCCATCTTCGCCGACCTGACCCCCCTCGAACCGGACGCCGACGGCCCCACCCAACCCCACCTCGCCCGCTTCTTCGCCTAACCCTCAGGCCCTCACCAAGTCCTGATCGACCGGGAAGGGGCCGGGGGCGTCACCCGGTGGTGGATTCGCGGGTGGTCAGGGTCCAGGGGGCGGGGAGCTCGCGCGGGGGCGCCGAGCGGTCACCCTCCAGGCGGTCGGCGAGGAGTTCGACCGCCAGGCGGGCGATGCGCTCCTTGTCCGGCGAGATCGTGCTGAGCGTGGGGATCGAGAAGCGGCCGTCCTCGATGTCGTCGAAGCCGGCCACCGCGACGTCCGCCGGCACGCGCAGGCCCGCCTCGTGGAGGGCCCGCAGGGCGCCGAGAGCGAGGGTGTCGTTGAAACAGAAGACGGCGTCGGGGCGTACGCCGGAGGACAACAGGGACCGCATCGCCGCCGCGCCCTCCGCGCGGTGCCAGGCCGGCGCGGGCGCGACCAGCGACTCGTCGTACGCGATGCCGGCGTCGGCGAGCGCGGCGGCGTAGCCGGCGAGGCGGAGCCGGGCGCTGGCGCCCTCCGGGGTGCGCTGCGACCCGATGGCGGCGACCCGGCGGCGGCCGAGCCCGACCAGGTGGGCGGTCATCGCCTGGGCGGCCGCCACGTTGTCGATGCCCACGTGGTCGGCGGGGCCGTGGTCGACGCGCTCGCCCAGCAGCACCATCGGGGTGCCGTCCAGACCGACCAGGTCCTCGGCGGTGAGCGCGAGCGGACTGAAGATCAGCCCGTCGATCAGGTGGTCGCCGATTCCGGCGGCGGCGACGCTTTCCTGCTCGCGCCCGCCACCGGTCTGGTCGATCAGCACCGTCCAGCCCAGCTCCGCGGCGGCGGCGACGACGTGCCGGGCCAACTCGGCGAAGTACGGGATGTCCAGTTCGGGCACGGCGAGGGCGATCACCCCGGTGCGCCCCTTGCGGAGGTTGCGCGCGGACAGGTTGGGACGGTAGTTGAGCTCCGCGATCGCCTCCTCGACCCGGGCCCGGGTGTCCGGCCGGACGTGCACGTAGCCGTTGACGACGTTGGAGACAGTCTTCACCGACACGCCGGCCCGTTCCGCGACGTCCTTGAGCCTGTGCCGCACTGCTTCCTCCCGGGAGACGCTGGCCCGCACTCTACCGCGTCACGAGCACGTCACGACCTCTTTACAACGTTGCTTACAACGTTGTAGAAAGCAAGCCATAAAGGGTGACCGCGGTCACCCGGCAACGGTGACAGGAAGGTGGCATCCCCTTGCGGACCGCGCAGCTCACGATCGACCCGGCCTTCGCCATCGCTCCAGCCGACCGCCGGCTCTTCGGCTCCTTCGTCGAACACATGGGTCGATGCGTGTACGGCGGGATCTACGAGCCCGGCCATCCCACCGCCGGCCCGCGGGGCCTGCGCGCCGACGTGCTGGAGCTGACCCGGGAACTGGGCGTCTCGGTGGTGCGGTACCCCGGCGGCAACTTCGTCTCCGGCTACCGCTGGGAGGACGGCATCGGCCCGGTCGGTGACCGGCCGCGCCGCCTCGACCTCGCCTGGAAGACGATCGAGACCAACGCGTTCGGGTTGGACGAGTTCATGACCTGGGCCGCCGAGGCGGGCGTCGAGCCGATGATGGCGGTCAACCTCGGCACCCGGGGCGTGCAGGAGGCGTGCGACCTGCTGGAGTACACCAACCACCCCGGCGGCAGCCAGCTGTCCGACCTGCGCCGCAAGCACGGAGCCGAGGAGCCGTACGGGATCCGGCTCTGGTGCCTCGGCAACGAGATGGACGGGCCGTGGCAGGTCGGCCACAAGACCGCCGACGAGTACGGCCGGCTCGCCGCCGAGACCGCCCGGGCCATGAAGCTGATCGACCCCTCGATCAGCCTGGTCGCCTGCGGCAGCTCCAACCGGGGGATGCCCACCTTCGCCTCCTGGGAGGCGACCGTGCTGGAGCACACGTACGAGCACGTCGACTACATCTCCGCGCACACCTACTACGACCCGTCCGACGGCGACCGGGCGAGCCTCCTGGCGTCCGCCGTCGACATGGACAACTTCATCCGAGAGGTGATCGCCACCGCCGACCACGTGGCGGCGAAGCAGCGCCACCGGCGCAAGCTCAAGATCTCCTTCGACGAGTGGAACGTCTGGTACCAGTCCCGCCTCCAGGCGGACCTGGACCGGCGCGGCTGGGTCGAGGCGCCGGCCCTGATCGAGGACGACTTCACCGCGGTCGACGCGGTGGTGGTCGGGGACCTGCTGATCACCCTGCTCCGGCACGCCGACCGGGTGGGCGTCGCCTGCCAGGCCCAGCTCGCGAACGTGATCGCGCCGATCCGGACGCGCGCCGGGGGCCCGGCGTGGCGGCAGAGCATCTTCCACCCGTTCGCGCTGACCGCCCGGCACGCCCGGGGCACGGTGCTGCGGACCGAGCCGGTCTCGCCCACGTACGAGACGAAGCGGTACGGCGACGTCCCGGTGCTGGACACCGTCGCCGTGCACGACGAGGAGACCGGCGCGCTGACGGTCTTCGCGGTGAACCGGGGCGGGACGGACCTGCCCCTGGACCTCGACCTGCGCGGGCTGCCCGCCCTGCGCGGGCTGGACCACACGAGCCTCGCCGCCGGCGACGACCCGACGGCGACGAACACCGAGGCCGAGCCCGAGCGGGTGACGCCCCGGCTGCTGACCACCCCCACCACCGACGCCGGCCGGTCCTCCGTGCTGCTGCCGGCCGTGTCCTGGAACGTGCTCCGGTTCGCCCCCGTCGGCGGCTGACGTCGTACCGACCGTGAGCAGGCACAATTCCATCCCGTCCCCCCAAGGAGTGATAGATCATGACCCACACCGAGATGAGCCGGCGGCGGCTGCTCGGCCTCGGCATCGGGCTCGGCGCCGCGGCCACCCTGACCCTGGCCGGCTGCGGCGGTGACGACGACGCCGGGCCGGCGGCCGGCAACGGTGGCAAGGAGTACACCGGCCCGAAGGTGGACCTCAAGCTGTGGAACGGGTTCACCGGCGGCGACGGCGACATCTTCAAGGCGCTGGTCAACCAGTTCAACGGCGAGCACCAGAACATCGCGGTGAGCGTGGCGACCTACCAGTGGGAGGACTACTACAGCAAACTCCCCGGCGCGGCGTCCAGCGGGAACGGGCCGGACATCGCGGTCATGCACATGGACCAGCTCGCCACGTTCGCCGCCCGGGGCGTCATCACCGAGCTGGACGACGTGGCGAAGACGCTGGAGCTGACCGAGGGGGACTTCGCCCCGACGGTGTGGAAGGGCGGCCTCTACAACGACAAGCGGTACGGCATCCCGCTGGACATGCACCCGCTCGGCTTCTACTACAACAAGGGGGTCATGCAGAAGGCCGGGCTGGACCCGGAGAAGCCGCCGACCACCCGGAGTGAGTACGAGGCGGCCCTGACCGAGCTGAAGAAGTCCGGCGTGCAGGGCTTCTGGGTCAGCCCGTTCCAGTTCACCGGCGGCATGACCTTCTACTCACTGCTGCACCAGTGGGGCGGCAGTGTGTTCGACGCCGAGGCCAAGAACGCCACCTTCAACTCCGAGCCCGCCGTCGAGGCCGCCACCTGGCTGACCGACATGATCAAGCAGGGCCACTCGCCGGCCAACGTCGGTCAGGACGCCGACTACCTCGCCTTCAAGAGCGGCAAGAACGCGTTCAACTGGAACGGCATCTGGCAGATCAACGACCTCAAGAAGAGCCCTGAGGTCCAGTGGGGCGTGGCGCCGCTGCCGCAGATCGGCTCCCAGCCGGCGGCCTGGGCGAACTCCCACAACTTCACGATCGTCAAGGGCCGCGCGAACGACGCCAACAAGGTCTCCGCGTCGAAGGTCTTCATCAACTGGCTCAGCCAGCACTCCCTCGACTGGGCCAAGGGCGGCCAGGTGCCGGCACGCAAGGCGGTCCGCGAGGACGCGGGCTTCAAGGCGCTCACCGAGGTCAACGCCCTCGCTCCCGAGCTGGAGTACGCGGCCTTCCCGCCGGCCGCGCCCGGCCTGGGCGAGGTCATGACCACCTTCTACGACTCGTTCAACGAGGCCGTGCTGGGCAAGAAGTCGCCCAAGCAGGCGCTCGACGACGGGGTTGCCAAGGCCAACAAGCAGCTCGAGGACAACCGCAAGAAGTACGGGAGCTGAGTTCCCGTGGCGGACGTGATCGAGGCCGGGGCGGCGCGCGGTGACGCGCCGCCCCCGGCGGCCGGCACCGTCCGGCGCAACGCTCCCGTACGCCGGACCGGCCGGGCGACGCCGTACCTGTTCCTCGCCCCCTACCTGGTGCTCTTCGGGGTCTTCGGTCTCCTCCCGATCGTGCTCGGCCTCTGGCTGAGCGTGCACCAGTGGGACTTCCAGCTGCCCAACCGGCCGTTCGTCGGGCTGGACAACTACGCCGAGCTGTTCTCCAGCGACTCGGCCGTCTACGGGGACTGGTGGCAGAGCGTCCGGGCGACCGCGATCTTCACCGTGCTGTCGGTGCCGCTGCTCGTGGTCGTCCCGCTCGGGCTGGCCCTGCTGCTCAACCGCTCGTTCCCCGGCCGGACGTTCTTCCGGGCCGTCTACTTCGCCCCGTACGTGCTGGGCGTGGCGGTCATCGGCCTGCTCTGGCGGTTCCTGCTCGACGCCAACCTGGGCCTGGTCAACCGGCTCGCCGGCATGGTCGGCCTGCCGGCGGACACGCCGTGGGTGACCAGCACCCCGTGGGCGTGGGTTTCCCTGGTCGGGGTCACCGTCTGGTGGACGTCCGGCTTCAACGCGGTGATCTACCTGGCCGGCCTCCAGGACATCCCGGCCGAGCTGTACGAGGCGGCGAAGGTCGACGGTGCGAGCACCTGGGAACGGTTCCGGCACGTGACGCTCCCCGGCCTGCGACCGGTGCTCCTCTTCGTGATCACCACGACCGTGCTGGCCTCGGCGAACGTCTTCGGCCAGTCGTTCCTGATCACCCAGGGCGCGCCGGGCACCGAGACCCGAACCGTGGTCTGGTTCATCGTCGAGGAGGGGCTGCGGGACAACGACGCCGGCCGGGCCGCCGCGATGAGCATCGTGTTCGCGCTGATGCTGGCCGTCGTGAGCGTCGCCAACTTCCGCCTCTTCCGTTACCGGGAAGACTGAGGGGCCCGAGATGACCAAACCGACCCCCGGAACGACACTGCGCCGCGTCGGGCTCTACACCACCCTGGTGGCGCTGACCCTGGTCTTCCTCACCCCGCTGGTGTGGATGCTGATCACCTCGCTGAAGACGTACACGGGCGCCCAGCAGATCCCGCCGACGTGGCTGCCCGACCAGATCTCCGGGTACGGGTACCAGCAGATCCTCGACAACTCCGCCAACCCGGTGCTGCGCTGGTTCCTCAACAGCATGGTGGCCGCCACCCTGCACGCGATGCTGGTGCTGACGACCGCCTCGATGGCCGCGTACGCCCTGGCCCGGCTGCGGTTCCGCGGCCGTACCGTGCTGTTCGCCCTGGTCGTCGGGACGCTGTTCATCCCGCCGACCTCGCTGATCGTCCCGAACTTCCTCATCGTCGACGAACTCAACTGGCTCGACACCCTGACGGTGGTGATCGTGCCGGGCGCGGCGAGCGCGTTCGGGGTGTTCTTCCTGCGGCAGTTCTTCCTGTCACTGCCGCGGGAACTGGAGGAGGCCGCGACGCTGGACGGCGCCAGCCAGTGGCAGATCTTCTGGAAGGTGGTGCTGCCGCTGTCCAAGCCGGCGCTCGCCACCCTCGCCGTGCTGTCGTTCCTCACCAACTGGAACGACTTCCTCTGGCCGATCTACGTGCTGTTCAGCCCGGAGACACTGACCCTGCCGCCGGGCCTCGGCCTGCTCCAGGGCTCGTACGTCACCGACTATCCGGTGATCATGGCCGGCGCGGTGCTGGCCAGCGTGCCGGTGCTGATCCTCTTCGTGCTCGCCCAGCGGCACATCATCCAGGGCGTGTCCCGCAGCGGGCTCAAGGGATGACGGTCGGGAACGACCGGCGGCGCGGCGCGGCGGCGGTCCTCGCCGCCGCGCGGCTCACCACCGCGCGGCTCGCCACCGCGCTGCTCGCCAGCTCATGCGACGCTGGCGAGCCCGCTCCGACCACGGGAGACGACATGTTCACCAATCCGGTCGTGCGTACCGACGCTCCCGACCCGCAGGCGATCCTGGTCGGCGACACCTGGTACCTGTTCCACACCAACGCCGGTGGCCGGAACGTCCCGGTGCTCACCTCGCCCGACCTGGTGACCTGGACGCCGGCCGGCGACGCGCTGCCCGAGTTGCCGGCGTGGGCGGACCCGGGGAAGAACTGGGCGCCCGAGGTGATCCAGCTCGCCCCGGACCGGTACGTGCTGTACTACACCGTCGCCGGGCGGGAGTCGGGCCGCCAGTGCGTCGGGCGGGCGGTGGCCGGGGCACCGGCCGGGCCGTACCGGGACGACTCGACCGGGCCCCTGATCTGCCAGGCCGAGCTGGGCGGCGCGATCGACGCCAGCCCGTTCCGGGACACCGACGGCAGCCTGTGGCTGCTGTGGAAGAACGACGGCAACGCCATCGGCGCGGACACCTGGCTCTGGTCGCAGCGTCTCGCCGACGACGGCCTGTCCCTGGTGGGTGAGCCGGCGCAGCTGCTGAAGCAGACCGAGCCGTGGGAGGGCGACCTGGTCGAGGGACCGTTCCTGCACCGGCAGGACGGCCGGTTGTACCTGTTCTACGCGGCCAACGCGTACGACCGGGCCGAGTACGCCGAGGGCTACGCGGTCTGCGAGAGCCCGGCCGGCCCGTGCGTGAAGGCCCCGGAGAACCCGATCCTGCGCGGCAACGAGGTCGCCTCCGGCCCCGGCCACGCCTCCATGGTGGTCAAGGACGGCCGCACCTGGCTGCTCTACCACGCCTGGCCGCCCGGCGAGGAGGGCACCGTCGACCCCGGCCGCCACATCTGGCTGGACGAGGTGCTCTGGACGAACGGCAAACCCGTGGTGCAGGGCCCAAGAGCCACCCCCCAACCCCACCCCTAACCCCCACGCCCCAACCCCCACCCCAACCTCCGGCGGCGCCGCCAGCGCCGCCGGCCAGCACTTTCACGGAAAGA
>JAEYGD010000535.1 GCA_023402505.1 Actinomycetes bacterium
CCGGGCGGGCCTCGGCGGCGGTCACCGCGAAGCCGGTGTTCGGGTCGTCGGCCGCCGCCGCGAAGATCACCCCCAGTACGAGGCCGTTCGTGGACACCAGCGGACCGCCGGAGTTGCCGCTCTGCACCAGGGCCCGGATCGTGTAGATCTCCCGGGTCACGTTGCCGCCGGAGTAGATGTCCGGCCCGGTGATCCGGTCGACGTCCCGGATCCGGGCCGACTGCGCGTTGTACGGGCCGTCGAGCGGGAAGCCGAGCACGATCGCGTCCGCCCCGCTGCCGGCGTTGCCGGCGGCGAACCGCATCGACGGGCCGGGCAGCCCGGGCGCGTACAGCACGGCCAGGTCCCGGTCCGGGTCGTACACGACCACCCGGGCGTCGTACCGGTCGCCGTTGAGCTCCACGACCGTGGAGCGGGTGCCGGCCACCACGTGCGCGTTGGTCATCACCCGGTCGTCGGCGTAGACGAAGCCGGAGCCCTCGATGCGGCGGGAGCAGCTCGGTGCGGAACCGAGCACCTTGACCACGGAGCGCTGGCTGTTGGCGACCACCTGCGAGCCGGCGAGGGCCGGGTCGGGTGGCGCGACCTGCCGGGCGCGGGTGGGCGCCAGGTCACCGAAGACGTCGGGGAAGCCGTTGGTGTCGACCGTGTCCCGCAGTGCGGTGGACAGTTCCTGCGCCCGGTCGGGCAGCACCCGGTCGACGACGGTGAGCAGCGCGCTGTTGCGCACCGAGGAGGCCAGCCAGGGCAGCGACGACGAGCCGAGCGGCACCGCCACCAGCCAGGCGACCAGGAGGACGGCGAACAGCGAGACGAACGCCCCGCCGATGTCGTCCGCCTGCCGTCCGACGTCGCTGGTGATCGTGCGACGCAGGTGCGAACCGAGCCAACCGGCGAACGCCTGGCCCACCACCGCCAGCCCGAAGACCGCCACCAGCGAGATCAGCACCCGGGTGCCGCTGTCGAGGAACTGCTGCGCGAGCAGCGGCCCGACCTGCAGGCCGACCAGCGCGCCGAGGAAGAAGCCGGAGAACGACAACACCCCGATGACGAAGCCTTGGCGGTATCCGCTGATCGCGAACACGAGCATGAGCAGCAGCAGTACGAGATCCACGGCGGACACGGGTCAAGCGTACGGGCCGGGCGCTCAGGAGATGACCATCGCTGGCGGAAGGTGACCGCCGCGTCAGCGCAGGGCGTTCTCGTCCACCTCGTCGGTGCCGGCCGACGGCGCGGGGCTGGAGCCCACGGGTGGCAGGTCCACCACCCGGCCCCGGTGCCACGGGCGGGCCCAGCCACCCATCTCGAGCAGCGCGGAGAGCACCCCGGCGGTGAATCCCCAGACCAGCATGCCGCGCACCGAGAACGCGGGGCCGACCCAGCCGCTCGGGTGGCGGACCCGCACCCGGTTCTCCGGGTCGACCAGTTCGGTGATCGGCAGCCGGGCCACGTGGGCGACCTCGGCCGGTTCGCGGGGGTGCACCGGGTGCGGCGCGTGCCACCACCCCAGCACCGGGGTCACCACGAACTCGCTGACCGGGATCCACAGCTTCGGCAGTTCGGCGAGCACGGTGACGGTCGCCGGGTCGAGGCCGACCTCCTCGTTCGCCTCGCGCAGCGCGGTCGCCGAGGCGTCCGTGTCCTCCGGGTCGGCGGCGCCACCGGGGAACGCCGGCTGGCCGGCGTGCGTGCGCAGGGTGGCGGCCCGCTGGAGGATCAGCACGTCGGGACCGTTGCCGGGCTCCTCGCCGAGGAGCACCAGCACGGCGCTCTCCCGCCCGCCGCGCTCCGGGGTGGCCAGCCGGGTGAAGTCCTCGGTGCGGGCGCTGCCGAGCCGGGTCAGCAGCGGGTCGAGCCACGGTGGCGGCTGTCGGGTCACGCCGGCACCGCCCTCCCGCGCCGGGCCTTCGGCGGTCGCGTTCCGCTCACGCCACCGCCTCGCTCCGCTCGGCAGCGGCGCGAGCCGCCACGCTGCTGTGCCTGATGGTTCGCTCGCTACGCTCGCTCACGCCGGCACCGCCACGCCCAGATGCTCGCGGACGAGCTCGGCGAGCCGGGCGTAGTCGAGCGCACCGGTGGCGTCGACGTGCCGGATCCGGCCGTCGCCGTCGACGAGGACGGTCAGCGGGATCGCGTTGCGCCCGAGCGCCCGTTGCAGTGCCTCGCCCTGGTCGACCAGGCTGGGGAAGCGGACGCCGAAGTCCTCGCCGATGGACTGGGCACCGGCGCGGGTGTCCCGCGTGTTGACCCCGAGCACCGTCAGCCGGCCCTCGGCCCGCTCGCTGAGCCGTTGGAACGCGGGCAGTTCCTTGCGGCAGGGGCCACACCAGGAGGCCCACAGGTTGAGCACGGCGGGACCCCTGACCTCCCGCAGGGCGACCGGCGCGCCGCCGGTGAAGCAGGTCAGCGTCAGCTCCGGCAGGAGCGTGCCCCCGCCGGCCGGTGTGGTGGTGGCCGCGCTCGGCGGTGTGGTAGTGGCCCTGCTTGGTGTGGTAGGGGCCCCGGCGGCCGGTGCGGCGGTGAGGCCGGCGCAGTCCTCGAACGGGGACGGCCGGCCCTGCGCCGCGCTCTCGCGGCTGGCGGGTGCGTCCTCCCCGCCGCCGCCGGTGCAGCCGGCCACCGCCAGCAGCACCGGGACGAGCAGGGCGGCGAGCCGCGACCTCACGGTGCCTCCGCCGCGACGGCCTGGACCGGCACCAGCTCCGGGTCGACCCCGGCGGCCACCGCCAGGTCGCGGGCGCGAGGGCCCTTGAGCAGCTTCGCGGCCGCCGCCGGCTCGGTCGGCCCGGTGCCGTACGACGGGCAGAGCTTCGCGAGCGTGCACGCACCGCAGGCCGGCTTCCGGGCGTGGCAGACCCGCCGCCCGTGGAAGATCACCCGGTGCGACAACATCGTCCAGTCGCGCTTCGGGTAGAGCGCCCCGATCGCGTGCTCGATCTTGACCGGATCGGTCTCGGTGGTCAGCCGCCACCGCTGCACGAGCCGCTGGAAGTGCGTGTCGACGGTGATCCCGGGCACGTCGAACGCGTTACCGAGGATGACGTTGGCCGTCTTGCGGCCGATCCCGGGCAGGGTCACCAGGTCGGCGAGCTTGCCCGGCACCCGGCCGTCGTACCGCTCGACCAGCGCCTGACCCAGCTTGATCAGTGAGTCGGTCTTGTTGCGGTAGAAGCCGGTGGGCCGGATCAGCTCCTCCAGCTCGGCCCGGTCGGCGCCGGCGTAGTCGGCGGCCCGGGGGTAGCGGGCGAACAACTTCGGGGTGACCTCGTTGACCTTCTTGTCCGTGCACTGCGCGGAGAGGATCGTCGCGACGGCCAGCTCCAACGGGTTGGAGTGGTTGAGCTCACAGTGCGCGTCGGGGTGGGTCTCGGTCAGCACCCGCCCGATCCGCCGGGCGCGGCGCGTCCGCCCGAGGTCGGTCTCGGTGAAGCTCGTGGTCACGCCGGCCAGCCTACGTCGCCGGCCCGACAGCCTGTCGGGCCACGCCCGCGCGTCGGGACGCTCAGCCCTCGCCGGGCGGGCTGATCTTCCCGGCGTCGTCGAGGACCGCCCCGGTCTTCGGGAAGTCCCGGGCGCTCAGGTCGCGCACCAGGCCCAGCCCCCGCCCGTCCCGGTCCATCGTCGGCAGGCCGGCCCCGTTCATGTACGTCGAGGCGAACGACCCACCGGCCCAGGTGCCGTCCGGGTTGAGGGAGACCTTGAGTACGCCGCCCCAGCCGAGCCGGCCGCTGTTGTTGAGCATCTTCCCGCCGCCGGCGAAGTTCCCCAGGCTGTACGCGATCAGCCGGCCCTTGTAGAACTCCATGCCGCGCAGGACGTGCGGGCCGTGCCCGACGATGAGGTCCGCCCCCGCGTCGATCATCGCCTTGGCGAACCGCACCGGGTCACCCCGGTTCTCGCCGAGGTACATCTCGGTGCCCGGCTTCACCCGGGTCCGGTCGGCGCCCTCGGCGCCCATGTGCACCTGCACGACGACCAGGTCCGCCTGCTCGGTCGCCCGGGCGACGACCTCCTTCGCGGCCGGGATGTCGGTGAGCGGGTTCGACCACGGGTACGACGAGAAGCCGGCGACCGCGACCTTGACGCCCTTGACGTCGACGACCGTGATCTGGCCGGGCGCCCCGGTGTGCGCGAGCTCGTACTTCTCGAGCGCGGCCTGCGTGTTCTGGTAGCCCTTCGCCCCGTAGTCGTGGCCGTGGTTGTTGGCCTGGTTGAGCAGGTCGAAGCCGGCGTCGCGCAGGTGCGCCGCGTACTCCGGCGGGGCCCGGAACTGGAAGCAGCGGGTGGAGTTGGCCCCGCACTTGCCGGTGCCGGTGTCGACGGTGAGCGGCTCCTCCAGGTTGCCCATCACCAGGTCGGCGGCGAGGGCCTTCTTGACGTCGTCGAAGAAGCCCTTGCCGTTGTTCGCCGGCAACCGGCCGGGGGCGTTGCCCATGATGATGTCGCCGGTGGCGGAGAGGGAGATCGCCGCGCCGCCGGGCGCGCCGGCCGAGGGGACCGGGGCGCCGGTGGCACCACCGCCGGTGCCGGGCTGCCAGACCGCCCCGGCGCTCGG
This sequence comes from Actinomycetes bacterium, assembly GCA_023402505.1. Classification (GTDB taxonomy): domain Bacteria; phylum Actinomycetota; class Actinomycetes; order Mycobacteriales; family Micromonosporaceae; genus Micromonospora. The sequence goes on from JAEYGD010000535.1 coordinate 4,556, forward strand.
TTCGGCCCCGCCGCAGCCGGCCACGAGCAGGACGGCGAGCAGCGCGCCGGCCGCCGGCAGGAGCCGGCGACGCGAACGGGGCCTGGGAGGGGTGGCAGCGTACATCGACCGCGACCCTACCGGGCGCTGTACGCGCCGACGACACCCGACCGGACAGATGTTTCTCAGGCGTCGACCCGGTCCGACCACGGCACCACCGTGCCGGCGCCGCCCGCCGTGACGGCCGCGTGCACCGCCCGGGCCAGCGGTGCTCCCCAGGTGGAGCGGGGCCCGCCGTACGCCGCCTCCGGCCCGTCGGCCGGGCAGAGGACGGTGACCGCGTCGGTCGGGGTGCCGGTGCCGGGCACGGCCAACTCGGCGAGCGCCTGCGCCTTCGCCTCGGTGGCGGTGCCCACCGCGTTGACCAGGGCGGCGTGACCGAGCCGGGCCGGCACGTACGCCACGATGTTGACCGTGCCCACCCGCTCGGCGAGCGGGGTCCGGGTGTCCGCCGCCGCGGCCCACACCGGAGTGCCCAGGCCGACCGTCGCCCAGACCCGGACGCCGCGGTCGGCCCGGGCCACCACCTCGGCGACGTCGACGCCGGTCAGCAGGCCCACCCCGGGCCCGTCGAGGCCGAGCTGGTCGGCGAGTTCGGCGAGGTGGTCGGCCGGGTCGTCCCGGTCGTACGACATCGGCACGGTCGCGTTGACCACCCACCCGCGTACGCCCAGCCCGCCGCCGAGCGGCGCGGAGCTCACGGCCAGCAGCGGGCCCGCGGCCCGCCAGACCAGCATCGGGATGTCCCGCCCGCTCTCGCGGCGGGTGGTCAGCGACGGCTCGTTCAGCACGTGGCGACCCTACGACCCGGGGTTCCGGCCCGGGTGCGGACGTCGGGCGGGCGCGCGATGATAGCCCTTGACCACGTCGGTTGCGTTACGCCCAACGATCAAGTTTCCAGGGGTGCACCTCGGATAACCGCTCACGTGCGCCTAGACTGGCGACGCGCGAGGGATCAGCGGACGGCGGACCCGGCCGAGAAGACGGCACGCGCAGGCGGAGGTGTGCGCGATGGACGAGGTACTGGCCCGCAGCGGGATCTTCCAGGGCGTCGACCCGGAGGCTGCCGAGGCGCTCGCCAAGGAGATGGAGACGCTCGAGGTCCGCAAGGGCGAGGTCGTCTTCAACGAGGGCGAGCCCGGCGACAGCCTGTACATCCTGCTGTCCGGCAAGATCAAGGTCGGTCGTCGGGCGGCGGACGGCCGGCAGAACCTGATCGCGGTGATGGGGCCGTCGGACATGGTCGGCGAGCTGTCGCTCTTCGACCCCGGCCCGCGCACGGCGACCGCCACCGCGGTGACCGACACCCGCCTGGTGCGGCTGCGCAAGCAGGCGCTGCGGCCGTGGCTGAACAACCGGCCCGAGATCGCCGAGCAGCTGCTGCGGGTGCTCGCCCGGAGGCTGCGCCGGACGAACGACTCGCTGGCCGACCTGATCTTCACCGACGTCCCCGGCCGGGTCGCGAAGAACCTGCTCCAGATGGCCGGCCGGTTCGGCACCCGGGACGGCGGCGTGCTGCGGGTGACCCACGACCTCACCCAGGAGGAGATCGCCCAGCTCGTCGGCGCCTCCCGCGAGACGGTCAACAAGGCGCTCGCCGACTTCGCCTCGCGCGGCTGGCTGCGCCTGGACGGCAAGAGCATCATCATCCTCGACCCGGAGCGCCTGGCCCGCCGCGCCCGCGTCTGACGTACGCCCGCCCGGGACCGCGCCCCGCGGTCCCGGACCGGTCGCTACCGGTGGCCCGGGCACACCGGCCGGACGGCGCCTGGTCGCCCGCCGGCCGTGCGGTGCCGCGTCACCGTTTCCGGTCGCGACGCCGCCACGCCTCGGCCCCGGCCGCCCGACGCCCCCAGGTCCGGTACAGGTTGACCAGGACGACCAGGGCGGGCAGAGCCCCGACCGCGAGCAGCAGGACCGGGCCGGTCGCGCTGGGCAGATCATCGGAGCGGTACGAGTTGTTCGCCGGGTCGTCGGGGTCGTAACGGACGGTGACCCGGTCGCCGACCCGGGGGGCGGGGTCGGGGCGGCTGACGAACCCGTCGACCGTCCGCCCGTCGTCGGTGGTGAAGCGCACAGTCATGTTCGACGTCCGCTCGGAGAGGCTGACGACGGTGCCGACCGCCTCGCGGCCGTGCGTGTGCACACGCCGGTGGTCGTCGAGGACGGCGAGGCCGAGCGCACCGAAGACGACCAGCCAGAGCACCGCCGCGACGACCCCGAACCCGGGGTGGCGTCGCCAGTAGCCGGGCCTGAGCCGGCTTCTCACCTTGAGTTCCGCCACGTCGTCCCCTGTCGAAGAGTCGAGCACAGTGTGCGCCACGACCCGGGTGGCCGGCCATGCCCGGCCGGCCACCCAGGTGTCGCGCCACTGCGCCGTCAGCGCTCGGTCATCGTCCCGCCGTGATCAGATGCCGCGCCAGTAGCTGGCGCCCGAGGTGCCCGCCGCCTCGCCACCCGACGCCGCCCCGGCGTTGGAGCGGCGGGAGCCGCCGGTGTTCACCGAGGACTTGCCCTTCGAGTTGGAGGTGCGCCGGCCGTGCCGGCTGGCGTCCCCGTAGTCCTCACCGGGCGCGTACCAGCCGAGCTTGTAGCCCTCCCAGAACGCGTTCTCGGTCAGCACCACCCGCTCGTACCAGTTCCACCCCCGGTGATCCGCGAGCCCCGACTTGCTCCACGGGTTCAGGTGCGCGCTCGCGTACTCCCGCCAGTAGGGTGCCGCCTCCCGGGCGTCCCGCAGCTCGCGCCGCAGGGCACGGTCCATGTCCTTGAAACCCGGGGTGCCCTTGAGCGACTTGTTCACGTCGATCAACTCTTCCGCGGTCTTGATCCCCTGGGTGGCCTTTCGGGCCCGGGCGACCCCCTTGACGCCGAGCGTCAGGGAACGGGCGCCGGGAATCATGCCCGCGACCCCCAGCCCGCAGTCCAACGCGTCGCCCTTGCCGCAGGACTTCGCCGTGTCGATCGCCCCGGTGACGGCGGACACCGCGGCGAAGGCCGGAGCCAGGACCTGGGCACCAGGGATGACCATGCAGGCGACAGCCGCCACACCGGTGACCGCCGAGATCATCCCGGCGTTGTCGACGACGCCCTTCACGACGTTGTCGCTCACCTGCTTGGCGACGTTCACCACGTTGGTACGGGCGTTGTTGACCTTCTCGGCGGCCTTCTGCATCCACTTCGGCCACAACCCGTCGGGGTCGTTGGTGGTCATCGGCGCGTTCGCCGCGTAGGCGTACCCGTGCATCTGCTGGGCGTCCTTCACGTCGATCACCGGGTCCACCGAGATGAACCGCCCGATCAGCGGGTCGTACTCCCGGGCGCCGAGATGGGTCAGGCCGGTGTTGTCCTTGGTGCCTCCGACGAAGCCCTTGTCCATCCCCGACGGCCACGTGCCGGTGGATCCGCGCTGCAACCCGAACGGAGTCTCCCGCCGGGTGGCGACGTTCTGGTTCACCGCGTTGATGGCGATCTGGGCCGTGCCGTGGTGGTCGCTCACCAACCAGGTGACCCCGGAAGCCGTCCGCATCGCCACGGTCTCGCCGCCGTGGGTGTAGTACCGGGTACAGGTCTTGGCCCCGGTGCCGGTGGTGTAGCGCAGCTCCTGGCCCGGCAGGTAGAGGGTCCGCCCGGCCGGGTCCCGCCGGACCAGCCGGGTGCCGTCCACGTCGTAGACGTAGGAGGTGGTCCCGGTGGCGTCCCGGCTGGTCGCCAGCCGCCCCTCCGCGTCCCAGGTCAGCGTCTGGGTGCCGGCGGCGGCGGTCGGCCGGGTGATCGTGTTGCCCGAACCGTCGTACCCGTAACTGGCGGCCTTCGTCCCGGTGCTGTCCTCGGTGGAGGTCGTTCCGAGCCGGTGCGTACCGGCCTGGGGGATGTAGGTCGTGGTCCGGTCACCGGTCGGGGTGGCGCGCTCCACCAGCTCCGTCCGGTTGCCGACGGCGTCGTACGTGTAGCTGTGCCAGTACTTCGCCGGGCCACCCAGCCCCGCCGCGGTCCGCGCCGCCTTGCAGTCTCCGTTGGCCGGCGTCCACGCCTCCTTCAACTGACGGACGTAGTCGGTGGTGAAGCACTGGGTGTCGCCGGCGGTCAGGTCGGCGATCTTGTTGACGTTTCCGGCCGGGTCGTACCCGAACCGCACGTCGGCGACGGTCGTCGGCGCGGTCTGGCGGGTGGTCCAGATCTGCGCCAGCCGGCGGGTGTCCTTCTCGTAGGTGCGGACGATGTCGACGATGTGGCCGGCGTTGTTCCGCAGGTGGATGGCTCCGAGCTCGTTGAAGCTGGTGTAGTCGGTACCGGTCACGTAGCTCGTGGTGCCGATGCTGGTGTCCAGCTTGGTCGCGTTGCCCTGCGCGTCGTAATCCCGGGTCAGCGTCTCCAGCCCGAGATCACCGAGCGCCGGCAGCCGGGTCGTCTTCTCCGAGCCGTCCTGGTGGTACGTGTAGGTGTAGGTGTAGTTGCCAGCCAGCCCGGTCTCCGTGGTCGGGATCGTGTACCGCAGGCTCGTCGGCTTGTAGTCCACCGTGTAGCCGACGTGCTCCTTGACGTACTGGTCGGCTCCCACGTGGCGGATGGTCTTCACCAGCTGGCCCTTGACCGAGACGCCGTTGCTGAGCGTGTCGTAGAACCACTCGGCCCGCTTGGGCCCGGTGGTCGAGCCGTCCCGCAGGCTCTCCTTGCGGCCCATCGAGTCGTAGGTGTAGGCCAGGATGGTGCCCCGCCCGTCCTTCGTGGTCTCCACCTCGCCGTACCTGGTGTAGGTCGTGTTGGTGGTCCCCTTGTCCGGGTCGACGGCCTTGGTCTGCCGGCCCAGCAGGTCGTACTCGTAGGTCCAGACCTGCCCCGCCGGATCGGTGACCTTGGTGAGCAGGTTCTTCCGGTTGTACTCGTAGCGCGTCCGGTCGTACCCGGAACTGCTTCCCGCCGGCACCCCGGAGTGGTAGTACCGCAGCTCGGTCATGTTGCCCTGCGCGTCGGTGACGGTCGAGGTGACCACCCCACCGGACGGGGGCGTGACATCCGACCGGTCACCGCCGTACCGGGTGGTGGTCCGCCACTTCTCGGTGCCACCGGGGCTCGCCGGCGGCGCGTCGACCACGTGGACGAGGGCGGTTTCCCGACCGGCCCCGTCGAATTCGCTCAACTTCTGGGTGGGGATCACGTCGGTCGGTCGGAAGAGATTGGTGCTGGGCGCCACCGGGTCGCACTGGGTGGCGCTGACCCGCCGGCAGGCCAGGTACTGCTCGTGCGTCTTGAACGCCCGGCCGACGGAGTCGTAGAAGGTGCTGCTGACGACCGCACCGGGGCCACCGGCCCCGTCGGCCTCCTGGGTCTGCAGGAGCCGGACCAGGTTGTCGTAGAACTGGCGGGAGACGATGTAGTTGCCCGCCGGGTTCAGCCGCTTGGTGGTGACCACCAGCGGACCGTTGGTGCGTACCAGGTACTCGAAGACCAGGTTCGGGGTCTGCGCCGCGCGGTCGCGCCCCGGGAACCAGACCGAGGTCAGCCGGCCCAGGCCGTCGTACGCGTAGTCGACCCGCCGGTCGTTGGTGTCGGTGGTCGTCAACGGCAGCTGCCACGCCGGCTCCATCACCTTGGTGTTGGTCCAGCCCAGGTGGTTGGTCTCGGTGACCGTGGTCACCGGCCCGCCGGTCGCCGGGGTGTACGCGGTCCGGGTCCGGTTGCCCCGGATGTCCCAGGACTCCGCGACCCGGCCGTAGGCGTCGTACGTGGCCCGCCTCGCCGTCTGGTAGGTGGGGCTGCCGCCGTTCCAGGCGTCGATCGTCTCCACCTTGCTGACCAGGCCCCGCGTCGGCGCGGTGTTCCAGGCCAACTGGTCGTACGACGTCCGCTCGTCCTCGATGACGTCGTCATTCGTCAGCCCGCTCTGCACGGCGCGGCCGCAGTCGACACCGAACTCGCGCTTGCGGGACACCCGGTCCAGGATCCAGACGCTCGCCGACGTGTTCCGGACGTAGTCGATCATCTCGCAACGCTCGTCACCGGTCACCGAGTTGTCGCCCCGGTCCTCGACCTTGCTCGGCATGCCGTAGCCGTCGAAGGTGGTCCGCTTCGTCGTGGTTCGCGGAGCCCGACCGCCGTCCAGGGCGGTCCGGGTGTGCTCGGCGGTCGTCCCGGTGAACCGGGCGTGCACGGTGAAGTCGTTCACCGTACGGCTGGCCGTCGGCGCGGACTGCCACGGTTCGTTGACGGTGGCGTTCACCTCGGCGCCGCCCGGGCCGTTGTACGTGATCGCCTCACGCACCATCCCGGAGTAGGCGTCCTCGTCGTTGATGGCGGGAACGGCACCGATGGTGATCGCGGGCAGGCTCACCGACCGGGAGCCGGACGGGAGCTTGTCGCCGTGCATCCCCCGGAAGTAGCGGCTCTTCGTCCGCGTCTGCTCGCCCGGGTCGCCCTTCGTCGTCTGGACGAACTCGTAGCCGCGCCACACCGACCAGGTCTTGTACTTCTTGTCGATCAGACCGTCGTCGTCGGTGTAGTGCCAGGCCGGGTCACCGAGGTAGTCGTAGTGCGTGAGGACGCGCGTCGAGGAACCCGCGAGGTCCGCCTCCGCCACGTCGGTGACCAGGTACTTGTGGAAGAAGTCGGTGATCGGTCCGTCGTGCCCGCCGGGGGTCCACTTCACCGGGTAGCAGCGCAGCGCGTTGGCGTGCAGGTTGTCCTTGTCCGGCATCCGGCTGCCCCGGACGCAGTCGGGGTCGCTGTAGGTGACGTCCAGCTTCCCCCCGGTCTCGGTGTTGATCGTCTTGATCCGGAACCGCTTCATCGCCGGGTACTGGTCGTTGAGTGTGTCGACGCGGTTGGGCAGGGCGACCCCGACGAAGGTGATGTCGGGCAGGCTGGTCGTGCCGCCGACGAGGCCCTCGTGCGAGATCTTCTCCAGCCACAGCCCGCCCGGCTGGCTGTCCACCGGGTCCGGGAAGGAGTGGGTGAAGGTCCAGCGCTCGACGTTCCGGTAGGTCGACGTCCCCGGGACCAGGACGCGGGTCGTCACGCTCGCCAACCGCTTGGCGGACCAGTACGTGGGTGCCGTCGAGTCACACTTGCTTCCGGTGCACTCCTGGTCCCAGGGCACGTCGGGCCAGTGCAGCGCGTCCTTCTCGGTGCAGGAGGACAGGCAGCGGTCACCGACGTTGAAGAGGACCTGCATGGGGGCGCTGCCGCTGGAGCCGGTACGCGTCCCGTACTCGATCTTGGTCAGGTAACCGGCGCGGTCGTATTCGACCGGGTCGGTGGTGGAGCCGTTGCGGCCGTACTTGTTGCCTTCCTTGGCGTAGAACAGGTTCATCGTGTTGCCGTGCCGGTCGACGACGTGGTCGAGTTGCCAGCGCCAGGCCTGCTTGCAGTGCGAGGAGGCGAACGCCGAGACGTTGCACGGTTCGTTGCTGTGGTTGCCGTAGACCGGCGAGATGAGCGTCGAGTCCGATCCGGCTCTGCCCCCGAACCAGTACTGGGTCCCGTCCGGGGTGGTCACCACCCACCACTCGCCGTCGTTGTCCCCGTTCGTGGCGCCGAGGCGACGCTCGATGTAGGTGCCGTCGTCGTTGCGGAGGTGCCAGCGGTTGCTGGTCGTACTGTGCCGGATCAGCTCACCGGCCCGGGTGCCGAGGACGAGTGTCGCGTTGTCCGTATCCCAGCACTGGTCGCCGGTCTTCTTGGTGTTGTTGGCTCCGGACCCCATGTCCTCGGAGCAGGTGGTGTAACGGCGCTCGACGTAGCCGGGGGACCAGTCGAACCCCTCACCGATCCAGGACGGCTGGTTGTTGGCCGCGACCATCCGGCCGTCCACGCTCGACGACGAGTACGCCAGGTCGATGTTCGGCACGGGGCCGCCGAGCCCCGGTGGTGTGCGCAGGGGATAGGTCCAGCTGAAGTCACCCGAGTTGCCGCCCGCGGTCCAGGTGGCCGCCGGGGTCAGGGAGGTGGCCTTGTAGTCGCCCGTCGGGCTCTCCGTACCGGCGGTCAGGGCCACCAGCGTCCCCTCGGTCGCGGCCAGGCCGGAGCCGTCGCCGGCGAAGTGACCGTGCGCCGACCGGGGGGACAGGCCGGCCAGGTCGACCGTCGCGCTGACCGTGCCGGTACGGGCGTCGTTGCGGCTGGGCACCTCGCGCGGTGCGCAGGCCGGTGCCTCGGGGGTGACCAGCGCGCACTCGGGGAGGACGCGCATCCGCAGGCGGCCCGCCCAGTCACCGCCGTACGCCCACCGGAAGCCGGTGTAGTCCACGGTCACGCCGACGCTGGCGGCCGACGTTCCGCCGTCCGCGCGGGCGACGCGGAGCAGGACGCCGTCGACCTTGGCGGCCACGGCGTCCTGACGGCTGTAGGACCGGACCCGTACGCGCTTGGCGTCCCCGGCGCCGCGTGCCGCGCCCGCGTCCGTCGCGCCGATCCAGGCCGGGATCTCGCCGGCCCGGGCGGTGGCGGCCGTGCCGAAGCCGTTCTCCCGCGGGCCGGGCAGGTCCACCTCGGCCACGCCGGCGGCGGGCCACCGGGGAGCGGCGGCGGTGAACGGTCGACTGGTCCGTTCGGTCTTGACGGCGGC
>JAEYGD010000547.1 GCA_023402505.1 Actinomycetes bacterium
CCCGCCGTACCCCGGCGGTCCGTCAGCGGACGGTCAGCGAACCGACCGCTGGCAGCGGCGCCACCACCGGCGGGAGCCGCTTGGGCGCACCCCGGTCCGGGAGCGCCCGGGTGGCCGCGGTGACCGACGCCCGCTCGGTCGCCACCGGCTCCTCGGGCAGCGGCACGAACGGCTGCACGTCACCGGTGCAGACCGTGCCCTTCGCCGGCAGCGTGCCCCGCACCAGGTACGCCTCGATCGCGCCGTTCACGCAGGCCGACGTCCCGTACGCGGTGTGGCCCCAGCTGTCGCTGCTGAGCAGGCGACTGTTCGGCAGCAGCTTCGCCGACGCGACCGCACCCCGGTAGTTGGTGGCCGGGTCCCAGTAGTTGCCGACCACCAGCACCGGCTTGCCGGTGCGTCGGTTGAACGGGCCGGTGAACCGGTCCTCGTCCCGCACGGTCCAGGTGTCCCGGGCGCACGGCGCGGTGGCCCACGTCCACACTCGCCCGAAGTACGGGTCCCGCTCGTCGGCCGCCGCCGCCCGCGCCGGCCACGATCCGGCGTCGCGCGGGTGGTTGCCGTCGGTGCAGTCGACGGTCAAGAAGGTCTCCAGCCCGTTCTCGTACGGGAAGTCGAACCTCCGCTGCTGCTGCCGGGCCTGCGCGGCGAGCCCGGCCACGTCGGCGCGCGCCGCCACCCGGTCGGCCGGGGCCGCGGCGGGGTCGGTCAGCACCAGCAGCTCGGCGGTGATCCCGACGACGTCCTGGTAGCCGAACGGACTGTAGAGGGCGTTGAGGGTGAAGGCGACGAAGTCCGCGTACGTCACCCGGACCTCGCCGACGTCCGGATCGGAGATGACGAGCGGGTTCGCGCGCAGCCGCTTGGCGACCAGGTCGTACGAGGCGGCCGGGTCACCGCCGGCCAGGACGCAGGACTCCTCGCCGGCCTTCGCGCAGCGGTCCAGGATCTCGCGGAGCGCCTGGTACGCCCCCTGGGCGCTGCGCATCCGGTCCTCCTGCGCGACGTCGCGGGACCGGCCCTGCCCGACCCAGGCGTTCGGGTCGAGCACACCGTCGACCACCAGAGCGCGGACCCGGTCCGGGAACATGTTGGCGTAGTACTGGCCGAGGACGCTGCCGTAGCTGAACCCGAGGTAGCTCAGCTTCCGGTCGCCGACGGCCCGCCGCAGCACGTCCATGTCGCGGGCCACCTCGGCGGTGGACGCCGCACCGGTGAGCGGCTTCCCGGTGGTGGAGCAGCCCTTCCCGACCGCCTTCGACGAGGCGACGTACGCCTTCTCCTCCGCCTTCGTCCACGGGAACGCGACGTTCAGCCCCGCGTACGCCCGGGTCTGGTCCTTCACCGACGGGAAACAGCGCACCTGCTCGCTGGCGTTGACGCCGCGCGGGTCGACACCGACCACGTCGAAGCGGTCGAGCAGCTCGTCGCCGAGGAAGAACGGTGCCGCCAGGGCGAAGTCGGTGCCGGAACCGCCCGGGCCGCCCGGGTTGACGAAGAGGCTGCCGATGCGGTTCTCCTGGTCGCGGGCCTTGACCCGCAGCAGGGCGACCTCGGTCGTCGCGCCCCTCGGCCGGTCGTAGTCGAGCGGAAGCTCCACGGTGGCGCACTCGGCGTAGTCGTAGCAGGGGTACCAGTCCAGCTTCGGGGTCGGAACGCGGTCGACCCGGCGGGCCTCCTGCGAGCTGGTGCGGTCGCCGGTGGTCGGTCGCACCCAGCCGGCCTCGGCCGGCGTGACAGCGAGCCCGCTGAGGAGGATGCCGGCGAGGCCGGCGGCGGCGAGGGACCGGGTTCGTCGTGGCATGTGGACGCCTTCCGGTGGACGACAGGGAACGTCGGCGTGGCTCGACCCCCGCCACTCTAGATATCGCAGGCAATGAATGTCGCCTCTACGAAAGCCGTATATCAGACATCCAGCGAGGTGGCGTAACGAAAAATTCATTGCCGACGCTGTTGCCTGCCCATTCACGGTGAACCGCCGCACCGTGGGTTGACAGCGCGCTTTTGGTCGACATGCTTGGACGGATGACGGTACGCAGGCCCGACGCACGGGTGGTGGCGCTCCTCGCCGGGATGGGCGCGGTCGCGTTGCTGGTGACCCTGCTCGTGCTGCGCCGGCAGGACCTCGTCGCGGTCGTCCTGGCGCTGCTCTGCGTCCTGCTCGCCGCGGTCTGCGGAGTGGCGGTGGCCGCCGCCCGCGACCGCCCGGAACCAGCCCCCGTCCCCGTGTCACCGCAGCCCGCCGACATGCTGCACAGCATCGACGCCGACACGCTGGAGTCGATCGACAACCGGGAGGCGGTACGCGCGATGCGGGACCGCTACCGGAGCCGGGAGCTGTCAGCCGACGAGGGTCGGTGACACCAGCGCGCCCAGGCCGCGCCCGGCCAGGCACCGGTACGTCCGGCCGGTGTCGTCGGGTGGCAGCACGTCCAGCTTCCACCCCTCGATGCCGCTGACTCCGCTGGCCAGGCGGAAGGTGGTCACGTTGCAGACATGGCGGACCGTCGGGTCGGCGGCGACCTGCGCGTAACCCGCCCCGTGCAACGCGGCGGGCAACTCGCCCTCGGCGTAGCTCTCCCACGTGTGCTCCCGCGAGCAGGGCACCTGCTCCGCGCGGGCCCGCGCCCCCAGGACCTGCATCGGCCCGAAGCACTCCAACTCGTCCCCGCACCGGGCGTCACCGGGCAGTTCGGCGACCTGCGCGCAGGCGGGGCGTGGCCCGCTACCGGCCAGGTCGGCGTTCGACGACGGTGTGGCGAGGGCGGTGGCCAGCCAGGCACCGGCGCCGGCCGCGGCCGCGAGCGCCACCACCCCCGCTCCGCCGAGGAACCAGCGGCGCCGCCGCCGGCCGGAGGCGGGCAACGTCGGGTGCTGATCCTCGACCGGCGGGCGCGGTGCCGGCCGGGTCGAGCGACCGACCGCGTACGGCCCGGGGTAACCGGCGCCGGCCGGGCCACCCGAGAACGGGGCGCCGGCGTGACCGGACACGGTGCCGACGAGCGGGAGATGAGCCAGCAGGTCCCGTAGCTGCGCGGCGGTCGGTCGCTCCGCCGGGTCGTTGGACATGCCGGCGCGGAGGATGTCGACCATCTCCTCCGGCACCCCGGGCAGGCCGGGGATCGGCTGGTGGAACATCTCCAGCACGGTGACCAGGCTCGGGTTGCGCTCCGACCGCCACCGCGGTGGCCGGCCGTGCATCACGGCGTAGAGGGTGGCGCAGAGGGCGTACACGTCCACGGCGGGCGACGGCGGGGCGTGGTTGAACATCTCCGGCGGCGCGTACGCCGGGGTGAGCACCTCGAGAGCGACCGACGCGTCACGCATCTCGGCGACGACCGCCAGCCCGAAGTCGGCCAGGACCGCCGAGTTGAAGTGCGAGTAGAGGATGTTGGCCGGCTTGACGTCACGGTGCAGCACACCGGCCGCGTGCGAGTGGGCGATCGCGTCGGCGATCTTGACACCGAGGTCGCGGGCCTCCACCGCGCCGAGCGGCGAGGTGCGCATCCGCTCGGCGTACGACCCGTCGCACAGCTCCATGATCAGGTAGGGGTGCTGGTCGATCGTGACACCGACGTCGAAGAGGTCGACGACGTGCGGGTGCGACGACATCCGCCCCGCCGCGCGCGCCTCACGGAGGAACCGCGCCTGGTCCCGCTCGCTGTCGAGTGTGCGGTTCTCCACCTTGACCGCCACCTCGCGCCCGACCGAGATCTGGGTCGCGCGGTAGATCGTCGCGTAACCGCCCCGGGCGAACATTCGCAAGTCGGTCAGACCGGGCACGATCGGCATCGGCAGGGCGCCGGGCGGGGTCTCGGTCACAGCTCGAAAATACCGAACCGGGCAGGCCGCTCAGCGAACCGCGTCCGCGGCGGGCGCGGAATCGGTCGGGTCGCCAGAGATTGACCCTTTTGTACCCGTCGATGTGGCGCCGGCCCGGCGGGCGTCCCACCACAGGCCGGCGGCGGTCGCCAGGGCCCCCAGCCCTTCCCAGGCGGCCACGCCGAAGAACCGGCCCGGCGCGACGTCGGACAGCACCGCGATGGTGAACACGGCGAACGTGACCAGCCGGAACCAGACCGTGAAACGGTAGAAGGCCCGCCACTCGGTCGCAGTGGCGACCAGGTAGTAGACCCCCATGTTGAACGACGCCATCGAGGACGCGGTCAGGAACGTGCCGGTGTAGTCACCGGGCGCACGGGTCACGGGCACCTCGAAGCCGAGCACCCGCAGCAGCGCCTCCGGCCAGATCAACCCGACCGCGCCCATGAGGAGCGCGAGGACGCCGAAGACCGCGATCGTCCAGCCGGCGACGGAACGCGGCAGCCTCATCCCAACCTCCCGTTACCCGACGCGCAATGACACCGCGTCCGACCCCCACACGCTAGCGATCACCCCCGACAACCAACATCCCCGAAACCGCCATTCGCCCCGGCGATCATGGAGTTGTGGTGCCCGGAGACGGGTTGATAAGCGACATAACGCCCACCACAACTCCATGATCGCTCCGAGAGGGGCGGTCAGGCAAGGTGGAGGCGGGTTTGGAGGGTTTGGGTGTTCTGGCGTTCGCTGCGCTGTTCCGTCGCGTACGCCAGGCGTACCGCCTCGTCCGCGCTCGCCCGCGCCTCGGCGCGGCGGCCACACGCGGCGAGCGCCTCCGCCAGCACGCTGGCCGCGATCACCTGGCTGCGCACGTCCTCGGCCGGTGCCGTCACGGCTCGACGCGCCCAGTCCAGCGCCTGCTCCCGCTGGCCGTGCGCGAGCAGGGCGGACGCGTACCGGGCCATCGTCTGCCGGCGCGAGAAGAGCAGCGCCGGAGCGTGCAGCGCGGCGGTCGCCACCGGGGCGAGCAGCCCGACCGCGGTGGCCGGGTCACCGGCCGCCAGCCGGGCGGTGGCCAGCAGCACCCGCGGCGCCACCTGCGCCGGAGCCTGCGGGTTGTGCGGCTCGACGGCGGTCAGCACCGACCGCGCGTCCCGCTCGGCGAGGTCGCAGTCGCCCAGTTCCAACGCCACGAAGCCGCGCAGCGTGCCGGCCATGCCGGTCAGCAGCGGGTGCGAGGTGCGACCGGCGAACGCCAGGGCGTCGGTCAACAGGTCGGCGGCGTGCGCCGGCTCGCCCAGCCCTCGGGCGATGACGCCCCGCACCACGAGCGCGAAGCCCCGCCCCCAGTCGTCGGAGACGGCGGCGAAGTCCCGGTACGCCCGGCGGGCCAGCCGGTCCGCCTCGGCCAGCTCACCCAGCTCGGCGGTGGCGAACGCCTCCACCGCGCGCAGCGTGCCGACCGCCCACTCCTCGCCGACCCGCTCGCCGAAGGGAAGGAACACCTGCGCCAGGCGGCACGCCTCGCGCAGCCGGCCGGCGAGCAGCCGGGCGAACGCCGTGGTGCCACGCAGCCAGGCCCGCCCGTACGGGTCCTTCAACTCCGCGAAGAGCCGCGCGGCCCGCCCCAGCACGGCGTCCGTGCCGGCGAAGTCCCCCCGGGTCGTGGTGACCCAGGCCAGGTTCTGCAACGACCACGCCTGTCCCCGGCGGTCCTGCACGGCGAGGCTGGTCTGGTACGACGCGGCGAGGCGGCTGCTGGCCTGCCCGAGCCGCCCCGCGATGAAGTCCGCCATGCCGAGCCGGCGCATCGCCGACGCCCGCAGCGTGGGCAGCCCGTGCGCGGTGGCCACCTGCAACGCCTCCTGCCAGCAGGACACCGCGCGGCCCTGGTCACCCATCGTCTGGTGCGCCTGCCCGGCGAGCAGCAGGACGCTGGCCCGGGTGGCCGCCTCGTCGCCGGCGTTGGCGGCGATCTTCTCGGCCGAGGCGAGCGCGTCGGCGGGCCGGCCGACCTGGAGCAGCGCCCGGGCGTGCACCACCCGGTCGGCCGCCGGTACGCCGTCGCGGGCCAGCTCGGCGGCGCGCTCGGCGTACTCCACCGCGAGCGCCGGCTCGCCGGCGTGCATAGAGCGGCGGGCGGCGTGGCCCAGCGCGGCCACCCCCAGCGGCACCACCGTCCGCGCCGGTGCGTCCGACCGGAGGCCGACCGCGTCGGCGAGCGCCGTGGCCCGCTCGACGTGGGCGGCCACGAAGTCGTCCCGGGCCGCCTCGGTCAGGTTGCCCGGCACCGGGGCACCGGCCGGCGGATCGGTCGCCGCCCAGCGGGCGAGGGCGGCGTGCCGTTCGGCCAGCTCGGCCTTGCTGACCCCGGCGTACGCGGCCTCCCGCATCAGCGGCGTGGCGAACGCGTACCCGGACCGGCTGCGGTGCAGCATCCGGCGTTGCAGCAGCTCCTCGACGGCCCGTTCCCACTCGACGGCGACCACGGCGGCCGGGCGGCCGTCATGGCCGATCCGCTGTTCCCGCAGCGCCTCCAGGGCACCGGCCGGCACGGTGTCGCCGACCACCGCCGCGTCCCGCAGGACCGACCGGGCGTCCGGCGGCAGCGCGTCGATACGCGCGGCGAGGACGGCGGCCAGGTCCCGGGAGAGCAGCCGGCTGCCGAGCGAACCGGGCGCGAGCCGCCAGCCATTGCCGGTGCCCGCGGTGAGCGCGCCCCGCTCCATCAGGAGGGTGACCAGCTCGGCGAGGTAGAACGGGTTGCCCTGCGCGGTGGCGAGCAGCCGGTCGGCGTCGGCCTGCGGCAGCTTGCCGCCGCCGAGGTAGCTGGTGAGCAGCCGGGCCGCGTCCGCGCCGCGCAGCGGCGGCAGCGCGTGGACCTCGGCGTCCGCCACCCGGGTCAGCGCGCCCGCGGTGCGGACCAGCTCCGGGCGGCCCAGCAGCAGCACCAGCACCGCCCCGCCGAGCCGGGACAGCGTCACGCCGAGCGCGCGGATCGTCTCGGCGGTCGCGTCGTGCAGGTCGTCCACGACCACCACCAGCGGCGCCTCGCCGGCGAGGGCGTTGAGCAGGTCGGCGACGGCGTTCGGGACCGCGTCGGCGTCGGCGGTCTGGGCGGTGGTGCCCCACTCGCCCTGGTCGGCGGGGCTGGGCAGCTCCGCGTACCCGAGGAGGGCCAGCAGTTGCTCGGTGGCGATCGGGGTGGAGTCGCCGCCGGCCCGGCCGACGCGCTGGCCCAGCCGGCGCAGCCGCTCCTCCACGGCCGGCCGGGTGAGCGC
>JAEYGD010000557.1 GCA_023402505.1 Actinomycetes bacterium
GGCCCGGGTCGCGCCCCGGGCGGCGCCGCCGACCCGGCCTGCGGGCGGTTCGCCGCCGACGTCTGCGCCGCGTACCTGCGCATCGCCACCACCGGCCGGGCCGACCAGGCGGCGGTCGACCTGCTGCGCCGGTCCAGCCCGGCCGCCGTGCTCGACCGCGTACAGGCGCCGACCCTGCTGGTGCAGGGCGCGGCGGACAGCCTCTTCCCGCTCGCCGAGGCGGACGCCAACGCGCGCGGGATCGCCGCGAACGGCACCCCGGTACGGGTGGCCTGGTTCACCGGCGGCCACGACGGCGGCGACGGCCCGACGAGCGACTCGGACCGGGTGAAGTTCCTGACCGTGCAGTGGCTCGACCACTACGTCAAGGGCGTGGGGCCGGCGCCGGGCGACGACTTCACGTTCTCCCGGATCGCCGGCTTCGACGCCCTCGACCGTGGCCTGGTCGCCAGCGGCTACCGCACCGACGACTACCCGGGGGTCACCGGCACCGCCCGCCGCGAGGTGGCGGTGACCGGTCCGGCGCAGCCGATCGCCAACCCGCCGGCCGGCAACCCGGCCGCGATCTCGTCGGTGCCGTTCGCCGGGGAACTGTCCGCGCTGCTCGGCGGCGTCGCCGGGGACATCCCCGGCCAGCACGCCCGCTTCGAGTCCGCGCCGCTGCCCGAGACGGTGGACGTGGTCGGCTCCCCGACGGTCGCCCTGCGGGCCGCGTCCCCGACCGGCGAGGCGGTGCTCTTCGTCAAGCTCTACGACGTCGACGGCAACGGCGCGGCCACCCTGCCCAACGGGTTGGTCGCGCCGGTCCGGCTGACCGGGCTGCCACGCACGGTCGAGGAGGCCGCGCCGGTCACCGTCACCCTGCCGGCGATCGTCCGCCGGGTCGAGGCCGGGCACCGGCTGCGGGTCGTCGTGGCGACCTCCGACCAGGCGTACGCCACCCCGGTCGAGCCGACCGTCCACACCGTGGCGCTCGCCGGCGACGCGGTCGTACTGCCGACCGTGGCCGGCGAGCCGATCCCCACCACGGCCACCGTCTGGCGGTGGGTGCTCGCCGGCCTGCTCGCCGCCATCGCGCTCGGGCTGGTCGTGGTCGTCGCCGTCCTCCGCCGCCGGAACCGCCGCCAGGAGAGCAGCGTCCACCCGGCGTACGCGGACGTGCCGCTCGTCGTCCGGCAACTGCGCAAGGAGTACGCGGACGGCTTCGTCGCGGTCTCCAACGTGGACTTCGAGGTGCACCCGGGTCAGGTGGTGGGGCTGCTCGGCCCGAACGGTGCCGGCAAGACCACCACGCTGCGGGTGCTGATGGGGCTGACCCAGCCGACCGCCGGGGAGATCTACGTCTTCGGGCACCGGCTCGTGCCGGGCTCGCCGGTGCTGTCGCGGATCGGGGCGCTGGTCGAGGGCCCCGGGTTCCTGCCGCACCTGTCCGGCCTGGACAACCTGAGGGCGTACTGGCGGGCGACCGGCCGGCCGTGGGAGGACGCGCACTTCGACGAGGCGCTGGAGATCGCCGGGCTGGGCGCGTCCGTGCACCGGAAGATCAAGACGTACAGCCACGGCATGAAGCAGCGGCTGGCCATCGCCCAGGCCATGCTCGGCCTGCCGGAGCTGCTGGTGCTCGACGAGCCGACCGACGGGCTGGACCCACCGCAGATCGCCGAGATGCGTCGCGTCCTCCAGCGGTACGCCACCGGCGGCCGGGCGGTCCTGGTCTCCAGTCACCTGCTCGCCGAGGTGGAGCAGACCTGCACGCACGCCGTCGTGGTCAACAAGGGCCGGATCGTCGCCGCCGGCCCGGTCGAGGAGATCGTCGGCGAGTCGCCGAGCGTGCTCGTCGAGGTCACCGATCCGGCGGCCGCGCGTGCGGTGCTGGACCGCCTGGCCGGTGTCCGGGTGCTGCCCGACGGCGACGGCCAGCTCGTCGTGGACACCAACGGCACCGCCCGCAGCGAGGTGGTGGCCGAGCTGGTCCGGGCGGGCATCGGGGTGGACCGGGTGGTGCCGCGGCGCCGCCTGGAGGACGCGTTCCTCGCCCTGGTCGGCGAGAACTCTCGGGGAAGCGGGGACCGGTGATGGTCGGTACGTCGTCCAGGAGCGGCATCGGGGGCGCGCCGTCCGGTGCCGCGGCGGGTTACCGTCCGTCCGCCACCCTGCCGTTCGCCGCCGAGTTCCGCCGGCAGGCGGCCCGGCGGCGGACCCAACTGGCGCTGGCCTTCATGGTGCTGCTGCCGTTGATCATCCTGATCGCGTTCCAGTTCGACTCGGGGGACGACGACGACAACGGACGCGGCGAGTTCGGCAGCCTGATCGAGTTCGCCACCACCGGCGGACTGAACTTCACGCTGTTCACCATCTTCGTCTCCGCGTCCTTCCTGCTGGTCGTGGTGGTGGCGCTGTTCTGCGGCGACACGGTCGCCAGCGAGGCGAGCTGGGGCAGTCTGCGTTACCTGCTCGCCGTGCCGGTGCCCCGGGCCCGGCTGCTCACGGTGAAGCTGCTGGTGGCGCTCGCGTACTCGGCCCTGGCCCTGCTCCTGCTCGCCGGCACCGCCCTGCTGCTGGGCACGCTGCGCTACGGGTGGGAGCCGCTGCGCAGCACGGTCGCCGCCCAGCTGGAACCGGGGGAGGGGCTGCTGCGGCTGCTGGCGGTGCTCGGCTACCTGGCCGTCGTACTCCTGGTGGTGGCCGGCCTGGCGTTCCTGCTCTCGGTCACGACGGACGCCGCGCTGGGCGCGGTCGGTGGCGCGGTGCTGCTGTGGATCCTCTCCAGCATCCTCGACCAGATCACCGCGCTCGGGGTGCTGCGTGACTTCCTGCCGACGCACTACAGCACGGCGTGGCTCGGCCTGCTGTCCACGCCGGTGCAGACCGACGACGTGGTCCGCGGGACCATCTCGGCGGTCTGTTACGCGACGCTGTTCTGGGGCCTGGCCTTCTGGCGGTTCACCCGCAAGGACGTCGTGTCATAGCAGGGACGCCGCCGGGGTCGGGCGTTCCTCGGCCGGAGCCCCCGGTGCCGGCGTGGACGGTGCCGGCGTCGTCGGCGGGCGCTTCTTCCACGCGCTGACGCCGATCCGGCCGGTGTTGCCGAGGTCGATCCCGCCGTGCGGGTCGACCTCCTGGAGGTGCTGGCCCGGGGCCGGGGCGACCGCCAGGTGCCGGGCGTTCGTCGCCACGACGGTCGGATCGGTGACCAGGTTGCGCCAGAGCACGGCGGCGCCGGCCGCCTCGCCGGGAGCGAGGACCAGCGGCCGCGGCGGGTCGTCGAAGCCCGAGGTGATCTCCTTCGCGCCGGGGACCACCCGGACCGGGATGGGTTCGCCGTCGCCGTCGCGCAGCCGCAGCGCGGGGTAGCCGTGCAGCCGGTAGGGGCGGGTACCGCAGTTGACGAGCTCCAGGCCGAGCGCCCGCAGCCCCATCGCGGCGCTCACCCCGAGCGACGTGATCCGGACGCCGGACTCCGGGCAGGCGGTCTCCGGCACGCCGACGGCCGACGGTGTGGAGCCGGGCCGGGGCACCCCGGTCGGCTGGTCGGGGGGCGCGGCCCGGGGCGCCGGTGGGCCGTCGGACGGCGCGCAGGCGCCGGTGAGCAGGGCGCCGGCCATCGACATCGCGAGCAGGGCGGGAGCCTTCGTCGCTCGGGTGGGCATCCGCCGATCCTCGCATCACCCGCACCGGTGCCGCCGGGCGTCGGCTCCGCCGGGTCGCGGTCCCGGACGCCGTTCACACTTCGCCCTGCCCTGGTCGCATGGACGGGGCAGGGCGACAGTCGCCGGCTGGCGGCACGTACCGGCCATCGCCACTCTCGTTGCGGTCGCCGCCCAGGTCGCGTACGCCGTTACCAGGCCGCGTTGGCCGCCGTGGGAGCGTTCCCACGAAGAGAGAATGTATCGACATTGTTAAATCGTTGGTCGCATCCTGATGGCCTATCCGACATATTGGAGGCATCGGGATGCGTACTGATCGGTTGGGCGGTTTTGTCCTGTCGTTGTTCCGTGCGGTGGCCGGCCTGCTGTTCCTCTGCCATGGCCTCGCCTCGGTCTTCGGGGTCTTCGGCGGCAACCGGGGCAGCGGGGAGCCCCTACCCGTCGGCGAGTGGCCCGGCTGGTGGGCGGCCCTGATCCAGGTCGTCTGCGGCGGCCTGGTGCTCGTCGGCCTCTTCACCCGCCCGGCCGCGCTGCTGTCGTCCGGGTCGATGGCCTACGCCTACTTCGTGGTCCACCAGCCGGAAGCGCTGCTGCCGCTGCGCAACCACGGCGAGTTGTCGGTGTTGTTCTGCTGGTCGTTCTTCCTGGTCGCGGTGCTCGGTCCGGGTACCTGGGCGTTGGACACCCTGCTCGCCGGCCGACGCTCGGCCGCCGCGAACCCGGCGTCCCCTCAGTCCGTCGCGGCCTGATCCGGCCCGACCGACCGACTGCGGGGTAGGTCACATCCGGCCACTTCGTGAGAAGGGGCGGTTGCCAGGCGGCCGGTGGTGCTTAGACTCGGCGGCACAACTGCATACCTCATCCAGAGGGGCTGAGGGATACGGCCCGACGACGCCCCGGCAACCACCCCGCGCGCTCACCGCAGAGCGACCGGCGGGGCAGGTGCCAATTCCGTCCCCGCCGCAGGGTGCGACGCGGGGAAAGATGAGAGGACTCTCGACATGACGTCGACGCTCGTCCCGTCCGGCATCGACACCACCACCAGCCCCGCCCGCGCCCTGGTCTGTCGCGCCTGTTCGGCCCGCTACCCGCTCGCCGCCCAGCACGCCTGTTACGAGTGCTTCGGCCCGCTGGAGGTGGCCTACGACCCCGCCGCCCTCGCCGCCGTCACCCGCGAGCAGATCGAGGCCGGCCCGGCGAACATCTGGCGGTACGCGCCGCTGCTGCCCGCCGGTCAGGACCCGGCCGCGCGGGTCACCCTCGACCCGGGCCTCACCCCGCTGGTCGCCGCCCCGCACCTCGCCGCCGAACTGGGCATCACCGCCCCGCTCTGGGTCAAGGACGACAGCGCCAACCCGACGCACTCCTTCAAGGACCGGGTGGTGTCGGTGGCGCTGACCGCGGCGCGAGCGCTCGGCTTCGCCCGGTTCGCCTGCGCCTCCACCGGCAACCTGGCCAACTCGGTCGCCGCGCACGCCGCCCGGGTCGGCGCGCCGTCGGTGGTCTTCATCCCCGGCGACCTGGAGCAGGGCAAGGTGGTGACGACCGCCGTGTACGGCGGCGACCTGGTCGCCGTCGACGGGTCGTACGACGACGTGAACCGGCTCTGCGGGGAACTGGTGGAGACCGACGAGTTCGAGGACACGGCGTTCGTCAACGTGAACGTGCGCCCCTACTACGCCGAGGGGTCGAAGACGCTCGGCTACGAGGTGGCCGAGCAGCTCGGCTGGCGGATCCCGGCCCAGGTGGTGATCCCGATGGCCTCCGGCGAGCTGCTCACGAAGATCGACAAGGCGTTCAGCGAGCTGGTCGAGATCGGGCTCGTCGAGGCGCCGGCGGGTGGCTGGAAGGTGTTCGGCGCGCAGTCCACCGGCTGCAACCCGATCACCACCGCGCTGCACGGCGGAGGCGACACCATCACCCCGGTGAAGCCGACCGGCATCGCCAAGTCGCTGAACATCGGCGACCCCGCCGCCGGCCTGTACGCCCTCGAAGCGGTCCGCCGCACCGGCGGCTGGATGGACCACGCCGACGACGAGGAGATCCGCGCCGGCATCCGGCTGCTGGCCCGTACCACCGGGGTTTTCGCCGAGACCGCGGGTGGCGTGACCGTCGCGGTGCTGCGCAAGCTCGTCGAGTCCGGGCGCCTCGACCCGGCCGCCGAGACGGTGGTGTTCAACACCGGCGAGGGCCTGAAGACGCTGGACGCGGTCGCCGGCCAGGTCGGCCCCACCCACCGCATCAAGCCCTCCCTACGCGCCGCCCGCGACGCCAACCTCCTCCCCTAACCCCCCACCACGGTTGATCACGGAGTTGGCGGATGGGAGAGCGCCTTCCGACCCCGCCGGCTTCATGATCACCGGAGTGGGCCGGAGGGCGGGCGGGGGAGGGGGGAGGGTTTCGGACGGTGGTTGGTGTTTCGCGCTGAGTGCGGAAACGCGCCGTTAAGGACTTGACGTCGGCAATCGGGCGGCGCAAGATGCTCCGTGCGGGAGGGCGTGTCGCCGGAGACTTTGTTCTTACGACCCAGCGCCGGAGGCGTTGTGCGATCGTCCCTCCCGACCAACGTCCGATCGGGGCCGGCGGAAAACCGCTGGCCCCGATCGCGTTTTCCGCGCACGCTCGGCCCATGAGCATCGCCGTCACGCCGTACGACGCCGCCGACCCGGCCGCGATCGACGAGGCGCACCGGATCGCGTTCGCGGCCACCGCCGCGGACCAGCCCGACTTCCCGAACCAGACCCGGGACCAGTTCGCGGCGTACGCGGCCAACCCGATGCCGGGCCTCGTCGTCGTCCGCGCTCTCGCCCGGCTCGACGGCGCGGCGGCCGGGCACCTCGAACTGCGGCTGCCGCAGCTCGACAACACCGACAACGCCAGCATCACGCTGGCCGTCCATCCCGAGCACCGGCGCCGGGGTGTCGGGCGCGCGCTGCTGGCGTACGCGATCGAGGTGGCCCGGGCGCACGGCCGCAAGCGGATGTTCGGGGACACCGTGACAGCGCTGCCGGGCGGCCCGGCCCGCCCGGAGGCCGGTGGGGCCTTCGCGGCGGGCAGCGGCGCGCAGGCGGCGCTGACGGAGGTGCGCCGGCGGCTGGACGTCGCGGCCGTCGACCACGCCGCCCTCGCGGAGCTGCTGGCCGGTGCCCACGAACGCGCCGCCGGCTACCGCGTGGTGGGCTGGGCCGGCCCGGTCCCGGAGGAGTACGTCGGCGACGTGGCCCGGCTGGAGAGCCGGATGAACACCGACGCGCCGATCGGCGACCTGGAGCTGGAGGCGGAGAACATCGACGCCGGGCGGATCCGGGGGACCGAGGAGGTGCTCGCCGCCCGGGGACGGCGGCACTACCACCACGGCGCGGTGCACGAGGCGACCGGCCGGCTGGTGGCCTGGACCATGGTCGACGTCAACGGCGGCATGCCGTGGCACGCGTGGCAGCAGACCACCATCGTCGACCCGGACCACCGCGGGCACCGGCTGGGGCTGCTCGTCAAGATCGAGAACCTGCGGTACGCGACGGCGCGGGAGCCGGAGCTGCGCGCGATCGACACCTGGAACGCGGCGGTCAACGAGCACATGATCCGCATCAACGAGCAGATGGGATTCCGGCCGGTCGACGGCTGGACGAACTGGCAGTTGACGATCTGAGCTGTGACACGGCCCTACTGATCGTGCAGGTTCGTGTTGCATGATGGCGGGCATGACGGAGACCCCGCACCCCCTGTACGACAGGCACGCCGACACCCTCACCCGTGCGCTGAGCGCCATCTCGGAGCGCGGGTACTGGTCCGCCTACCCCGAGTCGCCCAGCCCCCGCGTGTACGGCGAGACCGCCGCCGCCGACGGCAAGGCGGCGTTCGAGGCGTACCTGGGCGGCGACTTCCCCCTCGACCAGCCCGCTGACGGGAGCACGGTCGCCACCGAGGTCAGCCCGTTCGGGGTCGCCCTCGACGTCCGCTACCCGCACGCGGCGGCCGACCAACTCGTCGGCGCCGCGACCGCCGCGCTGCCCGCCTGGCGTGACGCCGGTCCGCAGGCCCGTGCGGGCGTCTGCCTGGAGATCCTCTCCCGGCTGCACCGCAACGTCTTCGAGCTGGCCAACGCGGTGCAGTTCACCAGCGGCCAGGCGTTCGTGATGGCCTTCCAGGCCGGCGGTGCCCACGCCCTGGACCGGGCGCTGGAGGCGCTCGCCTACGCGTACGCGGAGATGGCCCGGCACCCGGGTACGGCCAGCTGGGAGAAGGCGGCCGGGAAGGGTGACCCGCTGCGGATGACCAAGACCTTCCACGTGGTGCCGCGCGGCGTCGCGCTGGTGATCGGCTGCAACACCTTCCCGACCTGGAACTCGTACCCGGGGCTGTTCGCCTCGCTGGTCACCGGCAACCCGGTGGTGGTCAAGCCGCACCCGCGCGCGGTGCTGCCACTGGCGATCACCGTCAAGTACGCCCGTGAGGTGCTCGCCGAGGCCGGCTTCGACCCCAACCTGGTGCAGCTCGCCGCGGAGGCCCCGGGCGAGAAGCTCGCCTCGACGCTGGCCCTGCACCCGTCGGTGAAGATCGTCGACTTCACCGGCTCCACCGAGTACGGCGACTGGCTCGAGGCCAACGCCCGGCAGGCGCAGGTCTACACCGAGAAGGCCGGCCTGAACACGGTGGTGGTCGACTCGACCGACGACTTCGCCGGCATGTGCCGCAACCTCGGCTTCACGCTGACCCTCTACAGCGGCCAGATGTGCACCACCTCGCAGAACATCCTGATCCCCCGCGACGGCATCGAGACCGACCAGGGGCACAAGAGCTTCGACGAGGTGGCCGAGGGCATCGCGGCGGCGGTCGGCAAGCTCACCGCCGACCCGGCGCGCGGCGTCGAGCTGACCGGCGCGATCGTCAACGACGGGGTGCTGGAGCGCCTCGACGAGGTGACCAAGGTCGGTGAGCCGGTGCTGGAGTCCCGTACCGTCGAGCACCCGGCCTTCCCCGGCGCGGTGGTGCGTACGCCGACCGTCGTCAAGCTGGACGCCGCCGACACCGCCACCTACTCGCGCGAGTGGTTCGGGCCGATCTCGTTCGCCATCGCGACCGACTCGACCGAGCACAGCCTGGAGATCCTGCGCTCCACCGTCGGCGAGAAGGGCGCGCTGACCGCCGGGGTCTACTCCACCGACGAGTCGGTGCTGGACGCGACCGAGGCGGCGGCGATCGAGGTGGGGGTGCACCTGTCGGCCAACCTGACCGGTGGCGTCTTCGTCAACCAGTCGGCGGCCTTCTCCGACTTCCACGGCAGCGGCGCCAACGCGGCGGCCAACGCGGCCCTGACCGACGGCGCGTACGTGGCGAACCGGTTCCGCGTCGTGCAGAGCCGCCGCCACGCCTGAGGTGCGACCCGGGCCCCTTCCCGACGCCTGGGTGCGGCGGAGAAGGGGCCCTCGTCGACCGGGCCGCTCAGGCGGGGCGGCGCATCTGGAGTTCGGTGAGCGCCGGGATCGTCGGATGCCGGACCCGGACGCCGGTGTCGACGAAACCGAGCCGCTGGTACGCCCGGTAGGCGCGGTCGTTGCCGACCACCACCTCCAGCATCAGCTCGGGCCGGCCGCAGGCGCGCGACCAGGCGGCCACCGCGTCGACCAGGTCGGCGAGCAGTCCGCTGCCCCGCCAGGACGGGGTGACGTAGACGGCGTAGACGACGGTGAGCCCGGGTTCCTCCGGGGTCACCGTGCCGCCCGCGTGCCCGACCAGCCGGCCACCCGGATCCGCCACGAACTGCGCCATCCGGCTGCCCGACGAGGTGCCGGCGACGCGGGCGGCGAACTCGCCGTGCGGGCGGGCCGCCGCGTCGGCGATGGTCTCCAGGAACGCCAGCGGCGCGTCGGCGAGCATCTCCAACCGCAGGGCCCGCATCCGGGCGGCGTCCGCCGGCCGGATCCGGCGGACCTGCGCCCGTCGTACCGCCACCTGCCCCGGGCCGGGCAGGCCCGGAGTGCTCGTCATCCCGCATACCTATCACAGCGATGAACGGCAATACGGATCGCTCGGAATATGCCCGATTTGTGGTCGTGCACGGTCGTCACGCCTCGTGTAGCGTGCGATTTCGGTCACCGTTTCAGCGGCCGTCGCCGATCGCCGAACCGGTGCCGCCCCGCGGTCCGGCGCGCCGGCAGCGGCGGGGTGAGTCAACGCCGCGCAAAGTGAGGAAGTACACCGTGGCACAGGGCACCGTGAAGTGGTTCAACGCCGAAAAGGGCTACGGCTTCATCGCCGTCGACGGCGGCCAGGACGTCTTCGTCCACTTCTCCGCGATCGAGATGGACGGCTACAAGGCGCTGGACGACGGCCAGCGGGTGGAGTTCGAGATCGCCCAGGGCCAGAAGGGTCCCCAGGCCGAGCGGGTGCGCCTCATCGGCTGAGCAGGGCCCGGCTCCGGTCGGGTGTCGACCACCACGGTCCTGATCCGCCGAGGACCATGGCCGCCCGGGGGTGCGGTGCGGGCACCGCACCAGGGAGGATCATGAACCGTTCCAGCCGTCGCTGAGGAGGGTTCGTTGTCCGACCAGCCACCCCCGACCATGCCGCCGCCACCGGGTGAACCGGACCCGACCCCCGGTGCCGTGCCGCCGTACGGCTCGGTGCCGCCGCCGGGCGCGGTGCCGCCGCCGTACCCCTATCCGACCGCCCCGCCGCCGGCCGGACACCCCTGGGGCCCGGCCGTGCCCCCGCCCCACCAGCAGCACGCGCAGTGGGGTGCGCCCGGCCCGTGGCAGCCGGGGACTCCGATGTGGCCCGGGCAGCCCTTCGCCGGCTGGGCCGGTGCCGGGCTCGACCCGGCGGACCCGCTGGTCCCCCCGCCGGGCGCCCGCCGGGCCGCCGGGTTCGCGCGGGGCCGCGCGGCGGGCCG
>JAEYGD010000014.1 GCA_023402505.1 Actinomycetes bacterium
CCGGTCGCACCGTCCGCCGGCCGGCGGCGGGAGCGGGCCGGCCGTCGGGGTGCCGGGCCGGCCGGCTCGGGCACCGGGAAGAGCGCCGGCAGCGGCTCCGCGTCCGACGGCTCGGCGGCACCGGTCAACGGCACTCGGGGACCTCGGCGAAGGCGCGCTTCAACTCCTCGGAGTTGAGGCGGGCGGTGTCCAGCGCGCTGGCGTCGTACTCCCGGTTCAGCGTCTCCACCGCGGCCCGCACGCCGTCGTAGAAGACGGTGGGCCGGCTGGTGCTGAGGCCGTCGATGGTGTCGCGCGCCTTGCCGTACGCGTCACGCATCCGCGCCAGCGACGCGCGGAACGCCTCGGAGACCTCCGCGCCCTGCTCGGCGTCGGGAACGCCCGCCTTCTCGACCTTGCGCCGGGCGGTCTCGCTGGCCTGCTCCGCGCCGCCGAACAGCCGCACGAGGTTCTCCTTGGCCTGCGCCGGGGTGGTCTGGGCGGTCATCTGCTGGTCGGTGCTGGTGGTCAGCTTGCTGATCTCGGCCCGCCAGGGCGTCAGGGCCGAGCAGACCGACGCGGCCCAGGCCTGGGCGCTCGGCCCGCCGCCGCACCCGACGGCCAGCACGACGACCGTGGCCAGCACCGCCGTCAGCTTTCCGGCGGCTGCCGCCCGGCACGTACGCATGCGTTGCAGCGTACGGCGTCCGGTCGCCCCGCACACCGGTCAGGTTCGCCGGGTGACCGGTCCCCGGCCGGCGAGCGCCGACCGGGGACCGGTGCGTGCGGATCAGGCGTTGACCGTCTCCGGTCGCTGGTCCGAGCTGCCCGCCCCGGTGTCGGAGTCGGACATGGCCACACCCTTGCGCTTGCTGAACACCACCGCCGCGACGACGATCAGCGTCGCCACCACCGCGATCGTGATCCGCAGGCCGGTGTTGCGGTCGTCGCCCACGCTCCACGCCACCACGGCCGGCGCGATCAGCAGCGAGACCAGGTTCATCACCTTGATCAGCGGGTTGATCGCCGGGCCGGCGGTGTCCTTGAACGGGTCACCGACGGTGTCACCGATGACGGTCGCGGCGTGCGCCTCGGAGCCCTTGCCGCCGTACGCGCCGTCCTCGACCATCTTCTTGGCGTTGTCCCAGGCGCCGCCCGAGTTGGCCAGGAAGACGGCCATCAGCGTGCCGGCCCCGATGGCACCGGCCAGGTACGACGCCAGGGCACCCGGGCCGAGGCCGAAGCCGACCGCGATCGGCGCCAGGATGGCCAGCAGGCCCGGGGGGATCAGCTCGCGCTGCGCGTCGCGGGTGCAGATGTCGACGACCTTGCCGTACTCGGGCCGCTGGGTGCGGTCCATGATCCCGGGCAGCTCGCGGAACTGCCGGCGGACCTCCATCACGACCGCGCCCGCCGAGCGGGACACCGCGTTGATGGCGAGCCCGGAGAAGAGGAAGACCACCGCCGCGCCGATGATGAGGCCGACCAGGTTGCGCGGGTTGGCCACGTTCAGCGAGTTGAGGATCTCGCCGCCGACGTCCGCGATGCCCGCGTCGGCGTACGCGGTGCGCAGCGTGTCGGTGTACGAGCCGAACAGCGCGGTCGCGGCCAACACCGCCGTCGCGATCGCGATGCCCTTGGTGATCGCCTTGGTGGTGTTGCCGACCGCGTCCAGCTCGGTGAGCGTGCGCGCGCCGTGCTCGTCGATGTCGCCGGACATCTCCGCCACGCCCTGCGCGTTGTCGGAGATCGGACCGAAGGTGTCCATCGCCACGATCACGCCGACCGTGGTGAGCAGGCCGGTGCCGGCCAGCGCGACCGCGAAGAGCGACAGCGTGATGGAGCTGCCGCCGAGCAGGAACGCGCCGAAGACGCCCGCGCCGATCAGCAGCGCCGAGTAGACGGCGGACTCCAGGCCGACGCTGATGCCGGCGAGGATGACGGTGGCCGGGCCGGTCTGCGAGCTCTTGCCGATGTCCTGCACCGGACGGCGGTTGGTCTCGGTGAAGTAACCGGTCAGCGCCTGGATCGCGGCGGCCAGCACGATACCGATGACGACCGCGCCGATGGCGACCACGCGCGGGTTCTCGTCGACGTCGGTCAGGCCGCCCTCCAGCTCGGCGAAGCTCGCCGGCAGGTACGCCCAGGTGGCGGCGGCGACCAGCACCGCGGAGAGCAGCGCCGAGATGTAGAAGGCCCGGTTGATGGCGGTCAGACCGGACCGGTCCGAGGCGCGCAGCCGGGTGAGGAAGACGCCGATGATCGCGATGATCGCGCCGATGCCGCTGACGATCAGCGGGAAGACCAGGCCCTGCTCACCGAAGGCGGCGCGGCCGAGGATCAGCGCGGCGACCAGGGTGACCGCGTACGACTCGAACAGGTCGGCGGCCATGCCGGCGCAGTCACCGACGTTGTCGCCCACGTTGTCGGCGATGGTGGCGGCGTTGCGCGGGTCGTCCTCGGGGATGCCCTGCTCGACCTTTCCGACCAGGTCGGCGCCGACGTCGGCGGCCTTGGTGAAGATGCCGCCGCCGACCCGCATGAACATGGCGAGCAGGGCGGCGCCGAAGCCGAAGCCCTCCAGCACCGTCGGGGCGTCGCCCTTGAAGAACAGGACGACCAGCGCGGCGCCGAGGAGGCCGAGGCCCACGGTGAGGAAGCCGACCACGCCGCCGGTGCGGAACGCGATCTTCATGGCCGCCTCGCGGCCACCCTCACGCTCGCGGGCGGCGGCCGCGACCCGCAGGTTGGCCCGGGTGGCCAGCCACATGCCGGCGCCGCCGATGAACGCGCTGAACAGCGCGCCGACGACGAAGAAGGCGGACCGGCCGATCTTCACGGCGAGTTCGCTGCCGTCGGTGTCGTGCACCGGCAGCAGGAAGAGCAGCACCACGGCTACGACCACGAAGATCGCCAGGGTGCGGAACTGCCGGAGCAGGTACGCCGAGGCGCCCTCCTGCACCGCCCCCGAGATCTCCTGCATGTTGGTGGTGCCCCTGCCGGCGGCCAGCACGGTCCTCGTCAGCGTGGCGGCGAAGACCAGCGCCACGGCCGCGATCACGGCGGCGAGAACCACGTACGTGACATTGTCCCCGGTAAGGGAGATCCCGCCGCTGTCGGCGGCCAAGGTGTCGGACATCTGTGTCCTCCTGTACCGAACGCTCGCGCCGACCGGTGGAGACGCACCGGTCGGCGCCTGGATGCGGTGTCGCAAGCGCGCGCCAACCCACCCCGAGCGGACCAGCGATGAACTCCCGTTCCCGCTGGTTGCGGGATGGATCACTTGCTGACAACCCGCGTACTGTAGCCCTCCGCAGTGTCGGAGGTCACACCGAGGGGGCACCGTGTCCGGATGATCTCCGTCGCTGTGTTATGAGGAAAAATCTGATATAGGAGGGCGTCCATGACGATCAGGCCACGCCCCCGTACCCGGGACGTGGCCTGCGGCGAGAAAGATCAGTTCAGCGGCCGACCGGCCACACCATCCGCACCTCGGTGCCGACACCCTCGTCCACCGGGCGCACCTGCAGGTCCTCCACGAAACCGGCGAGCAGCGCGAAGCCCACGCCGGTGGTCAGCGCGTCCTCGCTGAGCGACTCCTTGGCCAACTCGTCCGGCGGCAGAGCCGCCAGGCCGATCCCCGCCTCGATCGGCGCGCGGTCGACCACCCGCACGGCGTACGCCCCGGAGTCGGACATCTCCACCAGCACCGGATCGGCCAGACCGTACTGCCGGTGCAGGGCGACCGCACGGGTGCACGCCTCGCCGATCGCCAGCCGCACCTCGTCGAGCAGATCCTCCCGCACCCCCGCCCGCCGGGCGACCGCGACGCCGACCAACCGTGCCGTACGGACGTGCACCGGCGCGGGTGAGAAGGAGAGGCGGACGGTGGCCATCACGCGCCGGTCGCCGCGTCGACCGTCGGGTGCAGCGGGAACACCTGGTCGAGCGCGGTGATCCGGAAGATCTTGAGCAGCGGCTCCTTGTCGCAGACCAGAGCGAACGAACCACCCGCGGTACGCAGCCGCTTGAGGGCGCCCACCAGCACACCCAGCCCGGTCGAGTCGAGGAAGTCCACCCGGCCCAAATCGACCACGACGTGCCGGGCGCCACCGTCGATCAACTCGAGGAGCCGCTCCCGGAGCCGGGGGGCGGTGTAGACGTCCACCTCACCGCCGACCTCGAGCACCGTGTGCTCTCCCACGGTGCGGGTCGCCAGCGACAGCTCCATCGGTCCTCCTCCCAAGAGCCGTAAACTCTCCAGGGCATCTAACCACTACCCCCGAAGGACCTCGTGGTCACCGGCGGCCGGCAGTCTCCTACCCCGGTCCGCCGCTTTTCAATTCCGAACACCAGTGCGAGAGTGCAGGACGTGACCTCCGACAGCTTCAGCCCGCCGCGCCGCACGCCGGACGCCGTACTGAAGCCGTCGTCCCCGCCGCCGCGCAGGCCCCCGGAGCCTCCCCGGGCCGCCCCGGAGCCGCCGCCGCCCCAGCCTCCGGTGGCCGCCCGCGCCGCCGGCCCCGCACCAGCCGATCTCCTGGCCCGGCTG
>JAEYGD010000128.1 GCA_023402505.1 Actinomycetes bacterium
CAAAGAGGGCCCATTCGCGCGGAAATAGCCACTCTTTCCGTGAAGTGGCCCCCGGCGGGGCCCGGGGCCCGGGGGCCGGGTGGAGTGGGGTGGGTGGGTCAGGGGGTGCGGATGGCGTCCAGGGCCAGTAGGGCCACGTGCAGGCTCAGGCAGGCGTCGACCGAGTCGAGATCGACGTCGAGGACCCGCCCGATGCGGGCCAGCCGCTCGTAGAACGCCGGGCGGGACAGGTGCGCGGTGGCCGCCGCCGCGGTCTTGTTGCGGCCCTGCTCCAGGTACGCGCGCAGGGTGCCGAGCAGCTGCTCCCGGGGATGCCGCGCGTCGTACGCCAGCAGGGGTCCCAGCTCGCGCTCGACGAACGTCTGCAGGCGCGGTTCGTCCCGCAGCAGGTGCAGCAGACCGGCCAGGCCGACGTGCGGCAGCCGGAAGATCGGCAGGTCGCGCCGGTCCTGCCGGGCGGCGTCGGCGACCTGCCGCGCCTCGACCAGTGAGCGGCGGGCCTCCCGCAGGCTGCCCACGCCGGAACCGGCGGCGATGACCAGCGCTCCGGCCGGCGCGGCTCGCACCGGGCGGTGGGACGCCTCCTCCCGCACCGGTCCGTCCGGACGAACCGGTGACCCGTCCGCACGCGCCGGCGGCGCGTTGGTACCGGCCGGCGACGCGTCCCCACGCGCCGACGACGCGTCAGGACGGGCCGGCGAGCCGTCCGTACGGGCCGGGGGCGCGTCCGGGCGGGCGCGGCGCAGAGCGGCGGCGAACGCCGCCAGGGCGCGCTCCTCGGTGGCGGGATCGGGCAACGCGAGCAGGGCACCCACCGCCTGGTCGTCCAGCGGGCTGGTCAGCGCGGTCAGGTTCGCGTCGCGGACGGCCTGACCGACCGCCTCGGCCAGGTCCCGCAGCCGGGCCGGCCCGGCCGCCGCGCCGCCGACGACGGTGCCGCTCTCGTCCGGTGCGCCACCGGCGGCCGGGTCGTCGGCGCGGTACCGCACCACCACGCCCACCAGGTGCCGCCGTTCCAGGGGCACGCCGAGGGCGCGGGCCCGCAGTGCCACCTCGTCGACCGGCCGGGAGTGGTCCAGCAGGGCGGCGAGCAGCGTGCGGTGCAGCTGCCGTTCCAGGCCCTCGGCGTCGCGCCGGATGAGCCGGCCCAGCGCGAGCGTCGACGCCGCCCGCTCCACGAGGATGCTCAGCCGGGTCGGCGGGACGTCCGCGCCGGCCCCGCCCCGCGTACCGGCCCCGCCCACCGCACCCCACGGGCCCTCCGCGCCGGCCCCGCCCCGTGAACCGGCATCGCCGGCCGTGCCCCGTGAACCGGCATCGCCGGCCGTGCCCCGCGAGCCGTCCGCCGGGTCGGCGGCACGCCACCCGCCGGTGGTCAGTTCGCCGGCACCGGGCCAGCGCAGCAGCAGCCGACCCCAGTCCTGGCCCCGGGCGCCGACCATGGTCACCAGCCAGCCGCTCGCGGCGTCGTACGCGGTCCGCCCCGCCGGCCGGATCCGCCGGGAGTGCTGTTCCCAGCCGTCGAGGAGCAGCTCGGCGCTCTGCCCCGCCGGGTCGTACGCGAGCACCTGCCGGGACAGGTTCTCCAGCACCACCGGGCAGCCGGACAGCTCGGCGGCCTGCCGGACCACCTCGCCCGGGCCGGCGCCCTCCACCGACAGCTCGGTGAAGCGCTGGTGGATCTCCTCGGTGGCCCGCAGTTCGGTCAGCTGGGCGTCGACGATCAGCGCGTGGACCGCCTCGGTGACCCGTACGAACGGGGTGGTCCGGCGCAGCTCGACCAGCGGCAGGCCGCGCCGGTCGGCGGCGGCGGCCATCACCCGGGGGACCCCGCCGACGTACCGGCGGCCCAGCTCGACGACGAGACCGGACACGCCGACGTCGGCCAGTTCACCGACGAACGCCCGCAGCCCGGAGTCGTCGGAGGGCAGCCCGATCCCGGTGGTCAGCACCAGTTCGCCGCCGCGGAGCAGGGTGGCGATGTCGGGGACCTCGGCCACGTGCACCCAGCGGACCGGCCGGTCCAGCCCGGGGTCGCCGGCGACCAGGCGCGGCGCGCCGTGGCGCACCGGTTCCAGCGCGAGGACCTCACGGACGGTGGGGAACACGGCGACACGCTACCGCCGGTCGCGGTGGCGGGCGAGGTCAGAGGGGGTCGTCGCGGCCCAGTTCCCAGGCGGCGACGGCGGTGGCGGCGGCCACGTTGAGCGAGTCCACCCCGCGTCGCATCGGGATCACCACCCGGACGTCGCTGGCGTCCATCGCGGCCGGGGTCAGGCCCGCGCCCTCCGCGCCGAGCAGCAGCGCCGCCCGGGCGCGCCGGCCGGCGTCGAGGCGCTGGATCGGGACCGCGTCCGGCGCGGGGGTCATCGCCAGCACGCAGAACCCGGCGGCGCGGACCCCGGCGAGCGCGTCCGGCCAGGGTTCGAGCTTGGCGTACGGCACCGCGAACACCTCGCCCATGCTGACCCGGACGCTGCGCCGGTAGAGCGGGTCGGCGCAGGTCGGCGACAGCAGCACCGCGTCGACGCCGAGTCCGGCGACGGCCCGGAAGATCGCGCCGAGGTTGGTGTGGTTGTTGACGTCTTCGAGGATCACCACGCGGCGCGCGGCGGCGAGCACGTCGGCGGCGGTCGGCAGCGGGCGGCGCCGGAACGACGCGAGCACCCCTCGGTGCACGTGGAAGCCGGTCGCCTGCCGCAGCACGTCCGGCGTGGCGGCGTAGACCGGCGCCTCGCCAGTGTCCAGGTCGGCGATCTGGTCGACCCGCTTGGCGTCCACCAGGTACGACCGGGGCGGGTACCCTGCCCGCAGGGCGCGTCGCAGCACCAGTTCGCCCTCGGCGATGAACAGGCCGTGCGGCGGCTCCCAGCGCGTCCGCAGCTCCACGTCGGTGAGCGCGCGGTAGTCGGCGATCCGGTCGTCGTCGGGGTCGGTGATCTGGTGGACGGGCACCCGACGATTCTGCCGGACGGCATGGACCGGCCGGCGGCGGCCGGCACCGGCCGCGTTTCCGGGAATCTTCCGGGGTGCGCTCCCGGTCGCGACGTGGATCGTCGCCCGGTGTCCGAGGTGAACCAGCGGACATCGATGGTTGAGGGTTCCGGAAACATTCCGATAGCATCGACCCGAACGGATGAGCATCTCCAGGTCATGATCTTCAGCAGGCCTCCGGGCGGCCTGCGCGGGTCGCTCCCCGGCGCGGATGGGCAGCGCCGGCACGCACCCGCATCCCACCATCCGACTTTCCCGGAAGGCATCGACATGAGCAACCCTCCGGTCCCACGTGCGGACCGACCTACCCGGGCGCGTACCGCCCGGCGACTCGCCCTGACCGTCGCGGTCACCGGCGCCCTCGTCGCCGGCGCGACGGTCGCCCTCGCCCCGACGGCCAGTGCCGGCACGACGCTGGGCGCGTCCGCCGCCGAGAAGGGCCGCTACTTCGGCGCGGCGGTCGCGGCGAACAAGCTCTCCGACAGCACGTACGTGGGGATCCTGAACCGCGAGTTCAACTCGGTCACGCCCGAGAACGAGATGAAGATCGACGCGACCGAGCCGCAGCAGGGGCAGTTCTCCTTCGCCAACGCCGACCGCATCGTCAACCACGCCCGCTCCAACGGGATGAAGGTGCGCGGTCACACGCTGGCCTGGCACTCCCAGCAGCCCGGCTGGATGCAGAACATGTCCGGCAGCGCGCTGCGCCAGGCGATGCTCAACCACGTGACGCAGGTGGCCACCTACTACCGCGGCAAGATCGACTCGTGGGACGTGGTGAACGAGGCGTTCGCCGACGGCAGCACCGGCGCCCGGCGCGACTCCAACCTGCAGCGCACCGGTGACGACTGGATCGAGGCGGCGTTCCGGGCCGCCCGGGCCGCCGACCCGAACGCCAAGCTCTGCTACAACGACTACAACACCGACGACTGGTCGCACGCGAAGACGCAGGCCGTCTACCGGATGGTCCGCGACTTCAAGCAGCGCGGCGTGCCGATCGACTGCGTCGGCCTCCAGTCGCACTTCAACAACCAGTCGCCGTACCCGAGCAACTACCGCACCACGCTGTCCAGCTTCGCCGCGCTCGGCGTCGACGTGCAGATCACCGAGCTGGACATCGAGGGCGCCTCTGCGGACACCTACCGCCGGGTCGTCGAGGACTGCCTCGCCGTCGCGCGCTGCAACGGCATCACCGTCTGGGGCATCCGGGACACCGACTCGTGGCGGGCCTCGCAGAACCCGCTGCTCTTCGACGGCAGCGGCAACAAGAAGCCCGCGTACACCGCGGTGTTGAACGCCCTCAACAGCGGCACGCCGCCGCCCACCACCCCGCCGCCGTCGACGCCGCCGCCGTCGACCCCGCCGCCGAGCACGCCGCCGCCGAGCACGCCCCCGCCCGGTCCCGGCGGGTGCAACGCCTCGGTGAGCCTGCAGACCTGGACCGGCGGCTTCGTCGCCACCGTCCGGGTGACCGCCGGTTCGTCCGGCACCAACGGCTGGGCCGTCAACCTGACGCTGCCCGGCGGTGTCTCGCTGGTCAACACGTGGAACGCCACGCCCAGCGCCACCAGCGGGGCGGTCCGGTTCAGCAACGTGAGCTACAACGGCCGGCTCGGCGCCGGCCAGACCACCGAGTTCGGGTTCCAGGGTAACGGCAGCCCCGGCACCCTGACGCCGTCCTGCTCGGCGAGCTGACCTTCTGCACGGCGCCCGGTGCGGGTTGTTCCCCTCCCCGCACCGGGCGCCACCCGTTCGGGAAGTTTCCGCCCCGGCGGGCCGGGAATGCCGCGCCGTGAGCATCGACGGTGACGGGTGGCGGCCGGCCGCGCCGTGGTCCCTGCCCAGGAACGCGACGGTCGCCGACCACATCGTGCAGCGGATGGCCTGCTGGGGCGTGCGCCGCTACTTCGGCTACCCGGGCGACGGCATCAACGGCATGACCTCCGCGCTGCAACGCACCGACGAGAAGGCGCAGTTCATCCAGGTACGGCACGAGGAGACCGCCGGCTTCGCGGCGTCGGCCCACGTCAAGTACGGTGGCGGGCCGCTCGGCTGCGTCCTCGTCACCAGCGGTCCGGGCGCGATCCACGCGCTCAACGGCCTGTACGACGCGAAGCTCGACCACCAGCCGGTCGTCGCGCTGGTCGGCCACACCGCGCTCACCGCCGAGGGCGGCGGCTACTACCAGGAGGTCGACCTGCTCGCCCTCTACAAGGACGTCGCCGCCGCGTTCCTCGCCCAGCTCGACCACCCGGCCCAGGTGCGTCACCTGGTGGACCGGGCCTGCCGGACGGCGCTCGCCCGGCGTACCGTCACCGCCCTGGTGCTCCCCCTCGACGTGCAGGACGAGCCGGCGGTGCCGGACCCGCCGTACGCCCACGGTTACTACCACACCAGCAGCGTGCCGGGCAGCCGCCCGACGGTGCCGCCGGAGGCCGACGTCCGGCGGGCCGCCGAGGTGCTGCGCGGCGGCGAGCGGGTGGCGATGCTCGTCGGGCAGGGCGCCCTGGGCGCCGAGACGGAGGTACGCGAGATCGCCCGGCGGCTCGGCGCCGGTGTGGCGACGGCGCTGCTCGGCTTCGCCGCCGTGGACCATCGTGAGCCCTGGGTCACCGGCGCGATCGGCCTGCTCGGCACCCGCCCGAGCTGGCAGCTCATGCAGGGGTGCGACCGGCTGCTGATCGTCGGCAGCAACATGCCGTACTCGGAGTTCTATCCGCCGCCCGGTCAGGCCCGCGCGGTGCAGATCGACCACGACGCCACCCTGCTGGGGCTGCGGTACCCGACCGAGGTGAACCTGACCGGCGACGCCGCCCCGACGCTGCGGGCGCTGCTGCGCGAACTGGGTCCCGGCCCGGGGCCGACCCGCTGGCAGGAGACGGTCGCCCGGGACACGTCGGCGTGGCGGCAGGCCCAGCGGGAGTTGGCCGGGCAGCCGGCCGACCCGGTCAACCCGCAGCTGATCTTCGCCAGCCTCAGCGACCGGCTCCCCGGCGACGCGATGCTCGCGGTCGACTGCGGCACCGCCACCGCCTGGTACGCGCGGCACGTCCAGGTCCGCCCGGGGATGCTCGCCAGCCTGTCCGGCACCCTGCTGTCGATGGGCGGCGCCATGCCGTACGCCATCGCCGCGAAGTTCGCCCACCCCGACCGGCCGCTGGTGGCCCTCGTCGGCGACGGCGCGATGCAGATGAACGGCGTCAACGAGCTGATCACGGTGGCGAAGTACTGGCGCGGCTGGGCCGACCCGCGCTTCGTCGTGCTGGTGCTCAACAACCGGGACCTGGCGTTCGTGAGCTGGGAGCAGCGATCGAGCGAGGGCACCCCGATGTTCCCGGACAGCCAGCAGCTGCCCGACATCGGCTACCACCGGTGGGCGGAGGTGCTGGGGCTGGGCGGCGAACTCGTCGACTCCCCGGACCAGGTGCCCGGCGTGTGGGACCGGGCGCTGGCCGCCGACCGCCCCACGGTCATCAACGCGCTGGTGGACCCGGCCGAGCTGATGCTGCCGCCGCACATCACCGCCGACCAGGCGCGCAAGACCGCCTCGGCGGTGCTGCGCGGCGACACCGACTGGGCCGGCATCCTGCGTCGGGGCCTGCCCGCCACGATCAGCGCGTACCGGCCGCGCCGGGGTTGAGCGCCGGCCTGTCACGATGGGCGTCCGTCCGGACATGGAGTGGACGTGGGTTCCGGTACTGAGCACGAGGATCGATTCCGACGCCTCTACGCGGTGAACTTCCAGCCGCTGCTGGCGTACGCCATGCGGCGCGTCGAGCAGCCCGAGGACGCGGCCGACGTGGTCGCCGAGACCTTCCTCGTCGCTTGGCGGCGCAGCCGTGACCTGCCGCCGGAGGTCGAGGTCCGGCTGTGGCTGTACGGGGTGGCCCGGCGGGTGCTGGCCAACCACCACCGCGGCGGGGCGCGCCGGGAACGCCTGGGCGAACGGCTGCGGCAACGACTCCGCCTCGGCGGCGCTGCCGACCCGGGCTGCGACGTGCCCGAACGGCTCACCGTCCGGGCCGCGCTGGCCCGGTTGGGTGAGCTGGACCGCGAGGTGTTGATGCTGACCTACTGGGAGGGCCTGGAACCGCGGGAGGCCGCCGCGGTCCTTCGGGTGAACCCGGCCGCGGTCCGCACCCGGCTCTCGCGCGCCCGGGCCCGACTGCGGGATCTCGTCGGTGACGCTCCCGGCCCACCCGGACATGTACTCGACGTCCTGGCAGCACCCACCTCGGAGGAGGGCAGATGACCGACGAGCACCTGGACCGCGTGGTGCGGGACGCCGACCCGTACCGACCTGTCATCGGGCACCTCGACGAGGCGGCGCAGAACCTCCTGGAGGAGATCATGTCCGTGCCGAGCCTCGAACCCGTCGCCGGGCCGCCCGGCAAGCGCCCCCGCCGCAACCTGCTGAGCGGCCTCGCGGCGGGCGGCGTCGCGGCCACCCTGCTCGCCGCCCTCGTGGCCGTCTCGGTCATGACGGACGCCCAGCCGGACGGGGACAGCGGGGCGACACCGCAGGTCACCTCGGAGGCGACCGGTCCGGGCGCCTACTCGGCGATGGTGCTCAAGGCGGCCGAGGAGCACCCCCGGCTGCTGATCGACCAGCCCGGCTGGAAGGCGACGACCGTCTACGGGTTCGCCGAGCAGGCCGGCACGATCGGCTTCAGCAACGGCGGCCGGCAGTTGGAGATGAACTGGTATCCGGCCGCCCAGTACGACAGCTATCACGAGGACCGGCTGCGGGTCAGCGCGCCGGAACCGGTGCGGGTCGACGGTTGGCGGGCGGACCTGTTCCGGTACAGCGCGAGCGACTTCGCCGTCATGCTCCGGCCCCGCGACGGTTCGTTCGTCGAACTGCGCACCGGAAGCGCGTGGACGCGCGGCGAGTTCGACCGCGTCCTCGCCGACGTGGTACGCGTCGACGCCCGCACCTGGCTGGCCGCGCTGCCGCCGGAGATCGTCACTCCGGAGCGGGTGGACGAGCAGGCGGCCAAGATCCTCGCCGACGTGCCGATCCCGCCGGGCTTCGACACCACCACCCTGTCCGGCCTCGGCACCAACGACCCCTACCAGTTCGGCGCCAAGGTCACCGGGCGGATCGGCTGCGCCTGGATAGCCGAGTGGTTGCGGGCGAAGAAGGCCGGCGACGACGCCGCCGTCGACCGGGCCGCGGAGGCGCTGCGCAGCAGCCACCGGTGGGCGGTCCTGCACCAGATGAACGACGAGGGTGACTGGCCGGAGGTGTTCTGGGAGACCGCCGACGAGGTGGCCGCCGGCGATCCGCCGGCCGGGTACGAGGACGCTCTGGACTGTAAGTAGCCGTCCGTTCGGCTGGGCGCCGGGGACCCCGGCGCCCAGTCGCCCGTTCTCGGGTGACGGATTCCCGACCGGTCCCGCGCGGGGTAGCCCGGCGCGGACCGACGGTGGCATCATCCAGACATGCCGATTCGTAAATTTCTGCCACGTCTCGCGGCCCGGTCGGCGCTGGTCTTCACGACCGCCCTCGCCGCCACCGGCGCCCCCGCTCTGCTCCCCGCGCCGGCCAGCGCCGCCGAGCCCGACCCGGTGATGAACGCACCGGTGTTCAGCCGGCCCCTCGGCCCGGCCGGCGAGCAGAACGCGATCTTCATGCAGCTGGCCCGGATCATCGACCGCGTACCGGCCGGCGAGGAGATCCAGATGTCGTGGTTCCACTTCTCGTTCACCGACGTGACGGACTCGGCCACCACCCCGGACCTCCCCGGCCGCCTCATCCGGGCGCACCAACGGGGCGTCCGCGTGAAGATCATCCTCGATCACAGCTCGGCCACCGGACGCCCGTTCCAGCGACTGCAACCGGTCCTCGGCTCGAACGACGCCGCCGGCTCGTACATCGTGCACTGCTCCGACCGGTTCCCCAGCCAGGACCGCGGTTGCATCGGCACCCGGGCGATCAGTTACTCCCAGTCGACGGTCACCGCGTACAACCACAACAAGTTCCTCACCGCCTCGAAGATCCTGCTCGACACCGGGGCGACCGTGTCCAACGTGGTCTTCCAGGGCTCGGCGAACCTCACCTGGTGGGACGCGAACGAGGCGTACAACAACGGGCTCACCTTCAGCGACGCCGCCACCTACAACGCCTACCGGACGTACTTCGAGGACCTGCGCTCCCACCGGTACAGCTCGACCGGCGACAACGACTACTACTGGGTGACGCCGACCGGCAGCACCTACAAGGCGCACTTCTTCCCCCGCCGGGAACGCTCCGGCCAGCCGGTCTCCGACCCCGCCACCGACACCATGGTCAGCATCCTGAACTCGGTGACCTCGTGCGGCTACGACGACGCGGGCACCCGCCGGCAGACCGACGTCCGGGTGAACATGTACTCGTTCAACCGGCCCGAGGTGGCCAAGCGGCTCACCGCGCTGCGCAACGCCGGCTGCTGGGTCGACGTGGTCTACACCGAGGCGAACGACGCGGTGCTCAGCGCGCTGGGCAGCAACGTCCAGGTCACCAAGTGCAACTTCAACAACGGCCCCGGCCTGGACATCCGCACCCACAACAAGTACATGCTGATCGACGGCGCGTACGACGACGACATCGTGCCCCGGGTCTTCACCGGCAGCCACAACTACAACGTCTCTGCGCTACGGCAGGCCGACGAGACCCTGCTGCGCGTCATGGGACGCGGCGTGCACGACGCCTACCTGAACGACTTCTGGCACGTCCGGGACACCTGCCGGGCCCGCGGCGGCGCCATCCGCTGAACAGACGGGAGGGGCCCGGTCACGCCGAACGGGCCCTCCCGCGCCTCAGCCGCGGCGGTCGAGCCAGCGGCGGAACTCCTCCAGCGGGTCGTCGACGCGCTCCCGCTGCGGGCGACGCTCGTCCGGCGCGGGTCGCTCGTCCGGCGCGGGACGCTCGACCGGGCGGCGAGGGTCGCCGACCAGCTCGCGGCTCGGCGCCGCGAACGCCTGCTCCGGCTCACCCTGCACGGCGGTGGCGATCACCCGGGCGACCGCGTCGATCACCCGGGCCTGGACGGCGGCGCCGACCGCGTCGGTCGTGTCGTCCGGGTTGGCGGCGATACCGGCGACCGCGACTTGCGGGGTGAAACCGACGAACGTCTCGGTCGCGTTCCCCTCGGAGCTACCGGTCTTGCCGGCGACCGGACGGCCCGCCAGGATCCGGTTCACCGAGGTGGCGGTTCCGCCGTTGCACTGACCGAACGGGGACTGCTGGCCGACCGGGCACCGCGCGGCGTCGGTGGCCGCCCGGGCCACGTCGGCGTCCAGCACCCGCTCGCAGGCCGGCTCGACCGGCACCGCCGAGCCGTCCGGCGCGGTCACCGAGACCACCGGCAGAGGCGCGCAGTACGTACCCTCCGCCGCGACCGTCGCGTACGCGTTGGCCAGGTCCAGCGGGGTGGTCGAGGCGACCCCGAGGGTGAAGGCGCCCCAGTTCCCGGCGTCGTCGGCGGCGAACGCGGCGTCCGCGTCGGCCCGGAAGGTGATGCCGAGGCGCTGGGCCATCTCGACGACCTTCTCCGGCCCGACCTGCTCGGCGAGCCAGACGAAGTACGTGTTCACCGAACGACCGAAGCCGTCCCACATCATCCGGTAGCCGTCCATCCACTGCGGGTTGGCGTTGGCCGGGCACCAGCGGCCGGCGCAGGCACCGTCGCCGTCCGCGGCGTACCGGGTGGGCAGGCGGCTCGGCGCGTCGAAGCCGGTCGA
The DNA here is from genome assembly GCA_023402505.1 of Actinomycetes bacterium. Lineage (GTDB taxonomy): Bacteria > Actinomycetota > Actinomycetes > Mycobacteriales > Micromonosporaceae > Micromonospora. The sequence continues at coordinate 10,720 of JAEYGD010000128.1, forward strand.
CAGGGGCTTACCGGCCTCCAGGGCGGCGAGCATGGTGAACAGCTTGAACGTCGACCCGGCCTGGTAGCCGGCGACACTGCCGCCACCGGACACCAGCGGATTGACGGTGTTCGGGTAATTGGTCTGCCCGTCCGGGTTCGGCGCCAGGCTGTAGTGCCGGTTCACGGCCATCGCGAGGACCCGGCCGGTGCCCGGCTCGACCGCGGCGATGGGCAGCGCACGCTTGTTGTCGTACCCGTAGACGCTCGTGGCCTGCTTCTGCGCGGTCGCCTGGACCTGCGGGTCGAGCGAGGTGACCACGGTGTAGCCGCCGCGGCGCAGCGCCTGCTCACGCTCCTGCACCGTCTCGCCGAAGGCGGGCTGGGTGAGCCACCACTGGCGCAGGTAGTCGCAGAAGAAGCCCCAGTCGTCGTGACCACCGGCCATCGCCGTGCAGCCGTTGGGCTGGGCGGTGGGCCGCAGCCGCAGCTCCTCGGCCTTGGCCGCGGCGGCCTGCCCGGCGGTGACCGCGCCGGTGGCGACCATGGCGTCCAGCACGTACGCCCGCCGGGCCAGCGCCGCGTCGGCGTCGCCGTCGATCGGGCTGTACGCCTCCGGCGACTGCACCAGGCCGGCGAGCAGCGCCGCCTCGGCGAGGGTCAGGTCCGCCGGAGCCTTGGCGAAGTAGCGCTGGCTGGCCGCCGCGACCCCGTACGCCCCGGAGCCGAAGTAGGCGATGTTGAGGTAACGGTTGAGGATCTCGTCCTTGCCGAGGCGCTGCTCCAGCGCGTTGGCGTACCGGACCTCCTGGAGCTTGCGCTCGACGGTCTGCTCGGTGGCGGCGGCGCGCTCCTCGGCGGTGCGACCCGGGTCCGTCTTGAGCACGTTGCGGACGTACTGCATGGTCAGCGTCGAGCCGCCCTGCGCGGTCTCGCCGCCGGTGAGGTTGGCCACCAGGGCGCGCGCCATACCGCGCAGGTCGACGCCGCCGTGGTCGTAGAACCGGCGGTCCTCGGCGGCGACGATGGCCTGCCGCATCACCGGGGCGATCTCGTCCAGGTCGACGTCGGTGCGGTTGACGTCGTAGAACGTCGTCATCAGCGTCCGGCCGTCGTTGGCGTAGAGGTAGGAACGCTGCGGCGTGGCCGGGGTACGCAGGGCCTCGGGCAGCGCGTCGTAGCTCCCGAAGGCCGAGCGGGCGGCGTAACCGAGCAGCAGGTTGCCCGGCAGCGCGGCGACCGCCAGGACGAGACCGGCGAGCACGCCGGCGAGCAGCACGGTGAACAGCCGCGCGAGCGGCGTACGGGGCGGGGCCATGGACTACAGGATTGCCGCGAAAGCCGCCAACCGACCACCCCAGGCCAGATGCTGTCAGCAATTTCACGGCCAGCACCCACCCCTCCCCCAGCCCACCCCACTGCCCCCGCTGGTGTTGATCATGAAGTTGGCGGGTTTGTTGATCTTCCAACCACCCGCCAACTTCATGATCAACAGGATCGGGGGTCAGGTGGGGAGGGGGCCCTGGGGGGTGGTCGGGGTGGTCGGGGTCGGTGAGGTGGGTGGGGTGGTGTGCAGGCTGGCGGCCGTCGCGTCGCGGATGATGTCGCGCGGAACCAGACGGCCCGAGCGGTAGCCGATGCCGATGCCGGCGATCAGTACGAAGATCGCGCCGAAGGTCTGCAACGAGCCGATCAGCGACCCGGCCAGGCCGAGCAGCGGGGCCGCGATCATCAACATGGCGCCGTCGCCCATGCTGAACATGCCCGAGCGGGCGACCGCCCAGCCGGTGGCCAGCCAGCCCAGCGAGTAGCAGGCCGATCCGACGAGCACCAGCATGCGGGCGGAGGTGCCGAACACCGGCGTCTCCTCGGTCAGGCCGGCGAACGGCAGCATGAGCACCGTGCCGGCGAGGCCGAGCAGGAGCCCGGTGATGGCGGCGCGGCGGCTGCGGGTCGCCGCGAGCAGGCCGGTCAGGGCGAGGATGGCGAGCAGCCCGAGCCAGATCGCCGCGACCCAGCCGACCAGGTAGACGGGCCGGCCGTCGGCCGGGTACGGGTCGTTGCCGATGCCGCCGTCGCTGGCCATCGACACCACGCCGTAGAGGATCGCGTACGCCGGGAGCAGCCACACCGCCGCGCGGGCCAGCCGGCGCAGCGACCACGCCCAGGTGGCGTTGGTGGCCGGCGCCGTCCACCCGGGCTCCGGGACGAACGGCAGCACCCCGAACCCCCCGCCGGTACGCCGTGTGCCGAGCGGCGCGACGGGATCGTGCGCGCCGGTCTCCGCCGCCTTGGACCGTGACCGCCTACCCGGATCCTTCATGCGTCACCTCCGGCCGAGCGGTGCGGGACGCGCCGGGGCGCCCCGAGGCCTGGTCACCACCCGCCCTACGACCGATGGTGGCAGGCACCGGAGCGCCCCATGAGAACTTTTCGTATTTAGCCCCGACCTGCTACCCGGTCAGCCCCGTTCGCGCTGGTCGGCCGGGTCGCCGAGCAGGCTCGCCGGGGAGACCGGCTCCGGTGCCGGGAGCCCCTGCGGCGTGCCCTTGCCGCCGGAGGCCTGCGCCTCGGCGACGCGTACCTCGTTGTGGATCTCCTGCGCGGCCGCCGCCGCGGCCTGCGCGGCCTCGGCCGCCTCCCGCTCCACCTCGCTGGCGCCGTCGGAGGCCTCCGGCGACGGGGCGTCGCCGACCATCTGGCTCAGCCCGCCCAGCGCGCCGCCCATGCCCTCCAGTGCCTTGGTCAGCTCGGCCGGCACGATCCAGACCTTGTTGGCGGTGCCGTTGGCGATCTGCGGGAGCGCCTGCAGGTACTGGTAGGCGAGCACCTTCTGGCTGGGGTTCGCCGTGTGGATCGCGTCGAAGACGGTGCGGATCGCCTTGGCCTGACCCTCGGCCTGCAGGATGCGGGCCTGCCGGTCACCGTCGGCGCGCAGCACCGCCGCCTGCTTCTCACCCTCGGCGGTGAGGATCTGCGACTGCTTGTGCCCCTCCGCGTTGAGGATCGCGGCACGGCGGTCCCGCTCGGCGCGCATCTGCTTCTCCATCGAGTCGCGGATGCTCGGCGGCGGCTCGATCGCCTTGATCTCCACCCGGGTCACCTTGATGCCCCACCGGCCGGTGGTCTCGTCGAGAACGCCCGACAGGTGCCGGTTGATCTCCTCGCGGCTGGTCAGGGCCCGCTCCAGGTCGAGCGAACCGATGACGTTACGCAGCGTGGTGACCGTGAGCTGCTCGATGGCCTGGAGGAAGTTCGAGATCTCGTACGTCGCCCGGACCGAGTCCACCACCTTGAAGTAGAGGACCGTGTCGATCGAGACGACCAGGTTGTCGGAGGTGATGACCGGCTGCGGCGGGAAGCTGACCACCTGTTCCCGCATGTCGACCTTGGTGCGTACCGCGTCGACGAACGGGACCAGCAGGTTGAGCCCCGGGTTCAGGGTGCGCTTGTACTTGCCGAGCCGTTCCACCACGTCCTGGCGCTGCTGCGGCACGATCCGCACCGCCTTGGCCAGGGTCACCACGGCGATGACCGCCACGGCGATCAGCAGGACCGGGAACACGAATTCCATATACTCACCTTTTCGCGTCGGGTAGCTCACCGGGGGAAGAAACGTCGTCCCGCCACACCAGGGCGGTCGCGCCACGCAGCTGGATCACCTGCACCCGGTCACCCGGAGCGAAGGTCTGGGTCGCGTCGTAGGAACGGGCCTGCCACAGCTCACCGTCGATCTTGACGAGGCCGTGGTCGACGTCGACCTGCTCCAGAACCAGGGCGGTGCTCCCCTCGATCGCGCCGACACCGAACGGCTCCTCGCTCCCGGCGAGCGACGAACGCCGCCGCAGCGTCGGCCGGATGCCCACCACGGTCAGCGCCGAGACGATCGCGAAGACGATCGCCTGGATCTCCACGGGTGCGCCCAGCGCCGCGGCGCCCGCGGCGGCGAAGGCGCCCACCGCGAACATGATCAGGAAAAGTGTCGTCGTGAAGATCTCGGCGACGGCCAACACCACGCCGAGCACGATCCACAGCACCGCGTCCACGTACACGATCGTGACACGCGAATGCACGTGTCATCTAACCGTCATGATCAGTAGGCTCCCCGGCAACCGCCCATCGAGGAGGAGACGTGTCCTTGTTGCCCGGTACCGCCCACCGGATCGACACCATGGTGGCCGAGGCGCAGACCGCCGGCCGTACGCCGTCGCTGGTCCTCGGCGTGGTCCGCGGTGGCGCGCTGGCCCACCTCGCCGCCGCCGGCGAGCACCCCCGGCCGGACGCCGACCTGCAGTACCGGATCGGCTCGATCAGCAAGACGATGACCGCCGCGCTGGTACTCGGCGAACGCGACGCCGGCCGGCTCGCCCTGGACGACCCGCTGGAGCGGCACCTGCCCGGCACGGCGGTGGGCCGGCTCACCCTGCGCCAGCTCCTCGGGCACGCGAGCGGCCTGCAACGGGAGCCGGTGGGCCGGTGGTGGGAACGGACCGAGGGAAGCGACCTGGCCACCCTGCTCGGCGGGATCACCGCCGACAAGATCGCCTACCCGCCCCACCGGGCGTACCACTACTCCAACCTCGCGTACGGGCTGCTCGGCGGAGCGCTCGAACGGATCACCGGCACGCCCTGGGCCGACCTGGTCCGGCAGCGGATCCTCGAACCGCTCGGAATGCGCCGCACCACGTACGCGGCGACCGAGCCGTTCGCCCGCGGCTACGTCGTACACCCCTTCACCGACACGCTGCGCGAGGAACCACGGACCGACACCGGGGCGATGGCCCCCGCCGGGCAGCTCTGGTCCACGGTCACGGACCTGGCCCGCTGGGCCGCCTTCCTCGCCGACCCCGCACCGGACGTGCTGGCCCCGGAGACCGTCACCGAGATGTGCGCGCCGGTGGTGCTCAGCGACCCGGAGGCGTGGACCGGCGGGCACGGCTTGGGGCTGGAGCTCTACCGGCGGGGCGACCGGGTGTACGTGGGACACGGCGGGTCGATGCCCGGCTACGTGGCCGCGCTGACCGTGCACCGGTCCAGCCGCACCGCCGTCGTCGGCTTCGCCAACTCGTACGGCTTCCGGGCCGGCCACATCGGCGGCCTCGCCCTGCGGATCCTGGACCTGGTGCTGGACGCCGAGCCGGTGCCGCCGGCGCCGTGGCGCCCGGCCACGCCACCGCCGGACGGGTTCGCCGCACTGGCGGGGCGCTGGTGGTGGATGGGCGTGCCGATGGACCTCTCCTGGGACGCCGGTGCCGGCGAGCTGGTGGCCGCCGTACGCGGGGAGCGGGTCAGCCGGTTCGTGCCGGACGGCCCGGACCGCTGGCGATGCACCTACGGGCCGGAGAACGGCGAGATCCTGGCGGTGCTGCGCGACCCGGCCGGTGCTGCGGTGGCGCTGGACATCGCCACCTTCGTCTTCACCCGGTCGCCCGACGACGAGCCGTGACCGGCCGGCGCGTCACCCCTCCGGCTCGGTCACGAAGTCGATCAGGCGCTCCATCGCGTTGATCAACGGGGTCTCGACGTCGGCGAAGCTGTCCACCCGGGAGAGGATGCGCCGCCACAGTTCGGCGGGCTCGGCCACGCCGAGGGCGGCGCACACCCCCTCCTTCCACGGCTGCCCCGGCGGCACCACCGGCCAGGCCGCGATGCCCAGGGCCGCCGGTTTGACCGCCTGCCACACGTCCACGTAGGGGTGCCCGGTCACCAGCACGTACGGCGAGGTCACCCGGGCCACGATCCGGCTCTCCTTGGAGCCGGGCACGAGGTGGTCGACCAGGACCCCCAGCCGCCGGCCCGGGCCGGGAGCGAAGTCGCGTACCTCGGCGTCGAGGGCGTCGACGCCGTCCAGCGGCTCCACCACGACGCCCTCGACGCGCAGGTCGTCGCCCCAGATCCGCTCGACGAGGGCGGCGTCGTGGATCCCCTCGACCCAGATCCGGCTGGCCTTGGCCACCTGGGCGCGGACGTTGTCGACGGCGATCGAGCCGGAGGCGGTGCGCCGCCGGGCGGCCGGCACCGCGGGACGCGCCGGACGGCGCAGGGTCACCGGCTGGCCGTCGAGCAGGAACGCCGCCGGCAGCAGCGGGAAGTTGCGCCGGCGTCCGTGCCGGTCCTCGAGCACCACCGCCCCGGACTCGAACCCGACCACGGCACCGCAGAACCCCGAGTCGACGTCCTCGACCACGAGATCGATCTCGGCGTCGACCTCCGGGGTCACGCGCCGCCGCCGCCAGTCCCCCGCCAACACGTCCCGGTCGTACCGCCCCACCATGTCGATCACGCTAACCCGGTCGCCGGACCAACGCGCTGCGGCACGCCGCGGGCCGGGGCGGCAGTCGAGACAGGGGTGGGCATCAGCACGTACCCTTTCGGCATGTCCACCCCCGCAGCGGGCGCGGTCACTCTCGCGCCGCGCCGGTCCAGCCGGTTCGTTGCCTGGGTGCGCGCGTGGCGCGCCGGGCTGGTGCCCTTCGACGAGGTCGCCGACGCCATCGCCGGCGACGAGGAGCACCTGGTCGCGGACGCCCCGGGCACCTGGACCGACGTCCCGCTGCCCGAGGCGCTGCCGACGCTCGCCAAGCTCTCGCCCGACGACATCCGGCTGGTGCTGCCCGCCCCCGGTGACCCGCGCGGGCTTCCCGGCCCCGGCGACTTCGCCGGCGCCGCCCTGCTCGCCGGCGAGGCTGTCGTCGCCGGGCCGCTCGGCCTGATCCCGCAGGTCCGCACGCACACCTCCGGCTCCGGCGACACGTTCGAGACCGTGCTGTGGCGGGTCTATCCCCTGCCCGCCAACGCCCCCGCCGCCTCGCTCGCCCTGCCCGGCGCCGCCGAGGCCGAGGCCGAACTGGCCGCCGCTCTGGCCGAGACCACCGCCGCACTGACCCGGCTCGACGTCGCCCAGTGGCGTCCCGAGCTGGCCGGCGCCCTGGAGGCCCTGCGCCGCCCCGACGGCACCACCGACCTGCCGCCCGGATTCGACCCACGGGCCCGCCGGCTCTTCGCCCGCGCCGCAGTGCTCGACCGGGTGCTGGCCCTGGCCGGGCATGCCGCCCCGGGCGGCGCGGTCAACAACTACGAGGCCCAGCAGCGCGACGCCGCGCTACGCCCGCTGACCACCGCCTGCCGGCAGGCCCTGGTCGCCGCCTGCAACGCCCCGCTGCGCCCGTAGCCGCCGTCAGATCTCGTCGATCAGGTCGGCCACCGAGTCGACGATCCGCGACGGCCGGTACGGGTAGCGCTCCGCCTCGGCGCGGGTGCTGATGCCGGTGAGCACCAGGATCGTCTCCAGCCCGGCCTCCAGGCCGCAGAGGATGTCGGTGTCCATCCGGTCGCCGATCATCGCCGTGGTCTCCGAGTGGGCGTCGATGGTGTTGAGCGCCGAACGCATCATCATCGGGTTCGGCTTGCCGACGAAGTACGGCTCCACCCCGGTCGCCTTCGAGATCATCGCGGCGACCGAACCGGCGGCCGGCAACGCCCCCTCGACCGACGGGCCGGTGGCGTCCGGGTTCGTGCAGATGAACCGGGCCCCGTCGTCGATCAGCCGGATCGCCTTGGTGATCGCCTCGAAGCTGTAGGTGCGGGTCTCCCCCAGCACCACGTAGTCCGGCGCGAAGTCGCTGAGCACGTAGCCGACCGCGTGCAGCGCCGTGGTCAGGCCGGCCTCCCCGATCACGTACGCCGTCCCGCCCGGCCGCTGGTCGGCCAGGAACTGCGCGGTGGCCAGCGCCGACGACCAGATCGACGCCTCCGGCACGTCGAGCCCCATCCGGGCCAGCCGGGCCTGAAGATCCCGCGGGGTGTAGATGGAGTTGTTGGTCAGCACCAGGAACGGCTTGCCGGAGGAACGCAGCCGGGCGACGAACTCCGGCGCGCCGGGCACCGGCTGGCCCTCGTGCACCAGCACACCGTCCATGTCGGTGAGCCAGCTCTCGACGGGCTTGCGGTCATGCATCTCGTCAGTCCCAGAGGGTCGGGCCGCGTCGGCGGTCAATTGGGGCGGCGGGCCGGGACGCAGCAGACCGTCGGGCAGGTGTCCCACATCGGCAGCTCACCGAGGCGACGGCGCAGCGTCGCGCCGTCCGGGTCGGTGCGCTCACGGACCAGTTCCCGGACCATCGCCACGAAACGGGGATCGGTGCCGGGCGTGCCGGCGCGGACGAAGTCCAGACCGACCTGCTTGGCCGTCTCCAGGGCCTCGGTGTCGAGATCCCACACCACCTCGAGGTGGTCGGAGACGAAACCGATCGGGCTGACCACCACGCTGGTGACGCCCTGTCCGGGGAGCGTGGCCAGGTGGTCGTTGACGTCCGGCTCCAGCCACGGCACCTGCGGCGGCCCGGAGCGGCTCTGCCACACCAGGTCGTACGGCAGGTCCGGGGCGGCGGCCGCGTGCACCAGGCGGGCCGTCTCGGCCAACTGCGCCGTGTACCGGCCGCCGTGCGGGCCGGCGCTGTCCGCCGCCGACAGCGGCACCGAGTGGGCGGTGAACACGATCCGGGTGCTGTCCCGCCGCGCCGGGTCGAGCTGGGCCAGGGCCGCCCTCACCGCGTCGGCGTGCGGCTCGACGAACCCGGGATGGTCCCAGAACTGCCGCAGCTTCTCGATGACCGGGGCGTCCGGGCCGACCGCGGCCCGGGCGGCGGCGATGTCCTCCTGGTACTGCCGGCAGGACGAGTAGCCGCCGAACGCGCTGGTCACGAACGCCAGCGCCCGCTTGACCCCGTCGTCGCGCATCCGCGCGACGGTGTCGGCGAGCATCGGGTCCCAGTTCCGGTTGCCCCAGTAGACCGGCAGGTCGACGCCGCCCGCCGCGAAGTCCTCCCGGATGGCCGCGAGCAGCTCCCGGCACTGCTGGTTGATCGGCGACACACCACCGAAGTGCAGGTAGTGCTCGGCGACCTCGGCGAGCCGGTCCGGCGGCACGCCCCGGCCCCGGGTCACGTTCTGCAGGAACGGCATCACGTCCTCGGGCCGCTCGGGACCGCCGAAGGAAACCAGCACCACCGCGTCGTACGCCATGGTCCTATTCTCGCCCGACGGACCCGGCGCCGGACGACGGCCCCGGGTTCCGGGTGTCCCAGGGCACGTCGGGTGCGGCAGGGAGGCGGACCGTCCGCACCCCTCAGGCGCCGATGGCGTGGTAGCCGCCGTCGACGTGGACGATCTCGCCGGTGGTGGCGGGGAACCAGTCGGACAGCAGCGCCAGGCAGGCCTTCGCGGCCGGCTCGGAGTCGGTGAGGCTCCACCCCAGCGGGGCCCGCTCGGACCAGGCGTCCTCGAACTGCTCGAACCCCGGGATCGACTTGGCGGCGATGGTGCGCAGCGGCCCGGCCGCCACCAGGTTGCTGCGGATGCCCTTCGAACCGAGGTGCAGCGCCAGGTACCGGCTGGCGGACTCCAGGCCGGCCTTGGCGACGCCCATCCAGTCGTAGACCGGCCACGCCCGGGTGGCGTCGAACGTCAACCCGACGACGGCGCCGCCCGGCGACATCAGCGGCAGCGCCGCCATCGCCAGCGACTTGTACGAGTACGTCGAGACGTGCACGGCGGTGGCGACGTCCTCCCAGGGCGCGTCGAGGAAGCCACCGCCGAGGCAGCTCTGCGGGGCGAACCCGATCGAGTGGACGACGCCGTCGAGGCCGTCGACGTGCTCCCGGACCCGGTCGGCGAGGCCGGCGAGCTGGTCGCTGTCGGTCACGTCCAGCTCGATCACCGGCGCCGGCTCCGGCAGCCGCTTGGCGATGCGCTCGACCAGGGAGAGCCGGCCGTAGCCGGTGAGCACGACCTGCGCGCCGTTCTCCTGCGCGAGCCGCGCCACCGAGAAGGCGATCGAGGCGTCGGTGATGACGCCGGTAACCAGCAGCCGCTTGCCGGCGAGCAGTCCTGACATGTCGCTGTGTCCTCCGTGCTTCCTCAGTGGCCCATGCCCAGGCCGCCGTCGACCGGGATGACGGCGCCGCTGATGTAGCCGGCCGCGTCACCGGCCAGCCAGGTGACCACGCCGGCCACCTCCTCCGGCGAGGCGAACCGGTTGGCCGGGATGGCCTTGCGGTACTCGGCCTTGCGGTCCTCGGGCAGCTCGGCGGTCATGTCGGTCTCGACGTAGCCGGGCGCGACCACGTTGGCGGTGATGTTGCGGCTGCCCAGCTCCCGGGTGATCGACCGGGCGACGCCGACCAGGCCCGCCTTGCTGGCCGCGTAGTTGACCTGCCCGGGCCCGCCGTAGAGACCGATCACGGACGAGATGAAGATCATCCGGCCCCACTTGGCCCGCAGCATCCGGGTGGACGCGCGCTTGGCGCACCGGAACGCGCCGGTCAGGTTCGTGTCGACGACGCGGGTGAACTGCTCCTCGGTCATCCGCAGCAGCAGCGTGTCGTCGGTGACGCCGGCGTTGGCGACCAGCACCTCGACCGGGCCGAGTTCGGCCTCCACGGTGTCGAACGCCGCGTCCACGGAGGCGCTGTCGGTGATGTCACACCGCACGCCGAAAAGGCCGTCCGGGACGCCGCTGCCGCGGTGGGTCACCGCCACACGGTCGCCCTGCTTGGCGAAGGCCCGGGCGATGGCCAGCCCGATTCCACGGTTGCCCCCGGTCACCAGCACGGTACGGGCCACGCTTCCCCCTCTGCTCGGCCGATCTCCACGTCGCGTCGGAGCCTAGGGGTTACCAGTAGGTAAGCGCTAACGCCGGCAGGGTCATACCGGGGTACGGGACCGACGTCAACCCGTGGTGGCACGACCGGCCGGCCACCCGGACGTAGCCTGCGGTGATGGCCCGACCAGAGAGCCCGGTACGGCTCGCCCTGCGCGACCTGCACCGGCTGGTTGCGGTTGGCCGGCGCGGTCAACCGGGACGCCGTACGAATCTGGCTCTGGCACCAACCCGTGCTCGTCGGCGTCGCGGTGCTGCTCGCCCGTGCCGGGGTCGCGCTGCCGGGACTGCACACCGTCCCGGACGACCCGGCCTGGATCGCCGCGCGGCTGTGCTGGCTGCCGCTGCTGTCGGTCGTTCTCCTGGTGCTGGTTCGCAGGCCAGGTCGGCCGATCGGGCGAGTGCGTGGGCCGGCGCCGGCGGGTGTACGATGATCCGCGTTTGCGAGCCGGCTGTCCGGCTCGCGTCTTCGGGCCCCGCCGACCGCAGGAGGTGATCGCTGTGCGAGATAGCGATCCTCCCAGTCGTGGCCGGGCCGACCGTCAGCTCCGCTGAGCCCTGCCGCCAGCCCGGCTGACCAGCCCTGCTCCTCCGCGCCACCGACCCGACCTCCGGCCGGGTCGAGCACCCGTGCGCGGCCGGAGCCGCCCGGTCACGACTCTCGTGTGCGCGTTCTGACCCACTCCCGCGGGCCCTGCCCGCGCCCAGTCGCCACCGGAGCCGATCATGAGCCGTTACGTCGCACCGCTGGGTTTCACCCTGGCCGCCGTGTGGGTGGCCGTCCTCTTCGTGCTGGCCGGCGGCGGTCACTGACCGACGCCGGCCACACCCGGCCGCCGCGCCGCCACGTCACCCCGGATTCCGCCGCCGGCCCCCGCGCCGTCGCGCGGCTCAGAGGATCCGGGACGACCACAGCAGGCTCGTCGCCCCGGCGCAGAGCGCGAACAGCAGCGCCACCCCGGCGTACCACTGGGTGACCTCACGCGGCTCGGTCCGGAACCCGATCGACGAGCCCATGTCCTGGTAGACCTGCTTCAGCTCGGTCACCGAGGCCGCCTCGTAGAAGTAGCCCTCGGTCGTCTCGGCCAGCTCCGCCAGGGCCAGCCGGTCGACCGGGACCCGCTGGAGCTGCCCGCCGATGTCGACCTGGCCGCCGTCGGTGCCGAACGCGATCGTCGAGACCGGCACGTTGGCGGCCTGCGCCGCCGCAGCGGCCTCCTCCACCGAGCGGCCCGACGTGCGGTAGCCGTCGGAGAGCAGCACGATCCGCGCCGGCGGGATCCCGGCCGCCCCGTCGGCCGGGACCGACCGGATCGCCTCCAGGCAGGTGAACACCGCCTCCCCGGTCGCGGTGGACTCGGCCAGCACCAGACCGTCGATGGCGGCCACGACGGCCTGCCGGTCCTTGGTCGGGGACACCAGCACGTTGGCGGCCTTGGCGAACGAGACCAGCCCCAGGTTGTAGCTCTCCGGCAGCTCGCCGACGAACTGCTTCGCCGCCTCCTGGGCCGCCTCCAGCCGGTTCGGGGCCACGTCGTCGGCCTGCATCGACAGCGACACGTCGATGGCCAGCATCACGGTGGCCCGTTCCAGCGGCTCGCGGGTGTCGACGGCCGGCCGGGCCAGCGCGGTCGACAGCACCAGCAGGCACAGCAGGAACGCGGTCGCCGGCACGTGGCGGCGCCAACCCAGGCCCTTCGGCGCGAGCGTACGCAGCAGGTCCACGTTGGTGAACCGCATCGCGTACGCCCGGCGGTGCAGCTGCCGCCACACGTAGAGCGCGGCGAGGGCGAGCACCGGCAGCACCGCCAGCAGCCACCACGGTTGCAGAAAACGGATCATCGTGTCGTCCCCCGGGTGCGGGCGTGCCGCTGCGCGGCGACGAAACGCACCATGTCCAGCAGCCAGTCTCGGTCGGT
>JAEYGD010000541.1 GCA_023402505.1 Actinomycetes bacterium
GCCAGGTGATCCGCCTGGCCGAGCGCAACGAGGCGCCGACCACCAACCTCGGTGGGGAAGGGCCGGCCGCGGACCCGGAACAGGTCGACCCGGGACGGGACCGCGGCGCGGAGGGAACGGGATGACCGGGTACGCCGGGAGGACCCGGTGAGCCGCCTGGTACCGCTGCCGGTGGTGGTGCCGCTGCTCGGCGCCGCGCTGACGCTGCTGCTCGCCGCGTGGCCCCGGATCCAGCGGGCGGTCAGCGTGACCTGCCTCGCCGTGACGCTGGCGGTCGCCGTGGTGCTGCTGGTGCAGGCGCACCGGTACGGGCCGGTCGTGGCGGAGGTGGGTGGCTGGCCGGCCCCGGTGGGCATCGTGCTGGTCGCCGACCAACTGGCCGCGCTGATGCTGGTGGTGTCGGCGGCGGTGACGCTGTGCGTGCTGCTCTACTCGATCGGCCAGCGGCAGTGGGAGACCGGGACGGCGCCCACCCCGGTGGCCGTCTTCCACCCGACCTACCTGGTGCTCACCGCGGGCGTGACCAACGCGTTCCTGGCCGGCGACCTGTTCAACCTCTTCGTCGGCTTCGAGATCCTGCTGGCGGCGAGCTTCGTGCTGATCACGCTCGGCGGCACCGAGAACCGGATCCGCACCGGCCCCACGTACGTGGTGGTCAGCGTCCTGTCGTCGATGACCTTCCTGGCCGCCGTCGGGCTGGTGTACGCGGCCACCGGAACGGTCAACATGGCACAGCTCGCGACCCGCCTGGACGCGCTGCCCGACGGCGTCCGGCTGAGCCTTCAGCTGATGCTGCTGGTCGGTTTCGGGGTCAAGGCGGCGGTGTTCCCGCTGTCGGCCTGGCTGCCGGACAGCTACCCGACCGCGCCGGCCCCGGTCACCGCCGTGTTCGCCGGCCTGCTCACCAAGGTCGGCGTGTACGCGATCATCCGGACCGAGACGCTGCTCTTCCCGGACGGGCGGGTGGCCGGCCTGCTGATGGTGGTGGCCGGCCTGACCATGCTGATCGGCATCCTCGGCGCGGTCGCCCAGTCCGACATGAAGCGGCTGTTCTCGTTCACCCTGGTCAGCCACATCGGCTACATGATCTTCGGGGTGGCGCTCAGCACCACCGCCGGGCTCTCCGGGTCGATCTTCTACGTGGTGCACCACATCACCATCCAGACCACCCTGTTCCTGGTCGCCGGGTTGGTCGAGGTGCGCGCCGGCAGCACCGACCTGCGGCGGCTCGGCGGATTGTCCCGGGTCGCCCCGCTGATCGGGGTGCTCTTCTTCGTCTCCGCGATGAACCTCGCCGGCATACCGCCGTTCTCCGGTTTCCTCGGCAAGCTGGGGCTGTTCCAGGCGGGTGTGGCGGCGGGCGGCGTGCTGCCCGCCGTGCTCGTCGCCGCCGGGGCGCTGACCAGCCTGCTGACCCTCTACGTGGCCTCCCGGGTGTGGAACGTCGCCTTCTGGCGGGCGCCCCGGCTGGCCACCGACGAGCCGACGGTACGGCTGCCGGCCCTGATGGTGGGTGCTACGACCGCCCTGGTGGCGTTGGGCCTGACGCTGACCGTGATCGCCGGCCCCCTCTTCGACGTCACCGCCTCCGCGGCCGCCGACCTGCTCAGCCGCACCCCGTACGTACGTGCCGTCTACCCGGAGGGGACGCCGTGAGCGGCGGGTCGCAGGTCGCCGGGCAGCAGGCGTCCAACCGGTTCACCCGGTGGCGCGACCAGCTCGTCACGTACGGCTGGCTGGTGCTGGTCTGGAACCTGCTGTGGGGCGACTTCTCCTGGGTGAACCTGGTCGGCGGGCTGCTGGTGGCCGCGGTGGTGCTGCTGTTCTTCCCGCTGCCGCCGGTCACCTTCGGGGGCCGCATCCGCCCCCGCGCCCTGCTGACGTTCCTGCTCCGGTTCGCCGCCGAACTGGTCGCCGCCAGCCTGCACGTGGCGCGCATCGCGGTGCAGCCCGGCTACGTGCCACGCGGCGCGATCATCGCGGTGCGGCTGCGGGTGCGGACGGACCTCAACCTGGCGCTCACCGCCGAGGTGATCTCGCTGGTCCCGGGCACGCTGATCATCGACGTGGACCGTGGCGAAGGGGTCCTCTTCGTCCACCTGCTCGACGTGCACGGGCCGCGGGACCTGGCCGCCGGCCGGAAGCAGGTGCTCACCATCGAGCGGCGGATCGTCCGGGCGGTGGGTTCCCCCGCCGAGGTGCGCCAGCTCGACCGACCCGCCGAGAGGGGAACGTGATGACCGTCGTCCTCGCCGTCGTCCTGGCCGCGCTGTTGTCGCTGACCGCGCTGTTCACGCTGATCCGGCTCTACCGGGGCCCGTCCCTGCTCGACCGGGTGGTGGCCGCGGACATGCTGCTGGCCACCATGGTCGGCGCGGTCGGCGCGGAGGCGGCGGTCAACCGGCACGCCACCACGTTGCCGGTGATGGTGGTGGTGTCCCTGCTGGGCTTCATCGGCTCGGTCGCGCTGGTCCGCTTCGCCGTCCAGGAGGACCGCTGATGCTCGCGACCGCCGCCGACTGGCTCGGGGCCGCCCTCCTGGTGGCGGGCGCTCTGCTCAGCCTCGCCGCCGGGATCGGGGTGCTGCGCTTCCCGGACGTGCTGGACCGGATGCACGCCGCCACCAAGCCGCAGACGCTGGGAGTGCTGCTCGTGCTGGCCGGGGTGGCGTTGCGGCTGCGCTCCCCGCAGGACCTGGGGATGGTCGCCCTGGTGGGGCTCTTCCAGCTGGCCACCGCTCCGGTGGCCGCGCAGATGATCGCCCGGACCGCGTACCGCACCGCCCACGTCGACCGGAGCCGGCTGGACGCCGACGAGCTGGAGGGAAGGGCCCCTTATCGACGCCTCCGGTAGAGAAAGGGCCCGTTGCCGACGCCGGGCCCGGCGCGTCGCAATTGCGGCTGGGTGGGGATTCCGGCGGCTTGCGTCTTGCCGGCGGGGGACTCCCGCTGCACGCTGCGCAGTGATGGTCATCGATCGATGATCGGATGCGCGGTCGCGCCCACCGGCGCGGCCGGGACCCCGACCCGGAGGACCCATGACACCCCGTACCCACCGACCCGCCTGGCTGGCCGCCCTGGCCGCCGCGGCCGTCACGGCCCTGACCGCGTCGGCGGCCGGCGCCGCCCCGGCAGCCGGCACCGCCCCCACGGCGACCGACCTCGCGGCCGCCGTCGCCGCACCGGACATCCCCCTCGCGAACGTCAAGGCCCACCTGACCCAGTTCCAGTCGATCGCCAACGCGAACGGCGGCAACCGGGCACACGGCCGGCCCGGCTACCTCGCCTCGGTCAACTACGTGAAGGCGCAGCTCGACGCCGTCGGCTACACCACCACGGTGCAGTCGTTCACCTACAACGGGGCGACCGGCTACAACCTCCTCGCCGAGTGGCCGGCCGGCGACGCGAACTCGGTGGTCATGACCGGGGCCCACCTGGACAGCGTCACCGCCGGACCGGGCATCAACGACAACGGCTCCGGCTCGGCCGCCATCCTCGAAGTGGCGCTCGCCGTGCCCCGCAGCGGCTTCACCCCCGACAAGCGCCTGCGGTTCGCCTGGTGGGGCGCGGAGGAACTGGGCCTGCGCGGCTCCCGCCACTACGTCAACAACCTGCCGACGGCGGAGCGGGCCAGGATCAAGCAGTACCTCAACTTCGACATGGTCGGCTCGCCGAACGCCGGCTACTTCGTCTACGACGGCGACAACTCCGACGGGGTGGGCTCCGGCCCCGGCCCCGCCGGCTCCGCCCAGATCGAGCAGACCATCCAGGCGTACTTCACCTCGATCGGCGTACCGACCCGGGGCACCGACTTCGACGGCCGCAGCGACTACGGGCCGTTCATCTCGGTCGGCATCCCGGCCGGCGGCACGTTCACCGGCGCCGAGGGGATCAAGTCGAGCACGCACGCCTCGCTCTGGGGCGGCACCGCCGGGCAGGCGTTCGACCCCTGCTACCACCGCTCCTGCGACACCACCACCAACATCAACGACACCGCGCTCAACCGCAACGCCGACGCGATCGCGTACACGGTGTGGGCGCTGGCCCAGGCGGCGACCCCGCCGGGCAGCACGGTGTGGAGCGACACCTTCGAGACCGCCACCGGCTGGACCACGAACCCGGCCGGCACCGACACCGCCACCTCCGGCGCCTGGGAGCGCGGAGACCCCGCCGCCACCAGCAGCTCCGGGGTCACCACCCAGCTCGGCACCACGGTGAGCGGAAGCTACGACCTGGTCACCGGCGCGGCGGCCGGCAGCAGCGCCGGCACGTACGACCTGGACGGCGGGGTCAGCACCAGCCAGTCCCCGGCGATCACCCTGCCCTCGACCGGGACGCTCACCCTCTCGTTCTCCTGGTACCTCGCCCACCTCAACAACTCCGGCAGCACCGACTACCTGCGAATCCGGGTGGTGGGCGGCAGCACGGTGACCGCGCTCAACGCGACCGGAGCGGCGAGCAACCGGGCCGCGGCCTGGCAGACCGGCAGCGCGGACATCTCGGCGCTGCGCGGACAGACCGTGCGGATCGTCGTGGACGCGGCGGACGCCGGCACCGCGAGCCTGGTCGAGGCGGCGGTCGACGACGTGAAGATCACCCAGAGCTGACGTCACGGCGGACGGGTCCCCGCGCCGGCGGGGACCCTTCCGACACTCTCAGCGAACCTCCAGCCGCTGCCGATAAAATGGGCCACATGATCGACTCGTCTGCCCAGGAGGGCAGCAGTAGTAGGCCGGGTCATACCCGGCACTCCCTGACCCCGACCCCACCGGGAGCCCTGAGCCACCCGTGTTGATCGTCGTCGGGCTTCTCCTCATCATCGTGCTCACCGTCGCGACCGGTTACTTCGTGGCCCAGGAGTTCGGCTACGTCGCCGTCGACCGGGGCAAGCTCCGGCAGCGCGCCGACGACGGCGACAAGGCCTCCGCCCGCGCCCTGGAAGTGACCGGCCGGCTGTCGTTCATGCTCTCCGGCGCGCAACTCGGCATCACCGTCACCGCGCTGCTGGTCGGTTACGTCGCCGAGCCGTACCTCGGCGCCGGCCTGGCCGAACTGCTCGGCCTGACCGGCATGTCGACCTCGGTGAGCCTGCCCCTGTCGGTGGTCCTGGCCCTGGTCATCGCCACCGTCGTGCAGATGGTCATCGGCGAGCTGGCACCCAAGAACCTCGCCATCGCCCGCGCCGAGCCACTCGCCCGGGCCCTCGCCAGCTCCACCCTCATCTACCTCAAGGTGGCCGGCCCGCTGATCAAGCTCTTCGACCGGTCGGCCGTCCGGCTGCTGCGCCGGCTCGGCATCGAGCCGATCGAAGAACTGCCCAGCGGCGCCACCCCGGAGGACCTGGAACAGATCATCGCCGAGTCCCGCCAGGAGGGGCACCTGACCGCCGAGATGTCCACCCTGCTGGACCGTGGGCTCGACTTCCGCCAGCTCACCGCCGGTGAGGCCATGGTGCCGCGGGTCGACGTGCACACCGTCCGCGCCCACGAGCCGGTCAGCCGGGTGGTCGAACTCCTGGAGACCGGCCGCTCCCGCTTCCCGGTCCGCGGCGCCGAGGGCGTCGACGACGTCGTCGGCGTGATCGGCATCGCCGACGTGCTCGGCGTACCCCTGGAGCGCCGCGCCACCACCCCGGTCAGCGCGGTGGCCGTCCCGCCGCTGCTGGTGCCCGAGACCCTGCCGCTGCCGACGGTCCTCGACCGGCTCCGCTCCGGCCACCGCCAGCTCGCCTGCGTGGTCGACGAGTACGGCGGCTTCGCCGGGGTGATCACGCTGGAGGACATCGCCGAGGAACTCGTGGGCCCGATCCGCGACGAGGACGACCCGCCGGAGCGGTCACCGATGCGGCAGGACGACGGTTCGTGGGTGGTGCCGGCCCGCTGGCGCATCGACGAGGTCGCCGACAGCACCGGCATCTCGCTGCCCGAGGCACCGGAGTACGACACGCTCTCCGGCCTGGTCATGCGGGAGCTGGGCCGGGTGCCCGAGGTGGGCGACCGGCTCGAGGTCACCCTGCCCGTGGACGGCGACGACGCCCCGGTCGGCACGAAGGCGCTGGTCGAGGTGCTCGCCGTCGACCGGCACGTCGCCGACTCGGTCCGGCTCCGCCTGCTGGAGCCCGGCGGCCGGCCGGAGGTGACCGCGTGAGCCCCGGCATCGCACTCGTCACCTCGGTGGTCCTGCTGGCCCTCAACGGGTTCTTCGTCGCCGCCGAGTTCGCCCTCGTGGCCAGCAAGCGCTACCGCCTGGAGCAGGCCGCCGCCGGTGGCAGCCGGGCCGCGAAGGCCGCGCTGGACGGCGTACGCGAGCTGTCGCTCATGCTGGCCGGCGCCCAACTGGGCATCACCCTGTGCACGCTGGGCCTCGGCGCCCTGGCCGAACCGGCGATCGAGCACCTGCTCAGCCCGCTCCTGCACGCCGTCGGCCTGCCCGCCGCGGCCAGCCATGTGATCGCGCTGATCTTCGCCCTCAGCCTGGTGACGTTCCTGCACCTGGTGGTGGGCGAGATGGCACCGAAGTCGTGGGCGATCACCGACGCCGAGCGGTCCGCCACGCTGCTGGCGCTGCCGTTCCGGGCCTTCGCCTGGGTGGCCCGCCCGGTGCTGTCGGCACTGAACGCGCTGGCCAACGGCATCCTCCGGCTGGCCAAGGTCAACCCGCAGGACCAGCTCGCCCAGGTGCACGGCCCCGACGAGCTGCGCATGCTGCTGGAGCAGTCCCGTGAGCACGGCACGCTCGGCGTCGAGCAGCACGAACTGCTGACCAGCATGCTCGAACTGCAGGCCACCACGGTGGCCCAGATCATGGAGCCGTTCGACCGGATGGTCACCGTGCGCCGCGACGACGGCGCCGGCCGGATCGAGCAGGTCAGCCGCGACAGCGGACGATCGCGCCTCGCGGTGCTCGACGAGGCGGGGGACGTGTGCGGCCTGGTGCACGTCCGGGAGGCCGTACGGGCCACCGCGACCCGTCCGGCGGCGACCGCCGGTGAGCTGATGACGGTCGCGTTCACGCTGCCCGCGGCCGCCACCGTCACCGAGGCGGTGGCGGCGATGCGGGCCCGGCAGTCGCAGCTGGCGTTGGTCCGCAACGGCGGCGGCCCGGCCCGCCCGATCGGCTTCGTCGCGCTGGAGGACCTCCTGGAGGAGGTCATCGGCGAGTTCGACGACGAGACCGACCCGATTCCGCGGGGGCGACGCTTGCGGTGACCCGGCCCGGGTAAGCGGGGCCGGTGCGGTTGACGGGGGTGTCGCCGGAGTCGGGCTGGACGGGGCTGACCGTCCGGACGGCGCTGGCCAACCCGAGCACCCGTCCCGGCCTGCGCCTGCCGGGACGGGTGACGGTCACCGCCGGGTCGACCGACGTGCCGGTGCTGCGCGTCCGGCTCGGCCTCGTCACGGCGGCCGAGCCGGACGACCCGGACGCGCCCCGCCGCCTCGTTCAGTTCCACGAGGCGACGGTGGCGGACGGTTTCGTGCTGCGGGCGGGGCGGGCCCGCGGCATCCCGTTCGAGTTCCCGCTGCCCTGGGAGACCCCGGTGACGATCGTCGGCGGGGTGCCGCTGCTCAGCCTCCGCATGGGCCTGCGTACCGAGGTGGCGATCGAGCCGCGCCTCGACCAGGGCGCGATGGTGCCCGTGTTCGTGCACCCGCTGCCGACCCAGGCGCACGTGCTGGCCGCACTGGACACGCTGGGCTTCAGCATGCGCCAGGCCGGGCTGGTCGACGGCCGGCTGCCCGGCGTCGAGCAGTCCCTTCCGCTGCACCAGCGCCTGGGCTACTGGGTCGCGCCCCTGTACGCGGGGCCGATCACCGAACTCGAGGTGACGTTCGTGGCCAACTCGGCCGGCCTCGAAGTGCTCTTCTGGTGCGACCGGCGGCTGGCCCTGGCCGGGATCACCCACCAGAGCATCAGCCGGTTCCGGATCTGGCACGCCGACGCCGAGCGGCGGGACTGGGTGGCGACGGTGGACGGATGGCTGCGGCAGGCGATCAACCGGCACGCCGCCGCGGCGGCGCACGCCGACTGGTCGGCCACCATCACCGAATCCGCCCACGTGAGCCGGCCGCCCGACGAACCGGTCCGCCCCGGCTTCGGCCTCGGCGGCACCGCCGGTAGCGCCGGAGTCGGCGGCGGTGGCGGCGGCGACGGCACCTGACCGCCCGGGTCAGCCGCCGGCGGTGGCGACGGCACCCTGACCGGCCGGGTCAGCCGCCGGCGGTGGCGAGCTTGAGACTGAAACCCAGGAACAGCGCGCCCACCGTGGTCGTCGCACCGGCGGCGAGCCGGCGACGCCGGCGGAACTGGACGGCCAGGAACGTGCCCGCGAAGATCAGCGCGGTCAGGTAGAGCGCACTGGCCACCTGCGCGAGCAGCCCGAGCAGCAGGAACGACAGCGCCGGCCACGCGTAGGTCGGGTCGACGAACTGGATGAAGAACGAGACGAAGAACAGGATCGCCTTCGGGTTGAGCAGGCTGATCACGAGGGCCTTGCGGAACGGGCTGCGCATCTGCGCCGGGTCCGCGGCGTCGACGAGCCGCGGCGTGTCCGGGTCGTTGCGCGTGCGCCAGCGGCGCCAGGCGCCGCGCAGCATGCCGACCCCCACATAGCCCAGGTACGCGGCCCCCACATATTTGATCACCAGGAAGAGCGGCGGGTACGCCTTCAGCAACGACGCCACACCGGCCGCCGACAGGAACATCAGCACGCCGTCGCCCACGAACACGCCCCCCGCCGCCCGATAGCCGGCCGCCACCCCACGGCGGGCCGCGGTGGACAGCACGAAGAGCGAGTTGGGCCCCGGCAGCAGGACGATGGCCACCGTGCCCAGCAGGTAGGTCCAGATGTCGGTGATCCCCAGCACGCCGGACATCATGACGCCGCCGGCACCGCCGGAAGAAGCCTTTCCCGCAGCGTGGCCTGTGCCGTTGGCCACTCGGCCGCCAGCATCGAGTAGAGCGCCGACTCGCGCCAGCTTCCGTCGGCGCGGCGGCGGTTGGCGCGTAGCGTCCCCTCCCGCGTGGCGCCGAGGCGCTCGATGGCCCGTTGCGACCGCACGTTCTGCGTGCTCGTCTGCCAGGTGACCCGGACCGCGCCCAGCTCGTCGAACGCCCGGCCGAGCAGCAGCAGCTTCGCCTCGGTGTTGATGCCGGTGCGCCACCAGGGCCGGCCCAGCTGGGTGAAGCCGATCTCCACCGTGCGCAGCTCCTCGTCCGGCTGGTAGTAGGACGTGGTGCCGACCACCGCCCCGGTCACCGCGCACCGTTGCACCCAGGGCATCCGGACGCCCCGCCGGTGCGCCTCCAGGGCGGTGTGCACCTGGCCCGCCAGGTCGTCGACGGTCGCCGGCCGGGGGTAGCCCACGTGCCGCCAGACCTCCGGGTCGTCGAGGGCCGCGAACAGCTCCTCGACGTGGGCCGGACCCAGCGGCTCCAGTACCACGTGCTCGCCGCGCAGGACCACCGGCTCCAACCAGGGCGAGGCGGACTCGCGCAGGAACGCCGGTACCGGCGTACCCACCCCCGCGTCCGGCTCGGGCACCCCGGCGGTCAGCCGCAGCGGCAGGACGCCCGCCCAGTAGGGCAGGTCGACATCGGCCGGCTCGTCGCGGACCCCGCCGCTGCGGGAGCGGACCGACACCTCCCGCAGCGGCAACGCCAGGACGGCGGTCTCGGCCAGCTCGCGCCGCGTCGGCGGGCGGCTCTCCGCGCTGCGGCCCCGGCCCACCTTCTCCACCAGCGCGGCCAGCACCCGGGCCTTCTCGTCCGCCCCGGTGACGAGGTGGGCGGTGCCGTGCGCCACCACCGACCGGTAGTTGGCGCTGTGGTGGAACTGGGACCGGGCGTAGACGAGGCCGTCGAGCAGGGTCACCGACACGCACACCGGCAGGCCCTCGCCGCGCGCGGCGAGCAGCGGCCGGCTGCCGGTCGAGCCGTGCAGGTAGAGCGTGTCACCGATGCGGACGTGCAGGGTGGGCAGGATGCGCGGTTCCCCGTCGACGGTGAACCCGAGCGCACAGTCATACGCCTCGTCCAGCACCGCGTGGGCGGCGGCCCGGTCGTAGCTCATCCGGTCCCGCGAGCGGGTGGCGGTGGTGCGGGGAGTGGGAGCGTACATGTGACAACCCGCCTTTGTTCAGTGCAATCGCTTTTGTTCTAGTACAATCCTGAAACTGTGCCAGTACGTTATCAGATCACCGGGGCCACGTCCGCCGCGATTTCGGCCAGCGTCGAGTCCGGCGTCCGGTCGGGAGCGCTCCCCGCCGGGGCGGCACTGCCGGCCGTCCGTGCCCTCGCCACCGAGCTGGCGGTCAGCCCGGCGACCGTCGCCCGGGCGTACCAGGAGCTGCGCCAGCGGGGCCTCGTCGTCACCGCCGGGCGGCACGGCACGCGGGTCCGCCCCCGCCCGCCGGTCGCGGGCAGCCGCTCGGTCCTGCTGCCACCGCCCGCCCCGGGCGTCCGTGACCTCGCCCTCGGCCAGCCCGACCCCCGGCTGCTGCCACCGCTCGGCCCGCACCTGGCGACGCTCGCCGAGCAGATCGGCCCCCCGGCCGGGTACGCGAACCGCGCTCTCCTGCCCGACCTCGCCGACGCGGCGCGGGAGCGGTTGACCGCCGACGGGGTGCCGGCCGGAGAGCTCACCGTCACCGGCGGCGCGCTGGACGGCATCGAGCGCCTGCTCGGCGCCCACCTGCGCCCCGGCGACGCGGTCGCGGTCGAGGACCCGGGCTGGGCCAACCTGCTCGACCTGGTGGCCGCGCTCGGGCTCCGCCCGATCGGCGTGCCGGTGGACGACGACGGGCCCACCGAGGCCGGTGTCGAGGCGGCCCTGACCCTCGGCGCACGGGCGCTGGTCGTCACCAGCCGCGCACAGAACCCGACCGGAGCCGCCGTCTCCGCCGAGCGCGCCGACCGCCTGCGGGCACTGCTCGCCGACCGGTCCGACCTGCTGCTGATCGAGGACGACCACGCCGCCGAGCTGGCCCGTGTTCCGCTGCACCCGCTCGCCGGGGCGACCCCGAGCTGGGCCTTCGTCCGCAGCGTCAGCAAACCGTACGGGCCGGACCTGCGGCTCGCGGTGCTGGCCGGGGACGAGGCGACGGTCGCCCGGGTGGCCGGCCGGCTGCGTGCGGGCGCCGGGTGGGTGTCCACGGTGCTGCAACGGCTGGTGCTCGCCCTGTGGTCGGATCCGTCCGTCGCCGAACTGGTACGCCGCGCGGGGGAGAACTACGAGCGGCGCCGTGCCGGGCTGCTCGCCGAGCTGGCGGCGCGGGGCGTGCCGGCTCACGGCCGCAGCGGCATCAACGTCTGGCTGCCGGTGCCCGACGAGACCAGCGTGGTGACCACGCTGCGCGACGCTGGCTGGGCGGTCGCGCCCGGAGCGCTCTACCGCCTCGGTGCCGCGCCCGCCGTCCGCCTCACGGTCAGCACGCTCGACGAGGCCGACCTGAAGCCGCTCGCCGAGGCGGTCGCGCGCGCCCTCCGCCCCGGCACGCCAGCCCGCTACGCCTCCTGACCTGCCGCGCGTACGCCTCTCTGGGCGTGCCCCGCACGAGCGCTTCGCCGTCCCGGCTCGGCGGCGTGCGTGGGCGTTGCTCGTCTCGGTTTGGTGGCGTGCGTGGGCGTTGCTCGTCTCGGCTTGGTGGCGTGCGTGGGCGTTGCCTGTCTCGGCTTGGTGGCGTGCGTGGGCGTTGCTCGTCTCGGCTTGGTGGCGTGCGTGGGTGTTGCCTGTCTCGGCTTGGTGGCGTGCGTGGGCGTTGCTCGTCTCGGCTTGGTGGCG
>JAEYGD010000222.1 GCA_023402505.1 Actinomycetes bacterium
TGGGCAGCAGCTTGTTGACGCTGCCGACGGCCAGGACCAGGCGGTCGTACGCGAGCCGGTTCCGCTCGCCCTCCGGCTGCCTGAAGCCCACCCAGCGGTTCTGCAGGTCGACGTGGTCCGCCTCGCCGACGACGATGCGGACGCCGTCGAGCGTCCCGGCCAGCGGCACGGATATCCGGGTGGGCTCCACGACGCCGGCGGCCACCTCGGGGAGCAGCGGCAGGTAGAGGAAGTAGTCGGTCGCGTTCAGCACGACGATCTCGGCCCGGTCCTTCGCCAGCCGGCTGAGCGTCTTCGCCGCGTGGTACCCGGCGAACCCGGCCCCCACGATCACCACACGAGGCTTCGTCATTCCGGGCCCGTTCCCCGCGACAGCCTGGACAAACGTGGCTTGACGGCCAGGCCGCCCGACATCGGCCTGCCGGCCGCTGTCACCCCGCCGGCTCGACCGTGTAGTGGATGGTCTGGGCGACGATCCAGCCGTGCTCGATGACGTAGGAGTCGGCGCCGTCGCGGACCCGGGCACCGCCGCCCTCGGCGGTCCACTCCAGGAAGGCGACCCGGCCCTCGACCAGCTTGTTCGTGTACGTGTACCGGCCGCCGGGCAGCTCCTCCTCGAGCAGCCGCGCCAGCTCGCGTACGCCGTCGTGGCCGCGGAAGACGCCCCGCCGCTCCAGCACCACCACGTCCGGCGCGACGTTGCGCGCGATGTCGGACTCGAAGTCGTGCTCGTCGGCCAGGCGCAGATGGTCCTCGAACACCTCCCGGGCCGACCGCGTCCGCAGGTCCTCGGCCATGTCCTCACCCCCGGTCCACCCTCTCACCGACGGGGCGGCACCGGGCGGGTGCCGGCGGATTAGCGCTGACGCGGGTGCGGCTGGTCCAGCGGCATCGGCACCTGGAGGTAGGTGGCACCGCGCAGGTCCAGCCAGGCGCGGTCGGGTGCCCGCACCAGGCGCAGCATCACCCCGTCGCAGTTGGGACAGCGCCCGACCAGGCCGGGGGCGTGCGACCAGACCCGCAGCCCGGCGATCGGGCCGGGACGGCCGCAGCTGTCGCACCGGCCGGTGGCGGCGCTCAGGTCGACGGCGAACAGCTCGCGCAGCGGGCCGTCCAGCATGTTGCCGTCCACGTAGGACAGATCCGTCATGTCTCCCCCTCGGCGGTCAGCCGGTCGGCCCGAACCGCTCGGTCTTCACCCGGCGGGTCTGGTGCCCCAGACCGACCAGCAGGTCGGCGGCGGTCTCCACGAAGCCGGTCGGCCCGCAGACGTAACAGAGCGGCTCCAGCTCGGGCGGCCAGCCGTGGGTGTTGACGTCGGCCAGGCCGAGGCGGTGCGGCTCGCCGCGCCAGCCCTCCGGCGCCGTCCGGGTGTACACGTACGCCACGTCCAGGCCCAGGTCGTCGCGGGCCCGGCGGCGCAGCTCGTCGGCGAACAGGACGTCGGCCGGCGTACGCACGGAGTAGATCAGCCGGAACGGCACCCGGCTGCCGGCGGCGCGCCGGGCCCGGACCATCGCCATCAGCGGCACGACCCCGGACCCGCCGCCGACCAGCAGCACCGGCGCGGTCTCCTCGGGCCGCCACACGAACCAACCGCCGACCGGGCCGCGGATCTCCACCGGGTCGCCCTCGGCGTAGGTCTCGACGAGGTACGGCGACACCTCCCCGTCGGCCACCCGCTGCACGGTCAGCTCGACGCGCTCGCCGTCCGCCGGGGCGGCCAGCGAGTACGACCGGGCGGCCTGGTAGCCGTCCTCGGCGGTGAGCCGCACGTCGACGTGCTGCCCGGGCAGGTGCCCGGGCCAGCCCGGCACGTCCAGGACCAGGGTCTGCGCGCTGGGCGTCTCCACCCGGCGCTCCACCAGGCGGGCCACCCGCCAGCTGAGCGGGGCGACCCGGGCCCCGGCGGTCGGTGCGGCCATCAGTCGCCCTGGTACCGCTGCTCGCGCCACGGGTCGCCGTAGTCGTGGTAACCGGCGGTCTCCCAGAAGCCGGGCTCGTCGCTCGTGCCGAGCCGGATGCCGCGTACCCATTTGGCCGACTTCCAGAAGTACAGGTGGGGCACCAGCAGCCGGGCCGGGCCGCCGTGCTCGCCGGGCAGCGGCCCACCGTCGTACGTGTGCACCACCCAGGCGCGCCCGCCGCGCAGGTCGGCCAGCGGCAGGTTGGTGGTGTAGCCGCCGTACGAGTGCGCCAGCGCGTAGTGGGCGGCGGTGTCGACGCCGTCGAGGAAGGTGTCCAGCGACACGCCCTGCCAGGTGGTGCCGAGCTTGGACCAGCGGGTGACGCAGTGGATGTCCACCGTCGGCGTCTCCTGCGGCAGGGCCATCATCTCGTCCCACGACCACCGGTACTCGGCGCCGGCCTCCGTCGTGACGACGAACTCCCAGGTGTCCAGCGGCACCCTCGGCGTCGGCCCGGCGGACAGCACCGGGAAGTCCCCGGTCAGGTACTGGCCCGGTGGCAGGGCCGGCTCCGTCGAGCGGGGCCGGCCCTGGAAGCCCGGCGACACGATTCCCACCCGTCAGTCGTACCACCCCGGACCGGTGGGACGTGGCGGTAACCGGGGACCGGGCGGTCCGTCAGCCCCGGACGACCTCCTTCTCGCCGCGCACCTGGGTACGCGTGGCCCGGAGGCTGGTGAGCGTCACCACCACCAGCACCACCACGATCACCGCGAGGGAGATCGGCGTGGGGATCTCCGGCACGCCGGACCAGATGCCGTGCGCCCAGTGCAGGGCCAGCTTGACGCCGATGAAGCCGAGGATGACCGCGAGGCCGTAGCTGAGGTGCACGAGCCGGCTCAGCGCGGCGTGCAGGACGAAGTAGAGCGCCCGCAGGCCGAGCAGGGCGAACGCGTTGGTGGCGAAGACCAGGTACGGGTCCTCGGTGATGCCGTACACGGCCGGCACCGAGTCGACCGCGAAGACCACGTCGGTGGCGAGCACCGCGACCACGACCAGGGCGAGCGGGGTGAGCGTACGCCGGCCGTCGATCCGCACGATCATCTTCGTGCCCTGGTACTCGTCGGTCACCGGCATGAACCTGCGCAGCAGCCGCACCGAACGCATCCGGCTGATGTCGATCTCCTTCTCGTGGCCGGACATCGCGTCGCGCAGCAGCTTCACGGCGGTGACGAGGAGGATGACGGCGAAGAGCAGGAAGGCGAAGTCGAGCGTCTGCAGGGCGGCGGCGCCGAGGGCGATGAAGATCGCCCGCAGCACGAGCGCGCCGGTGATGCCGAAGAGCAGGACCCGCTGGGCGAGCACGGACGGCACGGCGAACGCGGCCAGCAGCAGCATGAAGACGAAGAGGTTGTCCACCGACAGCGACTTCTCGACCAGGTAACCGGTGAGGTAGTCGACGCCCTGGGTGGAACCGAAGCGGGCCCAGACCCAGGCCCCGAACGCCAGCGGCAACGCGATGTAGAACGCCGACCAGCCCAGCGCCTCCCGGATCGACACCTCGTGCGGGCGCCGGGTGACGAGGAAGTCGAGTACGAGCAGCGCCAGCACGCCGGCGATGGTGACGCCCCACAGCGTGGGAGTGCCCACCGACTGCAACTCGGCGGCAAGGTACAACTCGGTCATGGAGCCTCCTCGAACACGGTGTCATGCTCGAGGTCTCCTTCACCCACGTTTTCGTGGGCAACCACCCGAGGCGCGCTCCGGGCCCGCCGTACTGACCGGAATGGTTCGTGGGAAGTACTCCCCTCGTCGCGACAAGGTTAGGTCAGGGCGTTTCCGCCCGCCAGGCGGGGCGCGCGGCGGCGCTCCGTCAGCGTCCCGCTACCCGGCCAGCCGGCGCAGCACCGGGTGCCGAGATCGGCATCCCGCTTTCGAGGTACGCGGTCAGCCCGCGCGGGCGGTGACCGCCGCCAGGACGCGGGCCGGGTCCAGGTCGGCCATGCAGGCCGGCTCCTCGCGGTCCAGCGGGCAGCGGGCCGTCCACCAGCACGGCTGTTCGGTGATCGCGGTGGGCCGCCGGTACGCGCACGCGGGCAGCCCCTGCAGGTCGACGTCGCCGGTCCCGTAACGGCGGGCGTCGGTCGGCCCGAACAGGGCCACGGTGGCGACACCGGTGGCGGCGGCGAGCCGTACCGGCCCGGTGTCCGGGCCGACCACCACACCGCCGCGCCGGCGCAGCGCCGCGAACTGGCCGGCGAGGGTGGGCAGGTCGGCCCGGGGCAGCGGCACACCGAGCGGCGCCCCGGCGTTGACCGGGCCGACGGTCAGCACCGGGTGCCCCCGGCGGGTCAGCGCGGCGGCGAGGGCCCGCCAGTGCCGCGCCGGCCAGCGCTTGACCGCCATCCCGGCGTCGGTGACCAGCACCACGGGCGGCGCCAGCGGATCACCCACCAGGTGGCCGACGGTGCGTTCGCCGGCCCGCCCGGCCGTCGCGGGGACGTGCACCCGGGGCCGGCCGGCGCGGTCGGCCGGGTCGAGCAGCCCCTCGGTGTGCAGGATCTCCAGGTACCGCTCCCCCACCGGCTGGTGCGGCGGCGGCCGGCGCCACAGGTCGGTCACCGCCCGGCCCGACCCGGCCTCCAGCAGGTCCGGGATCCCGTCGTACCGGGTGGTGGTGACGGCGAGGTCGGGCCGGCCGGCGGCGAGCGCCGCCACCACCGCCGCCCGTTCCGCGCCGGGTCCACCGTGCCGGGGCGTGGTCACCTCCGCCACCGCCGGGTCGGCGCGGACCAGGTCGGCCCCCGGGTCGTGGGTGAGCACCCGCAGCCGGGCGGCCGGGTGGCGCCGCGCGAGCCCGTGCATCGCCGGCAGCAGCATCAGCAGGTCGCCGATGCCGCCGAGCAGGTCGACCACCAGGATGTCCGCGTACCGGTCAGGCACCGGTGCCCGCCAGGGTCCGCCGGTAGACGTCGCGGTGCGCGGCGGCCACCCGGGGCCAGGTGTACGCGGCCGCGAAGGCGCGACCCCGCTCGGCGAGCCGGCGCCGCAGCACCGGGTCGGCGAGGAGCCGCCCGACGGTGCCCGCCACGGCGGCACAGTCCCGCCGGGCCGGGATCACCGCCACCGCCCCGCTGCGGTGCGGTTCGTCGTCGGGTCCGTCGGGCCGGGTCACCGCGGTGGGCACACCGTGGGCGAGGGCGGCCAGCAGCGCACCGCTCTTGGTGCCCACCCCCGCGGTGAACGGCAGCACCGCCACGTCGGCGGCGTGCAGGGCGGCCGACACCCGATCGGCGGGCAGGTGCCCGGTGAAGGTGACGGCGTCGGCGACGCCGCAGCGGCCGGCGAGGGCGGTCAGCTCGGCCCGGAACGCCCGCGCCTGCGGCTCGGGCAGCGCCTGCGAGGTGAACCCGCCGACCACCAGCAGGCGCAGGTCCGGGTGGGCCCGACGAAGCTGGGGCAGCGCCTCGATGGCGTACCGGACGCCCTTGACCGGGTGCACGAAACCGAAGAAGACCAGCAGCGGCGCGCCCTCGGCAAGACCCAGTTCGTCCCGGAGCCGCAGCCCGGCGGTGGCCGCGCCGGGGGTGACGTTCGGCGCGATCGGGATGTGCGTCGGTTGCCGGCCGGTGCGCTCGTGGACCACCGACGCGTGCCCGGCGTTGGTGACGATCACCGCCGCGCTGCCCGGGACCAGCCGCCCCGACTCCCGGTCCCAGCCGGCCCGTTCCAGCGCCGGCCACATCCGGCCGGGAAGCCACGGCGGCCAGGACCACCAGCCGTACTCGTGCAGCGTGGTGACCAGGGGCAGGCGCCGCGGCAGCCGCAGCGGCAGGAGTCCGGCGTGCCCGGTGAACCGGTACGCCGACGGCGCGAACTGCACGTGCACCAGGTCCGGCGCGAGATCGCGGACCCGGCTGGCGGCCCGGGCGGTCGCCCGGCGCCACCGGTCGCCGTCGGGTCGCACCGGCACCGGGGTCGCCTCGACGCCCACCTCGCCGAGCGCGTCGACCAGGCGGGTCACGTAGTCGCTGACCCCGTCGGAGTCCGGGCGGCCGGGGCCGTGCAGCATGGCCACCCTGATCCGGTCGTCGGCCACCCCACCTCCCCGTGTCCGGCGGTGGCGTTCCCGACCCCTTACCGCACAAACCCGGCAGCGCCTATGGTGGCCCGATGATCGAGGACGTGCCGGCCGGCCCTCTCGCCGGCGTACGGGTGATCGAGCTGGCCGGGATCGGGCCGGGGCCGTTCACCGCGATGATGCTGGCGGACCTGGGCGCCGACGTGGTCCGGGTGGACCGGGTGACCGACGTGGACCCCTCGGCGTTCGGCAGCCCGCACCCCGACCTGCTCAACCGGGGCCGCCGCTCGATCGGCGTGGACCTGAAGTCGCCGGGCGGGCGCGAGGTGGTGCTCGCGCTGGTCGCCGGCGCGGACGCGCTGATCGAGGGTTTCCGGCCGGGCGTGACCGAGCGGCTGGGCCTCGGGCCGGCGGACTGCCACGCGGTCAACCCGCGCCTGGTGTACGGGCGGATGACCGGGTGGGGACAGGACGGCCCGGTCGCGCCGTACGCCGGGCACGACATCGACTACCTCGCGCTGACCGGCGCGCTGCACGGCATCGGGCGGGCCGGCGAGCGCCCGGTGCCGCCGATGAACCTGCTCGGCGACTTCGGCGGCGGCGGGATGATGCTCGCCCTGGGCCTGGTCAGCGCCCTGTACGCGGCGCGCGGTGGCGCTCCCGGTCAGGTGGTCGACGCGGCCATCGTCGACGGAGTGGCCGTGCTCAGCACCCAGATCCACGCGCTGCGCCGGCTCGGGCTGTGGCAGGAGCCGCGCGGGGTGAACCTGCTCGACGGTGGCGCGCCGTTCTACGACACGTACGAGTGCGCGGACGGGCGGCACCTGGCGGTGGGCGCGCTGGAGTCCCGCTTCTACGACGAGCTGGTGCGGCGCACCGGGTTCCCGCTGCCCGGCGACGAGGCGCTCGACCGCACCGACCCGGCGAACTGGCCGGCGCTGCGGGAGGCGTGGGCGCGGCTGTTCCGCACGCGTACGCGCGACGAGTGGGCGGCGCTGCTCGGCGAGTCGGACGCCTGCGTGGCGCCGGTGCTGGACTGGACCGAGGCGCCGCAGCACCCGCACCTGGCGGCGCGGGGCACGTTCGTGGACCGGGACGGGGTGACCCAGCCGGCGCCCGCGCCGCGCTTCTCGGGCACCCCGACGGCGCTGCGCCGGCCTCCGCCGCAGCCCGGCGAGCACACCGGGGAGCTGCTGGCCGAGGCGGGCTTCGACGCGGACCGCGTCGCCGCGCTGCGGGAGGCGGGCGCGGTCGCCTGAGGCGCCGGGGCGGTGGGCTCGGCGCGTCCGGTCAGGAGCGTCGCAGCGTCGCGCCCGGGGCCAGTGCCGGCTCGACCAGGTCGCGGTAGTCGCGGGGCAGTTGCACCACCACGTCGTCGAACTCGCCACCGCTGATCGCCTCGCGCAGTGTGGTGAAGACCGCCCGGACGGCGTCGCGGGCGGTCGGCTCGTCGACGTGGGCGCGGGCGGCCACCCGGGTGACGAACTCCGCCGCCCCGAGCCGCTGGGCGGCCTCGTTGTCCGGTCCCGGCTTCAGCACCAGTTGCAACGGCCGGGGCAGTTGAGCGGCGAGGTCCAGGACCTCCCCGCCGGTCAGCCGCTCGGCGAGGGTCTCCAGCGTCGCCCGGGTCAGCTCCACCGCCTGCTCGGAGGCGGTCCGCGTCCGCTGGGCGACCTGGTCGACGAAGGTGTCGTAGTCCATCCTGTGCTCCCTCGGTCCGGGCTGGCCGGATACCCGTGCGCCGGGTCGGGAAACGGGCCGGGTTACCGGCCGGTCGGGCGCGTGAGCCCGGCCCCGACGGGTAACCGCCGCCGGTCGTGACCGGATCGATGCCCGAGGAGCTCACCATCATGGCGACCTACGCCGACGTGCTGCAGTACCTGTCGAGCCTGGACTACCCGGCCGAGAAGGACGACGTGGTACGCGAGGCCGAACGGGAGGGCGCCCCGCCGGACGTGCTGCGTGCCCTGCGTGCCCTGCCGCCGGTCGACTACGCCAACGGGACCGAGGTGGCCCGGTCGGCGGGCATCGAGGCCGCCCCGGAGGTCGGTGCGTCGCAGCGTGCGGCCCAGGCCCGGGACAAGCGGCACCAGCGGGTGTCCCAGCACCTGCGCAGCATCTGAGCGTTCACCGGTGGGGTGCCGCCGGTCGGGACCTCCCGGCGGCGGCGGTCCCCGCCGTGCCGTGCGGTCACGCGTGCCGTGCGGTCACGCGTCGCGGCCCGCGCGAACGTTGCCGGAGACAGGCGGGCGCCCCGGGCCGCGAACCGCGGCCAGGGGCGCCACACGCGCACCTGTCCCGGTGGTCGGCGCGCCCGAACCGGGTCGCGCACACCGGGCAGTGCCCTACGCCCGAACCGGGCGGGCATCACTGCCGCGATCATCATACGACATGACATCCCCCGAACGGGTAGAAGTTTCGGATAACTGTGGGCTTTCGCACGTCCGCTCAGCGGGTCAGTTCCGCGTACCGCCCCTCCAGGTCGACCCGTGCGAGGGCGCCCACCAGCCAGGCGAGGCGCTCCGACTCGCCACTGCCCGCCAGCCCGGCCAGGTCGTCGGCGGAGCGGCCCAGCCCGAGCTTGCGTGCGGCGGCCAGTGCCCGCCGGTCCGCCACCGGCGCGACCTCCCGCCACAGCGCCTGCGTCTCGCGCAGGAAGAGATCGACCACCGTGGCGTCCACCCCGGGCAGCTCGGCCAGCAGCGCACGCTCGCGGGCCGGGTCGTGGTGGGCGACGGAGCGCAACCGGCGCAGGTCGCCCCGGTACCGGTCGACGACGCGCTGCGCCAGGTCGCCCAGGGTGGTGGCCAGCGCGTCCACGTCCTGGCGCGGCTGTCCACTGTCGCGCAGCACCCGCATCCGGTCGGCGTGCAACGAGCGGGCCAGCCGGGCGGCGCTGTCCCAGCCCTGCGCGTACAGGGCGTGCGCGCTGTCCACGGCCCGCCGGAAGTCGCCCCGCCGGGACAGCAGGACCGCCAGGCAGAGGATCTGGAACAGGCTCGACGGGTTGTTGATGACGCGGAAGCCGTACTGCTCGGCGAAGCCGCGCCCGCTGCCGGCGAGCCGGCGGGCCAGCCGCTTGCGGTCCTCGATGGTGGCGTTGGTCGGCATGCGCGGCGACTACCCGCCCGCGCCCGCACCACTCCTGCCCTGCCGAGGGCAGCTCAGCCGTGCACGCCGCCACTGCGGTCGCGCGCCTTGAGCCGGGTGGTCGGCAGGGCCGGCGCGGGCAACGGCGGCGCCGGGTCGTCGGCGACCGTGCCGAAGCGCCGCCCGGCCATCCAGTCGTCCCGGGCGGCGACGACCTCCTCGTGCGAGCGTCCGACGAAGTTCCACCACATCACCAGGGGCTCGTCGAACGGCGTACCCCCGAGCAGCAGCAGCCGGCTGCCCGGCTCGCCGCGCAGCGTGAGCCGCTCCCGTCCACGGCCGACGTAGAGCAGGTCGCCGGGCGTCAGGGCCGTCCCGTCGATGTCCGCGGCCCCGGACATGGCCAGCAGCCCGTACTCGAAGTCGGTGCGCAGCGGCAGGGTCGCCGGCGCCGGCCCGAGCGGCTCCAGCTGCGCGCCGACCAGCGGCGTGTGCACGACGGCCGGGGACCGCTCCCCGCCCAGCTCGCCGACCAGCAGGGTCACGTCGAGCTCGTCGTCACGCCACCGGGGCAGCTCGGCGTGGTGGGCGAAGTCGGCCGCGCCGGCCCGTGCGGGGTCGGGCAGCGCGACCCACAGCTGCACGCCGTGCATGACCGGCGGGTGCCGCTCGGGTGAGCGTTCCGAGTGGGCGATGCCGTGCCCGGAGGTCATCACGTTGAGCTGGCCCGGCCGGATCGGCTGCACGTTGCCGAGGCTGTCGCGGTGCATGATCTCCCCGTCCAGCAGCCAGGTCACCGTCTGCAGGCCGGTGTGCGGGTGGGGCGGCACCTCCATGCCGGGCCGCTCGGCGACGTCGTCGGGGCCGAAGTGGTCGACGAAGCACCAGGCGCCGACCAGGCGCCGCTGCCGCTGCGGCAGCAGCCGGCGCACGGTCGTGTACCGCCCGAGCGGCACGTCGTGGCCCGGCAGCAGGACGCTGCCGGGATCGACCGTCGCCACGCCCGGCGGCCGGGTCTCCGCCGGCATCTTCTCGACACGTTCCACGACCCGACTGTACGCCGCCGGCCGCCGCCGTCCCGGGTGACCGGACCCGGACGACTGGGCCGGAACCGGACAGCGGCCCGGAGCATGACCGCCGGGGGCGGGACGCGAGCAACTCTCAGTATTGGGGACGTGAGGGCCCTGACGGCACCCGCCCGCCGACGGCCTGAAGAATGCGTACGCAGCCGGTCTACGCTGGGAACAGGGCGGGTGGGCACCACGACGAGGTGGTGCCGGGACCGGCGCGGACCACGGCCGGACCGGGCGGCGACGACCCGCCACCGCGGCCCGGCGACGGCGCGCGGCGAGCGCGGCCACCGCACCGGGGAACCGGGTGAACCGGACCGGCGTCACGGTCCGTATCCGGAAGCGTTCGGCGGCGCGTACGCCGACACCGGCGGCATCGGGGCCGCCGCACCGATCGAAGGGACGTGTTCGGATGCCGGAAACGGTCGAGACGGTTTTCGCCCGTGTGGTCTCCCGCAACGCCGGCGAGCCGGAGTTCCACCAGGCCGTCCGGGAGGTGCTGGAGAGCATCGGTCCGGCCCTGGCCCGGCACCCGGAGTACGTCGAGGCGCGCATCATCGAACGCATCTGCGAGCCGGAGCGGCAGGTCATCTTCCGGGTGCCGTGGGAGGACGACCGCGGTCGGGTGCGGGTCAACCGGGGTTTCCGGGTGGAGTTCAACAGTGCGCTCGGCCCGTTCAAGGGCGGGCTGCGCTTCCACCCGTCGGTGTACCTGGGGATCGTCAAGTTCCTGGGTTTCGAGCAGATCTTCAAGAACGCGCTGACCGGGCTGCCGATCGGCGGCGGCAAGGGCGGGGCGGACTTCGACCCGAAGGGCCGCTCCGACCGCGAGGTGATGCGGTTCTGCCAGAGCTTCATGACCGAGCTGTACCGGCACATCGGTGAGCACACCGACGTACCGGCCGGGGACATCGGGGTGGGTGGCCGGGAGATCGGCTACCTGTTCGGGCAGTACAAGCGGATCACCAACCGTTACGAGGCCGGCGTCATCACCGGCAAGGGCCTGGCGTACGGGGGCGCGCAGGTGCGCCGCGAGGCGACCGGGTACGGGGCCGTCTTCTTCGCCGAGGAGATGCTGCGCCAGACCGGGGACAGCATCGAGGGCAAGCGGGTGGTGGTCTCCGGCTCCGGCAACGTGGCGATCTACGCGATCGAGAAGGTGCACCAGCTGGGCGGCAAGGTGGTCGCCTGCTCCGACTCCACCGGGTACCTGCTCGACGAGAAGGGCATCGACCTGGAGCTGCTGCGGGAGTTGAAGGAGCAGCGCCGCGGCCGGCTGGACGACTACGTACGCCACCTGCCGCACGCGGTGTCGGTGTCGGGCCGTACGGTCTGGGAGGTGCCCTGCGAGGTGGCCCTGCCGTGCGCGACGCAGAACGAGATCGGCGGCGCGGAGGCGGCGGAGCTGGTGGCCGGCGGTTGCGTCGCGGTGGTCGAGGGGGCCAACATGCCGACCACGCCGGAGGCGGTGCGGATCCTCGGGCGGGCCGGGGTCCGGTTCGCGCCCGGGAAGGCGGCGAACGCGGGTGGGGTGGCGGTGAGTGCCCTGGAGATGCAGCAGAACGCCAGCCGCGACTCGTGGACGTTCGCGCACTCGGAGCAGCGGTTGCGCGAGACCATGCGGGACATCCACGCCCGCTGCTGGGCGACCGCCGAGGAGTACGGGCTGCCGGGCGACTACGTGGCCGGGGCCAACATCAACGGGTTCCGCCGGGTGGCGGAGGCGATGCTGGCGCACGGGGTGGTCTGACTGACCCGTCGGTCAGCAGGGCATTGACGCGGGTGGAACGGCGGGCCTACGGTCAGGTCCCTACCCACCGGTAGGCACCCCCTGCCCGGCCCACCACCGGGCGGCCACCGTCCCGGAGCGGGAGCGCCGATGCCGTCCTCGACCGTCCGTACCCTCCGCCGCCTGCTCGGCGCCGCCGTCGCCCTGACCCTCACCGTCGGGCTCGCCGGCGCCGGGCCCGCGACCGCCGCCGGTGAGCGTCCCGGCGACGGCACCGCGCCGCTGCCCGGCTACACGATCAGCAACCCGCCGCTGGACCCGCTGGTGGTGGGCGGCGCGCCGACCACCGTCCGGCAGGGCGTGCACCGTCACTCGGGCTACATCGTCGAGGTGCCGGAGAAGTGGAACGGCGACCTGGTGATGTGGGCCCACGGCTACCGCGGGCAGACCACCGTCCTGGCGCCGGAGCCGCCGGCCTTCGGCCTGCGGCAGCGCCTGCTGGAGCAGGGGTACGCCTGGGCCTCGTCCTCGTACTACCGCAACGGCTTCGACATCCGGGCCGGCGTGCTCAGCACGAAGGACCTGGCCGACCACTTCCGGCGCCTCGTCAAGCGCCCGCACCGCACGTACCTGGCGGGGGTGTCGATGGGCGGCTACGTCCTCGCCCGCTCGCTGGAGCAGTACCCCGGGTACTACGCGGGGGCGCTGCCGATGTGCGGGGTGCTCGGGGACCAGACGCTGCTCGACTTCTTCCTCGACTACAACCTGGTCGCGCAGGCCCTCGCCGGGGTGCCCGCGTACCCGACGCCGCCGGACTACCTGACGAACGCCGTACCGCGCATCCAGGTCGCCCTCGGCCTGACCGGCGTCACGCCGACCAGCCCGCAGATCACCGACGAGCGGGGCCGCCAGCTGCGGGACATCACCGTCAACCGTTCGGGCGGGCCGCGTCCCGGCTCGGACGCCGCCTTCGCGGTCTGGAAGGACTTCCTCTTCGGCATCAGCGTCACCGAGGGCGGGGACTCCCCCGCCGAACGCCCGGGGCAGCTGGCCACCAACCTGCTGACCCGGTACGCCCCGAACAGCCCGGTCGACGTCAACGCCACCGTGCGGCGGGTGGCGCCGGAGAACCTGCGGCAGCGGCTCCTGCCGACGCTGACCGAGGTGCCACGGATCGCCGGTCGCCCCACCGTGCCGGTGCTCAGCCTGCACAACCTGGGTGACCTGTTCGTGCCCTTCTCGATGGAGCAGGCCTATGCCCGGGACGTCGCGAGGCACGGCCGCAGCCGGCTGGTCGTGCAGCGGGCCATCCGGGCCGCGCAGCACTGCGAGTTCACCCCGGCCGAGGCCGGCGCCGGCTGGGACGACCTGGTCTCCTGGGTCCGCACCGGGAAGCGCCCGGCCGGTGACCTCGTCACCGACCCGGCGGTCGTGGCCGCCGCGGACTACGGCTGCCGGTTCAGCGACCCGGCCGCGTACGCCGCCGGCGTCGGCACCCGCCGCCTCTACCCGGCCTGCTGAGCCCGGACCCGGACGCGGGTGGGCGCCCGCCGGAACCAGTCCGGCGGG